>NZ_LT703001.1:2660000-2978800 GCF_900149705.1 Sphingorhabdus sp. Alg231-15 | reverse complement strand
CCTGTTTCCAGCCGATAACCGGTCGACAGGCTGGCTATCACGCCATCTGCATCGGATTCACCGGTAACCAGTGCACCTACAGCCGTGCGGCTGCTTTCAACATCGTTGAAAGAATAGCCCAGCTCTGCATTGACGAAGGCCGCACCGAAATCGAGGCCTGCATAAGCAGATATCTGATAGCTGTTCACATCAGTTTGTGCGCCGGCCAGACCGTTGGCATCTATGTCGATATCAGCATAGTTCAGCAGAATGCCTACTTTTGCAGTTTCGCCAATGCTCTTGTCGAGACCGAGAGTGAAGCCGATGGTATCAGCATCATAGCCGAGAGCGCTGAGACTATCGGCATCGCGGTCTGCGTTGCGATAGAATATCTGACCCCAGATACCCGTCTCATCACCTGACAAACGATTGGTCAGCAAGCTGCTAGCGAAACGCTGTGTCTCGAAAATCTCTCTGGCCACACCGTCATTAATCGCGGGCAGAAGAGTAAGAGCCGTTGCCTCGAATTCCGCTGTGCTGGTGGCGGCATTCAACCCGTCAAAAACAGCATCCGGCAGGCGGCCGTTGGATACAGCCGATGTGATGGCAGACCCAAAGCCCGAGATATTTGCATCAGCAGACACATTGCCAAGGTCTACGGCGGTTGGTGTCACCGTTATTGATCCCAGGTCGACCTGATAGTCGATCAGGAAATCATCATCGATAACATTCACTGTAACACCATTGTCCGTGAACGTACCCGTTTCGGTCAGAACATTGATCGGAGCATCCAGTGACAGTCCTGCAGATGTCTGATTGGTGGAGATGTTCACGATGCTGCCTGCAGCGAAGCTGGTATCACCATCTACCGCAAGACTGTCCGTGCCCAGGTCGAAGGCCAATGTACCGTCAACGGAAAGGGAACCTTCCAGGCTTCTTGCGCCTGAAATCGTCACCGTGCTTGGTGGCGCCACATCAACCGCAACATTTCCGGTAACATCACCGGCCAAAACGCTGGTTCCACCGGCAAAGGACAGGCTATCCGCTTGCACCGAGCCGATGAAGTCGCCCGTGATAGCGCCGCCATTTTGAACAAAGTTCAAACCAGAAAGCGCAGACGATGCATCAACAGCGACCGGACCTGTCAGGCTGCCATTACTGATGAAATCTCCGGTAAAGGCGATATTCTCGATGAGCAGTGCAGGACCGGTTTCAGAAGAGATGGCACCGTTATTCACGATATCATCTGCCACCGTTACCGTGGTTCCTGCTCCGGCACCATTGAACAGGCGCAGTCCGGCGGAGGCCCCTGAAGGCTGCGCATCGCCGCGACCGGCAATCGTGCCATCATTGATCAGCGTAAAGCTGCGTACGTCACCATCCGCTGTTCCGAGCTGGAAAGACACGCCGGAGCCGGCCACACCGGCATCAATCGTACCGCTGTTGTTCAGCGCAAAATTATTGGCCGTGCCATCTGCATAGACAGTGCCGTTACGCTGCGCTCCGGTACCGATGATGGTGCCGCTATTGTTGACCACCAATCCAGTGCCATCAATATTCAGCGCGCGGCTGCCTGACGAGATGGTTCCGGCATTGTTGACGACAGCGCCGGTGAAATCACCGCCACCCGCCGGTGTAGCATTGCCGAAATACAAACCGTTCTGGACACCGGAAATGGTCGCACCAGCGGCATTTGTGATAGTACCATTGAAGCTGACGCCATTCACGAAGCGGATACCAGCAGTCGTGCCGCTGTCACCTTCACTGTCGATCAGACCACTATTGGAGATATTGCCGGTAAACAGACCCGTCGATGTGCCGTCGAGAACGCCCGCATTGCGCGCCCGTTCAAAACGAAGGCCATCACCTGCGGCAGCCAGACCAGCAGCGGCCGTGCCGCGACCTTGAACGGTTCCGCTATTATCAATCTCAAACGCGTTTCCGGCGGCAGACAGTTCTACTGAGAACCCAGCGCCTTGATTGGCGGCGCCGGCATCGATTGTACCATCATTGTTCAGGACGAAATCCTGCGCCGTGCTGTCTGCATAGACAGTACCGTTGCGCTGATTGCCTGTGCCCAGGATTTGGCCGCCGGAAAGGTTGTTGATCACCAAGCCGGTGCCATCAATATTCAGTGCCCTGCTGTCGGATGAAATAATGCCCGCGTTGTTGACAATAGCACCGGTGAAATCACCACCGCCCGCTGGCGTTGCATTGCCGAAATAGAGGCCATTTTGCGCACCGGAGATGGTGCCACCAGCCTGGTTGTCGATCGTGCCTGAAAAGGATACGCCGTTCACAAAACGGATACCGGCCGCGGTACCCTGCGTGCTTTCGGAGTTAATCACGCCCGAGTTCACAATATCACCGGTAAAGAGTCCAGTTGTCGAACCGTCCAGCAGTCCGGCAACCCGTGCGCGTTCAAAACGCAGGCCGTCACCAGCAGCGGCTGCACCGGCAGATGCCTGACCGCGACCTTTTACGGTGCCAGTATTATTGATCGTGAAGGCATTGCCTGCTTCGCTGAGTTCCACTGAGAACCCGGCACCTTCATTGGCCGATCCGGCATCGATTGTACCATCGTTGTTCAGGACAAAATCCTGCGCCGTGCTGTCTGCATAGACGGTGCCGTTGCGCTGATTACCGGTGCCCAGGATTTGGCCGCCGGAAAGGTTGTTGATCACCAAGCCGGTGCCATCAATATTCAGTGCCCTGCTGTCGGATGAAATAATGCCCGCGTTGTTGACGACAGCGCCAGTAAAGTCACCACCGCCCGCTGGCGTTGCATTGCCGAAATAGAGGCCATTTTGCGCACCAGAGATGGTGCCACCGGCCTGATTTTCGATCGTACCAGAGAAGGATACACCGTTCACAAAACGGATACCGCCGACCGTGCCATTGGCGGCTTCACTGTTGATGGTGCCGCTATTGGTAATATTGCCCGTAAACAGACCCGTTGACGTACCATCCAGAACGCCTGCGTTACGCGCCCGCTCAAAGCGCAGCCCGTCGCCAGCGGCCGCAACACCAGCGCCAGCATTGCCGCGGCCTTGCACGGTGCCAGTGTTATTGATCGTGAAGGCGTTACCAGCTTCACTCAGTTCGACCGAAAAACCTGCACCCTGATTACCGGAACCGGCATCAATGACGCCATCATTATTCAGGACAAAATCCTGCGCCGTGCTGTCTGCATAGACGGCACCATTGCGCTGATTGTTGGTGCCGATGATCTGTCCATCAGCGAGGTTGTTGACAACCAGGCCAGTGCCATCAATGTTCAACGCGCGGCTGTCGGAAGAGATCGTCCCGGCATTGTTGACCACGCCGCCGCTATGGTCGGCGTCATTACCGAAATAAAGGCCATTTTGTGCACCGGAGATGGTGCCCCCAGCCTGATTTTCCAGAACGCCCAGAAATCCGATCCGGTTGGCAAAGCGAATACCGGCAACCGTGCCTTGTGTCGATTCGGACGCGATTGTACCGCTATTGGTGATATTGCCATTATAGACATAGGCAGGGGCCAATCCGGGTCCAAAGAAACGCAGGCCATCACCGGCTGTGCCGCCGGTTGGTGCTGCCTGTCCTCGCCCTTGAACCGTACCGGCATTGACTATGGAACCACTGCGGGGAGCACCGCCGCCGCCAACTTCAATTGCTATTCCGGCACCTTCCACACCAGCGTCGATCAACCCGGTTGCATTGTTATTGATCGCGATATTGTTGGATGTCCGGTTGCCATAAACGGCTCCGTTGCGCTGACTGCCAGTACCGCGAATGATACCATCATTGTTCAACACTGCATCTGTGCCATCGAAATTGACAACGCGCGAACCAGCTTCAAGCACGCCTGTCGCAGCATTGTTTATGATGGCACCCGTTGTGCCTGCATTCACCTGAACCGTCTGGGTTACACCGGTGGTCCGCAAGGTGCCGGCATTATCCAGGGTCACGTCATTATTGTTGACGACCACAACGGGGGCACCATCAACGGTGCTGGTGACACCGGCGGCCGCGCTGATGGTCTCGCCATCGGCCGCACTGGTGACAGTGATATTATCACCATCATTAATGATTTGCTGTGCATGCGCTTGCGCAGATGCCAGCATGGCAATTGTGGACGAAGCCACAAGCAGTTTCTTCGACACGGAGCGAGTCGAACCAAGGGGGAAATTCGTCATTATTCTTACACCTTCCTGTTTGCGGGAAACATTCCCGCGGCACGGCAAGTTCTGAGCGCCGTACCTTCTGGAGCGGTGTGATATGCGGATGAATTCAGCTTGTATAATATAAGCTATTGATGACCATCATAAGCAAATTTTATCACATAAATATCTGATTAAATTAGATAAATACGAAAAGCCCGTCCGGAACCCGGACAGGCTGAAACAGCGTTTTTTGCAATTATGGGTCGGGCGTCATTTCACATGACTGGCGCCACTCCAGGAGGTGGGTCGGTACGAATTTTATCACATAATGCAAAAAGAATATGCTCGCGCGGACATCCTTTCCGGGACAGGAAACCGATGGTCCGGCCATAGCCCGAATCATCAATGGCCACCATGTTTACATCGGGATTGGCCGCACCCAGAAAGTTTCTGGCCAGCGCCGGGACCAAAGTCGACCCAAATCCCTGGGTGATATAATGTGTTGCCGTCAGCAGGCTTGTGGCCGCCAGATCCTCGGGCATATCAATGCCGACATTCTTGCTATCGCACAGTCGCAAGGTATCCTCGCGCAGGCAGTGATCCTCGTCCAGCAGCACCAGTTCTTCGATCGGGATTTCTGCTGACGCTATCCGGTTTCGGTTGGCCAGCCGATGATTTTTGCATACCGCCAGCAACAAATCCTCCCGAAATACCGGTGTGAAATTGGCTGAGGGATGATCAACCGGGCCGCTCACCATTGCAATGTCAACGCGGCGGTTTTCCAGTTCGGATATCAGTTGTTTGGTGGGCGCTTCCCGGAAAATCATTTTCATTTCCTTGCTCAGGTTTTTCACGGTTCCTGCTACATAGGGCACGATAAAGGGCGCCAGTGTCGGGAAGATACCGATTTTCAGCGGAACAGATATCGGGTCCCTATATTCTGCAGCATAATCTCTGATCTGTCGCGCGGATTTCAGCATGTCCCTGGCAGTTTCGATTATCCGGTGCCCCGCTTCCGTCGCCATTACCTTATGGTTGGTGCGTGCAAAAATTTCTACGCCCAACCGTTCCTCAAGCTTTTTGACCTGTGCTGACAGTGCTGGCTGCGAAACATTGCAGGCTTCCGCAGCCCTACCGAAATTGAGGTGCCGATCAATGGCGGCAATATATTCCAGGTCCCTTAACTTCATTTGGCATCTCCCAAGATACCTAAGTTTCGCCGGAACCGGCCACTAGGTTACAATGCGCGATAGAAATTTTGATCAAGTTCGCTGATGAACCGACCTTTTCCTTGATGATCAGACTATAAACTGAGCCGCTGATCGAGTGTGATGTTGCTATTCCAACATCCGCTTTTGCGCCCAAAGCGGACACCAGCGCCATGACCGCTTCATCCCGAAAGCGGACATTTCGGCGTACCATTATCCATCATGCGTCAACCGTGAGTTTTTCTAGATAGCTGTTGTCCAAAAGAAAAATAACATTGTCCTCATCGTCCAGAAAAGCGATCGGACCGTGGTTGGTGAAAAGCAGTTCGGTATAGTCGATAAATTCTGTCAACTCGTGCACCGCACCAAGTGGCTCATAGCCGTAGTAGCCAGTTTTCGCGACATCGGTGCGATATTCCATATGCCCCTTGATCACGTAATATTCGCCGGCCCCAAAATGCTGATGCTTGGCAAAGCTACTGCCCGCCTGACACCGCAGCATAATGGTCCAGCGCCCAGTTTCGGAACTGGCATTCAACAATTTCAAGTCGATGCCTTCCGAGAAGGGAGTCCATGTTTGGGTTTCTGGATCGACTATTAATTCTGCAGATGACATCAAACCTGTCCTTTTCGATATTTTGTTTAGAAACGGAATGTAACGTCGAAGCCCCAAGTCCCCCGCTCACCATAGTAGAGCGGAATGAACCCAAAATCGCGCAGATCGGTTGCATCGACAAGATAGTCTTTGCCAAATACATTCCGAGCCCAAGCGGAGATCTGCCATGCGTCATCAGTGGAATTCAGTGACGCGCGCAAATTGACCAAACCATAGCCTTCGCGGCTACTCAACACGTCCTCTTCAGAGTTGCTGTAGAATTTCTTCCCAGTGTAATTATATTCAGCCCGCAGAGTGAAATCCAAATCATCATTTACGGGAAATGTGTTTTGAACAAATGTCGACAATGTGAATTTGGGAGCACCAGGCAGCCGGTTTCCTGAAAAATCGCGTGGTTGACCGGTGGCTGGATCGATCGCACCGGACCGATAGTTTTGGAAGGTTGCATCAAGAATACCGAAATTCAAACCAAAATCCAGCGTATCGGTTGGCCTGGTAAAGAGTTCGAATTCCAAGCCCATAATTTCCGCATCAGCGGCATTGTCCAACCCCAGCGTTGGAACCGTTCCCGCCTGCTGATTAACACTCAAAACCTGAAGGTCCGTATAATCATAATAGAAGGCGCTGATGTTCAACTGCGCTCGCCGGTCAAATAGTGTAGCCTTTACACCCAGTTCATAGGCAGTCAGAAATTCGGGCTCCACCTGCGTCCTTTCAGCGAGTGAGGTAATTAGGCCGATATTAAACCCGCCGGATTTGAATCCACGGTTGACGGTAGCGAAACCCAAAATTTCATCACTGAAATTGTAATCCGCCGCCACCCGCCAAGAGAAAGCTTTGAAGGTATCGTTAAACTGGCCAAAAGGCACAAGATCAATTTCCGGCCCGTTGGGAGTAGCGGGATCAAAGAAATTGGGTACAAGAAAACCGCGATGTTCCGCTGTGACTTCATCCCATGTATAGCGTAGTCCGCCCGTCAGTGACAGCCGATCGGTTACATCAAAAGTGGTCTGGCCAAATATGGAAACACTTTCATTGTCACGAGCTGAGTCGGTGATGAGGGGGATGGCACCGGAACCAAAAGGAACCTCTCCCACAGCATCGGTTTCACTGTGCGAAACCAAGCTTTCTTGGAAATAATATGCACCCAGTAGCGCGTTAAAACCGTTACCCTCAAAGAGCAGTTGCAGCTCCTGCGAGAATTGATCCGTCTCTGTCAAAAATGCGATCTGGTCGAGCCGTAATGGGCTGCCATCAACGTCGAGGCGATTGTCGACCTCAGCCTCATCATATCCGGTAATAGATCGCAGAGTCAGATCATCGCCAAGTTCGAAAGACGCGTTGAGGCTAACCCAGTAATTGTCTGAGAATGTTCTGCTGGCACCATCAAAATTCAATATTCGGATATCGTCCGGTGCAGGATCGCTATAGCCAAATGCATCGGCCCCATTGATGGTTCCTAATGGTTTTGGTTGATGATAATCGCTCCGGTCCCGGCCATATCCGCCGCTCAGCCGGATATCGACGGCGCTATCCGGATTGTAGCGCAATATCGTACGGATTGCCGATTCATCGATGTTCACAGCGTCCTCGCCGGTGGCAAGGTTGAGCCGTTCCCCGTCGCGCCGGCGCAATAGGCCGGAAAAGCGCATACTGAGACCATCACCAAAGGGAATTGTTGCCGCACCTTCAGCTTCGACAAGATCAAACCGGCCATATCCCACCTTTGCATAGCCTTCAAATTCGTCACCGGGTTGCCGGGATATATATTGAATGGCACCGCCTGTGGTGTTCTTACCAAATAACGTTCCCTGTGGACCGCGCAGGACCTCTATCCGCTCCAGATCGAACAGGGCAAAAGCTTGGCCGCCGGTGGATGCCACCACCACATCGTCCCGATAAATGCTGATCGGACCAACCGAAGATGAGTTAAAATCGTTATTGCCTACCCCACGTATGAAGATGTTGGGAACGCCGGCGAAAGTTTTGAATTCGACATTTGGTACATAATCGCCGATCGAAAGGCTGTTTGAAAAACCGGCTGCAGTGATCTGTTTTGCATCCAACACTGAAATCGAAATTGGAACATCATTAAGGCTTTGCTCGCGGCGTTGTGCAGTCACAACGATCACGGGAACTCCGCTCTCCGATTCACCCTCTTCTTCTGCCGCGGCCCGCGAATCATTCTGTGCGAAGCTAGGTGTGGCCTGACAAAGCGCGACCGCTATAACCCAAGTTGCTGTGTATTTTTTCATCGTAATCCTCCCGAGCGACTATTATTATTTGTTCAGCCGCCTATGCTTTTTTCTAAAGCAAGGTGGTGGCAGCAAACTTGTCCTTTGCGGACCAATCTAAAGTCTCTGGGAGAACTGGTTAGAAACCGAGGTGATATATAAAATGCTTTTAATTCAGTAGATTAAAGCATAATCTAGTCCGTAAGGGTCTAAAAAATTGTTCCTGTGTGACAGCGGGTCTCCTCACTTTGACTTTTGCGAATAGTCCCCTATTTTGGCGGATAGGAGAGAGCATTGGACGTACAAAAAACAGAAATTTGGGACACAAAAATGGTCCCGAGAATGTCGCAGTTTCGGGCGTTCCAACAAGTTTTGGACCGCACTCATTCGCATTGGGATCTGAAGAATTCCAACGATGACCACTATACTGCCGAAGTGAGACGTCACACGGTCAATGACTTTGTCTTTACGGAACTTGCCGCAGATCCATTGACCGGAAATAGGACGATTAGCGATATCCGCCAATCGGATCATCACTATTTTTGTCTACTTTATCTGGAAGCTGGTGACGGGGTATTGCGACAAGGTCCGAATGAATCCAAAGCAGCCGCGGGATCAATCGCCTTGTGGGATAGCACCCGCCCCGCATTTTTTGGTACTCACAGTCAATTCCATCAATTTTCTCTTTTGATACCGCATGAAGTTGCGCTGCAATCGTTACCCGGCATTGAGGACTTATGTGGTTTGAATGTGGACGGTAATGAGGGTACGGGGGCCTTATTGCTATCCCACCTTCGGCAATTACATGACACGATCGATACGATTGATACTCAAGATCGCCCAGCTATTCTGCGCGCAACGGTGGATTTAATGGCTGCGGCCTTTCGACCAAGCGAAGAGAAAATTGGGGGAACTGCGTTTCGCCGGGCGCTGCTGACCCGTGTTCAGGAACATATTATCGAAAACTTGGGCGAGCCTGATCTTGGGCCGCAAAATATTGCGGCTGCCTTCTGTTTCAGCCCGCGTTATTTGCACCGCCTGTTCAATCAATTTGATATGACAGTGTCTGACTGGATTAAGCGCAGCCGGCTATTTCGCAGCCGTTCCGATATGGAAACACCGTATCTGGACGGGTTGTCGATAACGCAAATTGCAATGAAAAATGGCTTCAAGGATTCCTCCCATTTTAGCCGGGTATTCAAACAGGAATTTAGTATGAGCCCGCGTGCTTATCGCAACCAGGCGCATAACTTGCGGCTCAGTTGATCCTGCGTTCCCTGATATACAAGAATAGATACACCTCAGGACAAGCTCTCATATTTTATTCAGGCTAACCTTCTTCACAAAGATGAAGGGGAGAAAGCATGGCGTCGGGAAGACTAGAGGGAAAAATTGCACTTATTACAGGCTCTGCCGGTGGGATTGGATCCGCAATCGTCGCTGCTTTTATCAATGAAGGTGCAAAAGTCTGGCTGAGTGATGTCGAGCCGCAGACAAGCGATGATGGCCGAACACTGAGGTTAGACGTAACCAGCAGTGATGATTGGAGCCAAGCCAAGCAGGCGATTGCAAAGCGTGATGGTCGGTTGGATATTCTCGTCAACAATGCCGGTGTCGAATTGCTGAAACCTCTTCAGGAGGCTTCACTGGACGAATGGCGCCGAGTGATGTCTATCAACGTTGATAGTATCTTTCTGGGCTGTAAATTGCTGGAGGAATTGTTGATCGCAGGGTCTTCATCTCCTCGTCCGGCATCAGTGATCAGTATGTCCTCTATCGCAGGATTGGTCGGCCTACCCAACCAAATCGCGTATAACACATCCAAAGCCGCGGTTCGCCATTTGAGTAAAAGCCTGGCCATTGAATGGGCGGCGCATGAAAAACCTATCAGGGCGAACACTATCCACCCAGGCTGCATCCGCACTACGATGCTGGAAGAGGCAGTTAATATGTGGGTCGAAAACGGCCTGCTGGGCGTTGATGACCCGTGGAGCGACCTTGCCAATATGACGCCAGTCAAGCGCATTGGTGCGACGGCCGATGTTGCAATGGGTGCGGTCTATCTCGCGTCGGATGAGTCAAACTTTGTAACCGGAAGTGAGCTGGTGATTGACGGTGGGTGGACTGCGCAATGACGGAGGCACATGATAATCAGCAGCATCGTATAAGAATGTATGAGATGATGTTTACAAGCCGCTGTTTCGAAGCGGCCACGAAGACGGCATATCTGGAAGGCAAGCAGCCGCTGTTTAACATGGCCAAAGGTCCAATCCCGGGCGAAATGCATTTGTCAGACGGGCAAGAACCGTGCGCAGCAGGCGTCTGCATTCATTTGCGCGGAGAAGATACCGTCACCGCCACCCACCGTCCGCATCATATAGCGATTGCCAAAGGCGTCGATATGAACGCCATGGCGGCGGAAATTTTTGGCAAAGATAGCGGATTATCCGGTGGACGCGGTGGCCATATGCATTTGTTCGATGCGGATGTTAACTTCGCTTGCTCGGGTATTATTGCTCAAGGCATGGGGCCTGCAGTTGGCGCAGCAATGGCAGCAAAATTAAGAGGGCAGGACCATGTTGCGGTTTCTTTCATCGGCGACGGTGCGGCCAATCAAGGTGCCTTTCATGAGGCGTTGAATCTGGCTGCCGTCTGGAGGGCTCCGGTGGTGTTTGTCATTGAAGATAACAGCTATGGTATATCAGTTTCCAAGTCGGATTGCACAGCCGTTGAGCGCAACGCGGTCCGTGCTGCTGGCTATGGAATGCCCGGCATCCATATCGAAAAAAACGATCCGGATACAATTTATGATGCCGCTGGTGAAGCGATCATGCGGGCACGGTCTGGCGGCGGCCCATCTCTGATCGAGATAGAAACCACTCGGCTGGAAGGCCATTTTATGGGCGATGCTGAAGGGTATCGGCCAGAGGGAGAGGTGGACCGTCTACGCGCGTTGGATCCAATTCCAGCTTATCGTGAAACTCTTATAGCGGCGGGATTGGCGCCAGACCAGATAGAGGAATGCGAAGAAAAATGCCGCAATGCCGTTGAAGAGGCATTTGCACAGGCTCGGAATTCCAACCTTCCCGATGCCGAAGAAGCCTTTGAGCGCGTATTTGTCGAGAGGACCAACGCATGAACACAAAAGTTGCAGATCGCAAACTTTCCATCGCAAAGGCCATGGCCGAAGCTGTGTCTCAGGAAATGGAACGAAATGATGATGTTATCGTCATGGGAGAAGATATCGCAAAGCTTGGCGGAGTTTTTGGCAACACTATTGGTTTGCTGGACAGCTTCGGGCCGGAACGGGTACGCGACACACCGATATCGGAAACTGCCTTTATCGGTACGGCAGTTGGTATGGCAGCGGCCGGCATGCGACCGATTGTGGAACTGATGTTTGTCGACTTTTTCGGCGTTTGCATGGATTCGATCTACAATCTTGCAGCGAAACAAAGCTATTTTTCCGGCGGAAATGTTACCTGCCCCATGGTGTTGATGACCTCAGTTGGCGGCGGTTATGGTGATGCCGGACAACATTCGCAGTGCCTTTATGCCACTTTTGGCCATTTACCGGGCATGAAAGTTGTCATCCCATCGAATGCGCATGACGCAAAAGGGCTTATGCTTGCAGCCATTCGTGACGAAAACCCTGTGATCTTCATGTTCCACAAGGCGCTGCAGGGCATGGGATGGCTGGGTACCGAAAAAGGAGCAATTACCCACGTCCCTGAAAGCGACTATGAAATTCCCATTGGCCAGGCTGCCCTTGCAAGACAGGGTGATGATGTGACACTAGTCGGTCTAGGTCTGACGGTGCATCATTGTTTGGCTGCTGCAACAGCACTGGAAAAACAGGATATCTCCGCCGAGGTGATCGATCTCCGGACTATTGCGCCACTGGATCGCAACAGCATTATCCAATCGGTTCAAAAAACCGGCCGCCTGCTATCAGTGGATGACGATTATCACAGCTATGGTGTATCTGGCGAGGTGATCGCTAGCGTGTGCGAAGCGGGCGTACCGCTCAAAAACACCCCGGTACGCATTTCTCATCCTGACATTCCAATTCCTTTTTCGCCAGCTATGGAGAATTTTGTGTTGCCCAATGATGATAAGATCGTCGCCGCCGTCACAGACATGATGGAACTCGCATATGACTGATATCGTCGTTGCAGAAGATCTATATACAGAAGATGGACCAGCGGTCATTTCCAGCTGGCTTTATGACGACGGTGACCGCGTGGGGGCAGGAAGCATCATCGTTGAAATTATGTATGAAAAGACCAGCTTCGAAATTGCCGCACCCGCTGATGGTGTGTTGTCAATTCTGGCGCAAACTGAAGAAGAAGTCGCGCGAGGTCAATGCATTGGACGCATCATTGATGGGTGAGTCTGCAAAGGTAGTCGCGCCTGATTGTAGTCGAATTTCCTTTCGGAACAGAATCATTACATCTTTTCTAGATCGCCACTCCGGCGCTTATTGGGACAAGAACATCAACTCTACTCAGCGCCAGATTGACGCAGACAGCATTCTGCTTGATCGAATGTCCGAACGTGGTTGCGCAGAAACAACTCTTAGAATCTGGCAAAACCATAACTGTTTAGTGGTACCAAAACGTTGGCAAGTGAACCCGCATTTTGAACGAGCAAAAAGGCGTTGCCCAATTCCTGTGGCTCTTCGCATTTCAGGTGGCAGCGCGGTAGTCCACGGATCTCATATCCTAAATATCAGCTTCGCCCAGCAAATAGAACGCTGCAACACAGAAGAGCTGTTTCGTCCGGTGATTGACTATCTGATTCCAGTTCTTCGTGAACTGGGATTAGATGCCGATATTGGCTTTGTCCCTGGAGCCCATTGCAACGGGAAATACAATGTTAGATCAAGCGGCAAAAAGCTTGCCGGAACAGCTGCCTTCACTCGGATCCTTGGGGGATTCCAATACGCCATTACACATGCAGCCGTTTCGATCTGGGAAAATAAAAGTGACCTAAATACCATCAATGCCTTCGAAACAGATTTAGGCCATAAGCCCGCTCATACTGCCAGCGCACATACTTCAATTGAATCAGAAACTAACCAGCAACACTGATCTTACAGCGACCGCTTTTGCGCCCGTAGCGGACTCCATAGAAGCCTTAACGTACTGGCCGTGATATTTGTTTCATCTGAAAAATGTCCGAGTCAGTTGTTAATCTATCCAGATTGACACCTTTGCCATTCAGATAGGCTCGCCGAATAGGATAATAGGCAATAGAAATCCCAACCCAGAATATTATCGTCCACAGAACCGATTGGGTAAGTCCCTGTGCGAGGATAACCAAGCCGATCAGCACACTGATGGCCGACAATATAAAGACCACCCAAATCCAAAACGACCCAAGCTTGAACTGTGCCTGCGCATAGGCATCGGGGAATTTTCCGGGGATGCGGGTTACCGACCATAATATTAATATTGTAGGCAGTGCCGTTATGATTCCCACTGCTCTTGCAATGGCCCCGATTTCGAGACCCAATGCGAGAGGAATGATACCGAGCGCGAGAACTAGGCCAAGCAAATTATAGGGCACGCCGTTTTTGCTCAACTTGCCCAGCCGTTCGGGAATCAACTGATCCCAGGCCGCGACCATGAAATTCCGCGGCACCTGAATTATTGAAGCATTCAGGGTTGTCGCAAGCGCAACCGCTGCGCCTCCCAAAAGAAAATACGATAGTGCCAAATTGGGCAGAAAAACCTCGCCAGCGATGGTCAGTGGTTGATCAATCATTTCCCGCCACGGGAGAACTGCGATGCTAGCGAAGGATATGAACGCATATATCAGACCTACAAATAACGTCGCGCTGATCATAACCAGGGGAATATCGCGACGCGGATTTTTCATTTCTCCGCCAAGCGATACAATTGTCGAAGCACCCGTTGTTGCAAATTTCAAGATGAAAACTGCGGTGAGGAAGCCCATTGCTCCATTTGGCATTATCGGCGTTAGGTCAGTGACCTGCATGTCTGGCGCAGCAAATCCAATATAGATTGCAAAAGCGGAAAGCATGATCAAAACCAGGGTCGTTTGTAAGGCACTGGCCAGCCGTAGACCCATGAAGTTGATCAGAAAAATTGAAATTATCATAATCATTCCCCAGACATTCTGGGAAAGGATTGGAAATATGGGTTGCAGATATAGCCCGAACGCGCTGCCAAACAAGCTTATGCTGACAACCGAAACCATCAATATCAGAAACAGGGAAACGGACCCAATCCATCCTCCGCAAAGGCGTGATGGCCAAACATAATAAGCGCCGATAGTCGGCAAGGCGGACCCGGCAACCATTGCCAATATGTTGGTCAGCAAAGCCAATAGCGACGCACAGAGATAGGCCAGGAATACTCCTGGACCGGTCATTCCGATGGCAACACCGGTCAGCGCGACCGCGCCAGCGCCAATTACTTGTCCAACGGCGATGAAAAACACATCCCAAAAACCGAGAATTCGGGAGAGGTTTTTGGCTGTCATCGACGATGCCAGCTGCGAGCAGTAGGACGCTGTATCTTAATGAGCTCGGGCTTCGGGCCAAATCCGAAGAAAGTTTTCTGTGAAAAATGCTTCCTTGGTTGCATCATCAGCGTTGGCCAGATGCCCGTCAAATTTCGCGAGTGGATCGCGACCACCTTCGACATGCGGATAGTCGCTGCTGAATAAATAGAGGTCAGGCTTTGACTGATTGATCATATTGGCAACATCTTCATGTGGGAATGGGGTAAAAGCCATTTGTGCCGTGATCTGTTCCGATGGTGTACGGTCAAAGCGCACGCTTTTATCTGCACGGCTATAAATGCGGGTTAAATCGTCCATCCGGCGGAGTAATTCCGGTACCCAACCTGCACCCAGTTCCACGGCTGCTCCGCGCAGACTTGGATGGCGTTCAAATAGACCTTCGGCAACCATCATGCTGATAAAGGTTTCAACCGCCTGGTGCAGAACGAACGCGTCTTTGGTACGTACATTCTCCCCACCACCCATCCAGTCTTTGACAGCTGCACGGCCATTGTTACTCCACGACTTCATTGCTTGAAGCGGCGAGCCACCGACATGAAATAGAAACGGAATTCCCGCCTCTGCAAGCCTAGCCCAGAATGGTTCAAGATCGACATGGCCACACGAGAAGCCAATGGGTGCCCTATGTGGAACCCAGACCGCGTCGAGTCCGGCCTCAATCGCGAAATCTAGTTCTGCGATTGCCAATTCAGGAACATCCAGAGGGGCGATCGCTACGCCGAGCAATCGTTCATCATCGCCGCAGAAATCTGCCATATGCCGGTTATGCGCACGTGTCGCGCCGTAGCGGAGTCGCGCTTCGGTTTTGGAACTTGGGTGAAAGGGCAACGCTACGCTATGGGTGGCGAATACCAGCTGCTTGCGAAACCCTAAAAGATCAACCGCCTTTGAACGATCGGAGGAGTTAAACGCACCCAGGGCCTGAATTTCTTTGGAAGTTTTGATCAAATCATCACCCAGGGCGATCATAGAATTTTTGTGATCCTCGCTATGCTGACCGCCTTGTTCCATTATAATCGAAACTTCGTCGTCAGTGACAAGCGACGCACTATAACTGACTTCTGGAATTTCATCTCGCAAACCAGGGTCAGCATATGATTTCAGAAAGTCGGGGAGCTCCATGATGTGGCTATCTGCGTCATAGATCGCCCTGTTTTCAGGTACATATGTCATCTCTTCCTCCCTAGTCGCTTTTATCAACCTCCATAGTAGGGTAGCCTAGATGCAATCTCTTCACAACATCGCTGCGACATTCATACTCGCATGGAATATATCCGCTTTTGCGCCCAAAGCAGACATAAAGATATTCCCTGCTCGATCAGATTATTTCCCTGTTTCACGAATTTAACTCCCTGTTCAATGGCTTAGGGAATTCACTACCGCATCCCGCAAAAACGCTGGCCTTGATCACAGTAAATTCGGTCGAATGGTACGAAACCTACAAAATTCCCTGTAGATTCCCGTCAAACAAGGAAATCCGTTGCAGAGACCAGTTCGCCAGAGACTGCAAACACGTGCTGGAACTTATCAGTCCAACACAGTGTCGGCTCGTTCCTGAAAGAGGACATTGGATTCTGTCGATATGAGTGCCTGCAGTTGAACGGTGTGAGCTGACAAACAGGTTTTGGTAGATCAACTAAAGATACGGACGGACGGTAAGAATAGAAAAACGAGTCAAAGCACTAGCGGATCACCCGCGCAGGATTGCCGGCAACATTTGTTCCCGCTGCGACATCGCGCGTTACGACACTTCCAGCTCCGATGATGGCATTATCACCGATAGAAACGCCCGGCAGAATGATTGCGTTTCCACCTATCCAGACATTTGTACCAATCAAGATAGGATTTCCGAACTCGATTCCGGCACGGCGCTCAAGAGCATCGCGTGGATGGTCGGCTGTGTAGATTTGCACGCCGGGCCCGATTTGCGTTTTTGCTCCGATCTTTATCTTACAAACATCGAGGAGGACGCAGCCATAGTTCATGAAGACATCATCCTCGATGAAAATATTGTAGCCATAGTCAACGTAGAATGGCGCGCGTATGGCTACGCGATCACCAATTGCGCCAAAATGCTCCATTAGCAGTGGGCGTCGGATGTCATCGTCTCCAACGATCGTGCCATTATAGGTCCGCAAGAACCGCTGCGCGGTTGCCCTATCAGTACAAAGTTGGGGATCGCCGGGATCGTAAAGATCACCGTTCTGCATTTTTTCTTTTTCAGTTTTCATAAACTGAACCTCGAGCAATTCTGGCTCGAGCGCAATATTGGGGTCGGTTGTATTCGTATGTAGAGCATGCAAAACTACCCGAAATACTGCTGTGTGCCTTCTGAATAATGTCCATTGCTGGTCAGCTTCCAACACAGAAAACTAAATATTTCGCCCTTGCCTAACTCGGTCGTTTGAAATTGTTCCTTGCCATATCCACGTCAGGCCTCAATGCACATCCTTCACTGTGGTCATTGATGAGGCCCATTGCCTGCATGAATGCAAAAACAGTCGTTGGTCCTAGAAACTTCCAACCGCGTTTTTTCAGTTCACGGGCCAGTTCCACAGAGCTTTTGCTCGTCGATTGGGATTGTGGTGGACCAAGCTCGTCCGGACTTGGTTCAAATCGCCAGAAGAAGGCGGCAAGCGATTCTTCTGCTTCGACCATTTCCACAGCGCGAGCAGCATTGTTGATGACCGCAGCGATTTTACCTTTGTGCCGAACGATATTTTCATTGGCCAGCAGGCGATCTACGTCTTCCTTTCCATAGTGAGCGACCATATTAAAATCGAATCCGTCGAATGCAGCCCGGAAACCCTCGCGCTTGTTGTAGATTGTTCGCCAGCTCAATCCGGATTGGAAGCTCTCAAGGCAGAGTTTCTCAAACAGACGAATATCATCGGCAACCGGAAATCCCCACTCGCGGTCATGATAGTCCAGGAACTCAGGTGCCGCACCACACCACCGACAGCGTGGCCGGCCGTCGGAGCCAACAAACAGGTCGCTCATGCAACAGCGTCTTGCAAGAACGAAAGCCGCGCATCGGTACGAGCGGGGGCCACTTCTTGAATATGCGGTACGACGATGCCTTCGCGAACGAAAGGATCAGCAGCAACCCGCGCCGCCAATTGATCTCGGTCATTCGCGATTGCTATAATTGCTCCCCCAGCCTGAGGTTTAAGGCTACCCACGACGAGAAATACGCCCTCTTCGAATCCTTGGGCTATCCAATCATTGTGGGCGGCCATGAACTCTTTGGCGCTACTTTTTTTCTCGGTCAGATTGAGAGTGATGATAAACATTGTATTTTCCTTCTAAGTCTTGATCTGCAGTCCGTCCGCAATTGCGTCCAGCCAGGCCAGCATTTGCTGGACCTCCTGTTCCAGGAACGGCTCGTCAGGATAAGCATTGGCGAGGCTTGCTGCGCCCTGACTTCGCGCCAGGATATGCATGGCCAGAGAATCGGCATCATCGCTATTTCCCATCGCTTCGAAGCGTCGTTTCAGCCAGACGCGAAAAAGATCATAGAGTGCACGCGCACCAGATTCACCGGGATGGTTCAATTTCGACAATTCTGAAAATAACGTTCCGACAGGACACCCGTAGGATCGAATCTTTTGGTTATTCATTAGCAAGATACGGATGAAGCTGGCGATGCATTGTTTCGGGGATTGGCCAGCATCGATCCACCCATCCAGCATTGCAGCTCTTTCCAAGATACGGCGTTCAATCACTGCATCCAGCATCTCGTCCTTTGTCTTAAAGTGGTAGTAAAAATTTCCGCGCGAGATGCCGACAACTTCCGCTACATCTGCGAAGGATGTAGCGTCGAAACCACGCTCATAATAAAGCCTGTCTGCAGCGGTTATAATTTTCTCTCGTGTTTCAGAGCTGTTCATGTCCTGCCCTTTCAATAGCGCACCGCACAATATCGCCGACCAGCAAGAAGTCAGGTGATGCATTAACATCCCACTAGCTCCGGCTGTTAAAACAAATCCTTCGACGAGCCCCTTACTTTTGGATGGATAAAGTTCCACGTCGCATTGTCATCTGTATATAATAGGTCATATGTCCTATTTGTCAATTGTGATTTTACCTATCAATAAAAGTAACTTGACTTAATAGGACAATCGTCCTAATTGCATTTTTAGGACATTTGACCTATAAGGATTATGCTATGAACTCACATCTATTTTCCCTCGGCCAGATCGGTGATCTCAAGCTTTCAAACCGTATGGTAATGGCGCCCTTGTCGCGTAGCAGGGCGACACCCGAGGGCGTGCCAACGGCGATGATGGCCGAACATTATCAGCAACGCGCTTCTGCGGGCTTGATCATCACGGAATCAATACCTGTGTCGCATCAAGGCATCGGCTACCCAAGCACACCCGGGATATTTACGCCGGAGCAAATGGCTGGGTGGCTGCGCGTTGTTAACGCGGTTCACTCGCAAGGCGGGCACATCTTCGCCCAACTGCAACATTGCGGTCGCATTTCTCACAGAAGCCACCAGCCGGACGACGGGCTTCCCGTCGCCCCTTCGGCCCTTCAGCCGGACGGAGTAGCGTTCACCGCTGAAGGGTATAAACCGTTTGAGAGCCCTCGTGCCCTTGAGACTTCTGAGATCAAGGACGTCGTGGAACAATATCGCATGGCGGCTAAAAATTGCTTGCTTGCCGGTTTTGATGGTGTCGAAGTGCATGGTGGAAACGGTTATTTGATTGATCAGTTCCTCAGGGATGGGACCAACCAACGCTGCGACGAATATGGTGGAAATGTTGCAAACCGAATGCGCTTCCTCAACGAAATATTGGACGCGGTAGCAGAGGTCTATCCAGTTGACCGAATAGGTTTAAGACTTTCGCCTGAAAACTCATTCAACAGCATGTCAGATTCCGATCCGCAGTCGCACTTCGAAAAAATTGTTGAAGGCCTAGCCAACCATGGCCTTGGATATCTTCATGTGCTGGAAACAAGCATGGACATCGCTGGCCATGTTGTGGGAGCGCCTCGGACTATAGACTATGTCCGGCTGCGCAAGCTTTTCCAGGGAACCTATATCGCTAATAATGGTTACACCAAAGAACGGGCTCAGGAAGCCATCCAAAGTGGCCATGCCGATTTGATCTCCTTCGGGGCCGCGTTCTTGTCAAATCCAGATTTGGTCCGTCGGTTCCAGGAAAACCTTCCACTGAACAGGGTCGACAAGTCAACTTTCTACGGCGGTGGAGCTACGGGCTACACTGACTACCCGCGATTTGGCTCAGAAACAGCTGTGGCTATGTAAAGTGACTTTGGTTCGTTGATTGTGTTGTTTTCGTAAAATCCGCATTGCCTCGCAAGAGATCCCAACTGCAAAAATTCTTCAGTTGGGATCTCTTACGACGGGTGGCGCTATTGAAATTGTCCCGCTCACTCAAATCTGACGCCCACAGCCCACATTCCTTCTCGATTCTTCAGGATTGGGCACTGCTACAGGTTCGATGTCTTTAGAAAATTCTAGAGTAAAAGATGACCACAAACTGCGCGGTAACTTTCCAAGTCAAGATATTGTCGTAACACCAGAAATGAGCCGCCTTTCCAAATTGGCAAAAGTCCCGCACCAACCTTCTCCAACACCCAGACGACCTTCCAGACGAACGATCTGTTCATGTTTCAAGCGCACAAACGTATCCTTACCGGAAGGTTCGAAAGTGATGGAAACCTGGGACGCCTGCGTTGTTTCCACATGGCCATTTTCAAGCGTCCGTTCATGCGCATAACTGAACGCCAGATGTTGTCCGATTTCGATCTCAAGATACTGACCGAACAAGACATCACGTCTCCCGCTATCCAATCCAAAATCAAAACGCCAATTCCCTCCGACGCGAAGATCAATTTCTGCAACTTGCACCCCTCCTGGGCCAGGACCAAACCATTGCTTGATTTCACCCTCGTCCGTCCATGCACGAAATACACGGTCTGGCGAGGCTTTGAAAAGTCCAGCAACTATAACCGGCTCCTCGCCATGTGGTGATTGCAGGAAAGATAGGTTCATTGATCACGCTCCAGATGTTCAGCAAGATTAGCAAACTGATTGCTCCAGAATTGCTGATAATGCTCCAGCCATGCAGCGGCATTTTTCATCGGCTCAGCCTGAAGGCTGCAGTAACGCGTTCGGCCTCTTTTTTTTACTTCGACCAGACCGGCGTCAGATAATACTCTGACATGCTTGGAAACGGCGGTCTGAGACATGTCAAATGGTTCCGCGACCTCAGACAGCGGTGTTTCGCCGTTTGCAAGACGTGCGAGAATTGCCCGCCTCGTACCGTCACCGAGCGCAGTAAAAACCACATCAAGCTGCTGCATTTCAATCTCCAGATATTTACTCAACTTAATGGTTGACTATAGACATGCCTTTGAATTAGTCAACCAATCGGTTCAGTTAATCCAAAGGAATAGACAAGATGAAATTGTATAATGGTCAATCACCCAACGGTCTCCGCGTCAGCGTATTTCTTGCTGAGAAAGGAATCGAAATTCCCAGCGAGAACATCGATGTTCCTGCAGGCGAAGCCCGGGAAGCAGAGTTTCTGCAGAAAAACTCACTCGGTGAGATACCGGTTCTCGAATTAGACGATGGCACAATTTTAACAGAGAGCCTCGCGATCTGCCGCTATCTCGAAGCGCTTCATCCAGAAGTTCCGCTCATGGGTACGGATGCCTTGGAGACCGCCAAAGTAGATATGTGGTCTCGCCGAATGGAGCAGCAGATAATGGGGCCGGTTGGCGAAGTGGGTCGCCACAGCTTTCCGTTTTTCGCCGATAAGTTTGAACAGATTCCGGCCTATGCCGAGACACAAAAGCGACTCCAAAACAAGAGATGGGCATGGCTGGATATGGAATTGTCAGATGGGCGCACTTATGTGTGTGAAGACAATTTTTCCGTCGCTGACATAACTGGCATGGCAGCTTTAATGATCTGCCAGTTTGCCGAAATGCCGGTTCCGGAAGAATTTGAGAATGTGAAACGTTGGGAAACTGCGCTTCGCGAAAGACCATCATGGCCAGTGTAGACTAAGCAGATCAGGCTCGAAGAGTATCCCTCCCAGATGCTTGTCTGATCATCCTCCCAAACTTGCTGATTGTTCGGTCCAAAAAGCGGAAAGCACACGTCTGCCCAAGGCCAGAGAATAATCAGCAAGTTTGGATTGGCTAATCGGTAACGACTGGTAGTTCCAGAACACTTGGATACTCAGCGTTGTGATGAAGTTTGATGTGCGCCACACGTGCATCGTCACCGGTTTCAAATCCGAGCTTGCCGCCAGAGTTATAGTTCTTCTGTGCGGACGGATCATTATAGGGTCCGACAGTAAGACGCAGACGGGTTCCTGCAGGTAACGCCCAGGCATTCCAGAGAAAATTCTCAAATTTGTAAGCCTGCACCTCACCTGGTTTAACCAGCATCGGTTTTAGGCCATCGCGAAACCTCGCGCGCACGACGTCTCCGCCCAGGTAAAGCGGCTCCCCGTCCGGGAAAATGGCATAAACCGTCACGAAGATATCAGCATCCGGCGTATCCATTTCCAGATAGAGCTTCAGGCGCATTTGACCTGCCAAGGTCAGTCCGTCCACCATGGGAGGTGAATGAAAAACCAGCGTTTCGGGCATATACGCCGGCGCCGTCGATCGAAGGGCGCCATCGCGAATAGCATTCCAATCGATATCTGTGAGGTCTGCAGGACTGGTGTCCAGAGGATCGCTTTTGAAACGGTGCGGTGTCTCACCGCCTATTGGGGCATCGACAAGATGCCCCGACCGGAACATATCATAGGCTTCATCCGACATCGCAGAAAGATAAAACATGCGTAGCTCGTTAGCGATCTCTTCCAGCGCGTTTGCATACCGCCATTCTTCCGCGCCCCCCACATAGTAAGCGATCCGGCGCTTCAGTAAGTCGGGCTTTGGACCGCGGCCGAGGCGCCAATCGAACCAGTCCAAGTTAAACTGGTCCATATCAAAGACCGCAGACGGTCCAAATTCGACACCCTCGCTCAACTTCTGCCTTGGCTCACGCGTTCCGCCATGGCTCCACGGCCCTATGACCAGATAGTGATTTTTCGTGATACTTTTAGAAGCGCCTGCTTGATGTTCACGGAAATAGCGAAGTGCGCCTGGTTGGTCGCCGTCATAATGACCGGTAATGGTCAGGACCGGCATATGCATTTGAGCATAGTCGTTTGGATTCCATGCTGATGAAGCCCAAGCTTCCGGCTCTGAAAGCCTCTTCACCCATTCCTGGAACTGTTCGGACGGCATACCGACAAAGGAATCATAATCATTGAAGGGAATATGGTCACGGTAGGATGTAAGCTCCCGCTCCCGCCAATACTGACTGTCTGTATAGAAATTTGGATTCATCGCAGAACCCGCCACAAAACCGAGCCATCCTGCGGTATATTTTTGACTGCGATGGCCAGCGACGATGGGAAAATCATACCCAGGGTAAACAGAGGCAGTGGGGATCATCGCCCCAATCTCACCAGGACATGACCGCGCGGCCATCCATTGGGTCATACCGCGATAAGAGCCACCACGCATCAAAACATTGCCGTCTGACCAGGACTGCGCCTTGATCCAAGAAACTGCGTTGCAGATATCTGGACCATGGTCGCTGAATGGGAGAAACTCGCCTTTCGATCCGCCACGTCCGCGAACATCCAGGCTCGCCATTGCATATCCTCGATCGGCATATTTACGGGCACGCGGGTGCGCTTCATCGGAAACATAGGGCGTGGCGACAAGCACGGTTGGATAGCGCCGATTTTCCGGCTCAGGCTTCCAAACCGTTATGGCAAGCGGCGTTCCATCTGCAGCGGCAACTACTTCATGAAGGAGAACATCAACTGGCCGATGGTCCGCTTCTGGTTTTTGTGCGCGAAGCCCGTCACTCCAACTAAGTGCGACAGAGATGATTACGCACAATATTAGCAATCTATGTTTCATAATTGTCTCGGCTTCCAAGATTACAAAATTCGCTAGCTCGTCTCGCCGCAATCGACAGATTCTGATTGGCATACGCCATCAACAAATAGCGGATTGCTATGGAATCCATGCTTTAACCTGAGCTTCCGATACGTTTCCGCCGCAGAGTATCGTTGCTACTTCTGCCTCAGGGATCGCATCCGGGTGTTCGATGAGTGCCGCCAATCCGGCTGCACCCGCCGGCTCAACGAGCAAACCTAGTTCTTTGAAGCAAAGCTGAACGGCTTGGATCATCGATTTGTCGCTAACCAATAGGATATCGTCGGCGAGCTCCTGCATTAACTCAACAGCTTCGGGCACCGGCTCTCTAACGGCAATGCCCTCCGCCACAGTCGATGTTTCAGCTGTTGAGATCGACCTGCCCTCTTTCCAGCTCATGGCCATGGCTGGCGCAGCTTGCGAACAAACGCCGATAACGCGAATGTCGGGCTGATGCGTTTTTATCCATGAAGCTACGCCATTGAGCAGCGCACCATTTCCCACGGGAACGAATACTGCTCCAAATTTTTCTTTGCCGGCGAGCATTTCCATTCCGATCGTTCCCGCCCCGATAGTGATCGCAGATGCGGCCCCGTCTTCAACAAACACATGTCCTTTGGCGCGCGCAAACTCTCTGGCGGCAGATTTGGCCGCATCGAAGTCAGCGCCATATTTTACAACCGCTGCACCGAGCGATCTTATCCGTTCTACCTTCAGTGGATTTGCATTCTCGGCCAGAAAAACCGTCATCGGCACCCCGCGAACACGCGCTGCGTAGGCCATGCCTTGACCAAAATTTCCTACACTTGCGCAGACCAGTGACATATTTGATTCTGCGGCATCAACGAGAAGACAAGCCCCCCGCCCCTTAAAGGATCTGATTGGATTGACCGTTTCGATCTTCAGTACAGGCGCTTTTCCCAACCGAGGAAACAAGGCTTCAGCTTTAAACTGCGGTGTATCCAGAAACACCGAATCTATTAGGGAACGAGCCGCAAGGATTTGATCTTGAACATTGGCGCTCTTCATTTTCAGTGCAATTTTCCTGCGCCAATTGCTGCGCATTCTGCAGTAAGCTTGAGGACCACAGCTTCCATACCGAATTTGTAGTGGCGCTTTAACTCGCTGCTGAGTTCATCCAAGTCGGCATCGCGGAGAAGTTCTATGAGTTTGGCATGCTGTTTCACGGATTCTGCAATCAGCGCAGTATCCGACATATAGTAAGTTTCGTAGCGATAAACTGTACACCTCAAAGTGCTGACCCATGACTGAAGTCGATTGTTTCCGCAGCAAGAAATTAGAGTATCGTGCCACATGGAATCGATTTGAATACCAGCGGCAATATCCTTTGCCCCTGCAAGTTTCTCATTACAGCTTATGAGTTTATCAACAATTGTCGGAAGCAGCGGCCCAGATTCTTCAATTGCAATGACTTCGAGACCCGCAATCAGAGGGTAAACCTCTCGCGCCTCCCGCTCGGTCAAGGAGGACACTGAAAAACCCGACCCCGACGAGCTGGTTGCGAACCCTTCTTGCTCCAGTTTGAACAGCGCTTGCCTAACCGGCGTTCTACTGACCCCGAGTGTTTCTGCCAATCTCGCCTCGACAATCGGCGCACCTGGCTGGATTTCGCCAGCAAGGATCTTGTTCAAGATCAGTTCGTACGCTTCCGTACCTCGCGGCTTTCTGAGATTTTCGTTCTGATCTTTCATGATTATACTAGCTTTCTTGGCAAGAGCGCATTGAGACGACTCATGAGCGCATAGTGACCGATGCCAGCCTGTTTCGCTACGGCTCTCGGTTCGATTTCCTGATGGTCTGGTCCGACCAATGTAGCGATATCACCAAGATTCACGTCCGGTTTTTCGCTTACATCGATGATCGTATGCGCCGAGCTAATGGAGCCAACGACCGGGTAGAGATGGCCACCAATCAGAATCTTACAATTATTAACGGCAGAGCTTGGATAACCATCGGTTGATCCGACTGGGAGCAAGGCAAGTGTTGTCGGCTTCTCCACAGAGTATTTGGGCCCGAAACCGACCGTTTCACCGGGCTGAAGCTGCTCTAGTCTGACAATGCGCGCCCGCAATCGCCAAACATATTTCAAGTCTGCCATCGAAACGGCATTCGCATCGGGATACAGTCCAAATAACGCGGTCGCGGATCGAACTGAATCGAAACGCGCTTCTGGAAGATAGAAAGTGGTGTAGGAAGGTGATGCGTGGATTAATCCCAGTGGAATATTTTCTTTTCGGGCTTCAGCAATGAGTTGATTAAATCGGGCCAACTGCGCCTTATCGTGCTCAATATCATGGATGAACATCGTGTAGATGCCAGCGACCTTTACTGATGGCCGTCGCGCTAGATCCTTCATCCATGGCAGCGCCCGGTTGTAAGGCATTCCCTCGCGATTGAGCCCTGTATCGATGAAGAAGTGTACCGGAATAGGTTTGCCGAGCCGTTTGGAAACACGATCTAACTTATCGCCCGCATCGTCGAGCCAGCATGTCACTTCAATATCATTCAAGACGAGCTCTTCAATTTCCTCTTCGGTGACTTCACTCATATTTAAGATCGGTTTCTTCACCCCAGCCGCCCTGAGGGCGAGCCCTTCCGAAACTCGAACGCAGGCCAGTCTGGACACTTCCGGCATGCTCGCAAGAAGTGGCCCCACGACAGTATCACCCAGGCCGTAAGCATTGTTCTTAACGGGCGCCATAATTGGCGTCCCGCCCGCCATACGCGACACTTCACGAACATTATTTCGAAACGCCTCAGCATCGATTTCGACCCAAGGGTCATTACTATTGACGCTACCTCCTGATCGTAGACGTGAAATGCCCGACACAGCCGGCTCAATGCGTTTGTTTTGGGGCAACGCAGCAGCGGTCGCACAGCCAGTACTTAAAGCGCCCCCGGCACAAACAGCCATGCCCGTTAAAAGACTACGCCTTGTGTTATCCATCCTAAAATACTCCTTACGCCGCGAGACCCGCGTACTGATTGGTCAAATTAAATATGCGCAAAAAACTTGGAGAATGCGTTTTCCAATAGCTCTCTGGGTATTGCAGCTGTCGTCTCACTGCATTTCACCTCCATTGCGCATGTATTTTCGCTTTCGTAGTTCCAAAATACATTTGTGAACCAAACGCCTGTCTCCTTTGCAGCTTCAATTTGGGCTGCTTCAGCAACATGTGCTGGAACCGGCAAAAGAACATGGAAGAAATTCGATTGCGGCGGATTGGGGTAGACCGGATATTGGCTTGTTTCGTCAACAAACGAGGCATAGCTGCGGGTCATTTCCACAAGCCCGTCTATTTGCGCTAGCTTGGTATCAAGCAAGCGTAGTGTATCGCATACAACCGGCCAGTGTTCTGACACCACGCCGCCAAGCCGGGACCGCCAAACCCTTGCTGTTTCGATAAAATCCTCATCGCCAACAAGAGCAGCGCCGCCAAAAGCGCCAATATCTTTATAGAAAGACACATATACGGACGAAAACCCGTCAGCGATCTGAGCGAA
This sequence comes from Sphingorhabdus sp. Alg231-15, assembly GCF_900149705.1. Taxonomy (NCBI): domain Bacteria; kingdom Pseudomonadati; phylum Pseudomonadota; class Alphaproteobacteria; order Sphingomonadales; family Sphingorhabdaceae; genus Sphingorhabdus; species Sphingorhabdus sp. Alg231-15. The sequence goes on along the minus strand of NZ_LT703001.1, from coordinate 2,951,547 downwards.
CGTTCGCTGATCGTAAAACGGGCGGCAACTCCATATCCTGGCGCCGTCCATGTGGAGTGGAACATCGAGCGCGTGGGACTTGTGTTTTAGGGCTTCAAGCTTTTCCCAAGTCGGCAATACACCGCCACTATGGCGCTGCGGCATTTCAACAATCATACATGCCGCCGCTTTATCCATTGATCCAGCTTCTAAGGGGTCTCGCCACTCTCCAACAATTGACGGCTCAAAACCATGGGCATGTTTGTAACCTTCCTCTTCGTGGAGAACCAAATGCGATGTTGGGTGCATCTGCAAAATGTTTCTTCCGGTCCGTTCGCCATGGATCCGAATGGCAATACCTTGGGCGAGTGTTCCAGTCGGACACCACAATGCCGACGGCTTACCAAGCAGAGCAGCCACTTTGTGCTCCAATCGAGAGATCGCTTCTCCTTTACAATAATATTCCTCACTCAAACCCTCGGACCGCATATATTCTTGGATAAGTGGCAACCGATCGGAAAACGACTTCCCGAAATGTTGAAAGGGAAAGGCAAGGTCATGCTTGATCGCTAAATCCGCTTTGGTTGTCGCTTCACCACCAGTTCGAATTTTGTTCGAATCGCGATCGCCGCCAACGCTCAAAGGCGCATTAAGACCGGCGGCATATCCAACATTTGCGGCACCGCTGGCGCAAACCGCCATTCCTGTCAGTAAATTGCGCCTCGTCTTGTCCACCGCATACACTCCTAGAACCAGTTCAGTGATTGTATTCAATTTATGTTATATTGAATACAATCACTGAACTGAAAGATTGTCAAGCATCGCCTCATCAAGTTGCATTGAGATATCGTGTCGGGAACCGGAACCTTTTCAGTCCGTGCTTCAGAAGCTTTGACCAACGACCTGTAAAACGCGAAACAATGCCGTGAGGGCAGATGGTTGGAATCTATCGGGCGGGCAATTTGACAAGTTTAAGAATAATCATATTTCTGCACGCCGGTCAGAAAATCAAAAAAACGATCCGCAATAGGGCCGCTATTATTCCTCCGGAGGATTATCTTTTACCCACCAATCGTGCATGGCCAAGAACATTTCCTGCAGCTCATGCGCGCGTTTGGTTGCCCGGTACTCCACTCTGGGTGGCACTTCGGCGTATACTTTGCGCTCAACCAGACCGTCAGCCTCCAGCGCACGCAATTGTTTCGTCAACATTGTCTGCGTGACGCCGTCGATCATTCGACGCAGTTCGTTGAAGCGTTTCATACCGCGAAAAATCAGAATTTGCAGAATGATGAGTTTCCATTTTCCGCCGATCAGCTTGGCGATATCGGGCATCGGACAAAGCCCGTCTTCATCTTCAGAAAACTGTCGCTTCTCTATTGATGCAGGTTTGTTCATTTTAAACTCCAAAAAGCCGAGTAAGTATCTTTTTTGATACTATACACACTATTTCTGCCTTCTTGCGAAAGAATACTAAAGCTCTACTTTCTTTGCAATCACCGTCAATTACCAAAGAAAGAACCCCTTATGACCATGACAGTTTATGCCGTATCAGGCGCACCGAGACCTTGGAGGGTCTTGGCAGGCTTAACATTCAAAGAACTTGAATATGACATCCATTATCTGGAGGCCTCAAAAGGCGAACATAAAGCCCCCGAATATCTGAAAATCAATCCCCGCGGAACTGTCCCTTCCTTGGTCAAAGGCGATCTTACCCTTCGCGACTCTATAGGGATATTGGCTTGGCTGGACCGGGAATATCCAGACAAGCCACTTTTCGGATCGAATGCCCAAGAGGCTGCCCAAATTTGGCAGAATGTGCTGGAAACGGCAGATTATCTACGTGCCGCCCACAATAGCGTTTTCTTTTCTATTCTCGTGCAGGGTATTTCGGTCGCAGATGCTCCGTCAGAGGAGCGAAAGGTGAAAGAAGAGGCCGCAGATCGCTTGCGATCTGAATGTGAACGGCTGGAGCTTTTGCTAACTCAAAACCAATATTTATGTGGCGAAAGCCCAACCGCAGCAGATGCGGTCGCTTTTCCTGATATCCGGCTCACACAACGCGCGATGGATATCAAGCCCGATGAGATGGCGATGCTAGGGCTCGATAGTTTGAACGAGGATTTTCCCAAACTTGAATCCTGGAAATCCCGCGTGGAAGCCTTGCCAGGCATGCATAGGACCATGCCCCCACATTGGACTGTTTGAGACTTTATACCACCTCCCTTTTTTGAAAGCTTACCAATGGAAAATCCCCCAATGCCCAATTCACTCCTGAAAGATAAAGTCGCCGTCATATTTGGTGCCGGCGGAAGTCTTGGCTCCGAAGTAACGAAAAAATTTGTCGAATTGGGTGCAACGGTTTTTGCATCCACACGATCTACCAACGCCAAACCGTTACCATCTGGAGTGCAGGAACTCCGTGCGATCGATGCACTTGATGAAGAAGCGGTCACTCAATATCTCGATGAGATTGTTACAGCCCATGGCAGGATCGATATTGTTCTGAATCTGGCAACATCGGATCATGCCGCCTTCAACCACGGCAGGCCTGCCAATGAAACATCGCTGGAAGAACTGCTGATTCCGGCGCGCTCGACAATGGGCCCACAATTTGTGACGGCAAAGGCCGCACAAAAGCACATGGCAAGCCAGCGCTCGGGGGTTATACTTTTCATCACTTCGACCCTCGCTGTTGTGGGATCGCCGTGGAGTGCAGCACTTTCCGCGACGCATGCGGGAATTGAGGGTTTGATGAGATCGCTCGCTAGTGAATGGGGCCCTCAGGGCATCCGCGTGCTGGGTGTCCGATCCGAAGCGATGCCAGATACACCAACAATCGAGTACACCTTTCGCACGATGGGTGAAAATCTGGGTCTCTCGCAAATAGAAATGCAGAGCGCTGTCGAACAAAGCAAAGTCGCGCTGGGTCGCCTTCCTTCAAGATCTGAAACCGCCAATGTCCTAGCTTTTGCGGCCTCAGACCTTGCGAGTTACATGATCGGCACAATGCTCAATCATTCCGGTGGTCATGTTCTTCAATGATAAATCAAAAGCATCTCAAACTTGCTGGAGAAATCACTATGAATGCAAACTCTCAACAATTTCTGGAATGGTTTGGAGACGGGTCAGGTGGCTCCTCTCCCACTATTGCACAGTGGACAAACATTCTGCGACTTCCGGAGAATGAACCACTTACTTTGATCAACTTCTTCAAGCTGAATCACCGCGCAAAGTATAACACTCCGTCCAGCACCTTCGAAACCGATGTTTCTGGTGAGGAAGCGTTCAATCGATATGCTGAAATCAGTGTGCCAACTATGGAACGCGTTGGGGGCAAATTTCACCATGTTGGACCATTTTCCGGGATGTTCATTGGCGAAGTAGAACATTGGGATATTGTCGCTATTGGCGCATATCCCGACTTGCGCTCCCTCATTTCGCTCTACTCAGATGAAGGATACCAGTCCGCTTTCGTGCATCGAACCGCAGCTTGCGCAAACCAAAAGGTTATCATCGCTGCGGGTTAGATGGGTCGATCATATCCGCCTCGCTCTGGCCAATTTCGATCGCTGATTTCTCGAGTTGTTTCAATGAGTTCAGATTTTTGAGACCATTATCGAAAATTGATCAAACTACACATAGTCATCCTAAGGATATCAAATCATGACACAGCAAAACTACACGCGCACGATCACGGTAAATGCTAACGCCGATAAATCCTATTGGGCATTAACAGAGGGAATGCACAAATGGTGGACAACACCAGACGCCACGATGAGGAAAATCGGAGATCGGTCAAAGTTCACCTTCCCACCGGGAAACGGTCACTGGACCTTTGAAGCAACCGCCCTCAAACCCGGTAAATATGTTGAAATGGTCTGCGTTGAGGCGCTCCATCTGCATGAGGGCATGCCAGAGAAGATTAAGGCCGAATGGCTGGGTACGCGTGTTCGATGGGACATTCACTCGAACGGCGATAAAACCGAAATCACGATTGAGCATCATGGTCTGGTGCCAGATTTGCATTGCTATGAAATCTGCGAAGCCGGGTGGGACATTTTCTTTGCCAATAGCCTGAAAACCTTTCTGGATACCGGCACAGGAAGTCCCCACCGTGCACCAGCGGAGGTTTCACAAGTGTAATCCGGCTGACAGAACTGGGCTATTGGCAACGCCTGAGATTTGATCGATCAACCATCCCATCGCTGTACTGTTGTTTGACAACATGAACGCAACCGATGGAATGGCCAATAGGCTCGTTGCCTATGTAGTTCATCGAAACACAGAGGAATTTGATCGAACAAGCTTGGCACAATTGTTGAACCTTACCCGTTAAGGTTTCATCGGATACTTTGTTCCAGATCTGCGAGGAAAAATCATGAAGAAAAATGTGCTTTTGGTTTTCGTGCTTTTGCTACCTTTCATCGGCGCCGAAGCCATCGCGCAAAAGCCCTACGAAATGCCGAGAACACAAGTAGTACCGATCCTCGATACAAAGTCGGATAGGCAGTATGAGTTGTATATAAAGCTGCCAGAAGATTATGGAAAAAATCCAGACCAAAAACATCCGGTAATTTATACCGTGGACGCCAAGTGGCACATGGATATGTTGTCCGGTTCCACAGAGTATCTGATGCCAAATGTTATTTTGGTTGGAATATCCTGGCAGAAAGACCTCGACGAAGAGCGGGAACACGTCAGCAGATTTCGCGATTATTCGCTTGTTGAGCGTGCTGGCTCAAAAAATCCGAGAGGCCAAGCTAGCAACCATCTGTCGTTCATTCGTGATGACATCGTCAAATTTGTCGAGACTAACTACCGGGCCGACCCTGACGAACGCACCTTTTTCGGGTATTCTCTAGGGGTACAATTAGGTGCGTATATCCTGTTTGCGCAGCCCGATACTTTTAAAAACTATATTTTTGGTAGTCCAGCTTTCAGCGAGCGAAGCGGCAAATATATTGATGAACTCGAAGCCAAAATGGCACCCCGTCAACCAATACTGAACGCAAATGTTTTTGTCTCGCTTGGTGAATTGGAAGAAAGCGAAATGGGGACAGTGGAAGACTTTGTGTCGGTGCTTCAGCGCAGAAGTCAGTCAGGTTTAAAGCTTACCGGGCTAGAGATAATTGAAGATTCTGACCATGGCGCCGCATTTCCGGCGACCGCAATACGCAGCATAAAATGGTTATCACAGCTAACAAGTAAGTGATTTTTCGCGCTCACAACAATGCAGGTTGATGAAGAGTTCTAGGAGACAAACATGACTATCGGCTTGACGTTCAAAACTACACTCGCAATCACTTTATTGTTAAGCAGTTTTGGCGGCTCTGCCGTGGCAAGTACCAAAGAGAATAATGGACTTGCACCCACGGCCACAGCGGCCGAAACCAAGCTCTCATTCAGAGATGTTCCTTATCTGGAGAAAGCTTATATCGATACAGCGCCAGCCGATAGAAAAGACACTATTGTCGTCGGAAAATTGGGTGTCGATGGCGGCAACAGGGATGTTATCAACAAGTTGGCTCAGGAGATCGCTGCGGGCAAGCACGGTAGCTATGACAGCCTGCTTATTGCCCACAAAGGCAAGCTCTTGTTTGAATCTTACTACGCTCGCGGACGTGTCGACCTGCCCCACTTTCAAGCTTCGACAACCAAGGCATACACAAATCTAGCTATCGGCCGCGCAATTCAGATGGGCTATCTGACAATGGCGGATCTGAATAAGCCTCTTATCGGCTTTCTGAACAATCTGGACTCAACGAGATTTGTCGAAGGCGCTAACAAGATCACCCTTCACAAGGCGATGACCATGCGCTCCGGAATGCGCATCAGTGAAGAACAGAGGGAAGAACTCAACCAAAATCCCGACCAGCTAGCGGGTCAGGGCCAGGTTCAAGCATATCTTGAGCGCAGCGCGCCAATCTCAGAAGATTCTCAGAGCTTTCTTTATCAAGGACGTGACCCGCAACTAGTCATGCAGGTCCTCGACGCCGTGGTGCCAGGCACGGCCAAAGACTTCATCAAGACTGAACTTTTGGACAAGGTGGGCATCGCAGATCATGGCTGGCGCACGGATGTAAGTGGTTTACCGAGTGGGCCTTCCGGCGCAAGAATGACATCACGCGACATGATCAAGTGGGGAATGCTGGCCAGAAATAAGGGCAAATGGAATGGCGAGCAGCTCATTCCAGAAAGGTTTATCGCCAGATCAACAAACAGCATTGTCCGCATCGGCAATGATGACATCTTCTTCACCGGAAACAATGTCTCCAACCCTGGCTATGGATATTATTGGTGGCAGGCAGAAATGAAAGTCGGCGACAGGATCTATTTCACCAGATCGGCGCAAGGCGGTGGCGGCCAATATATCATTTTGATTGATGCGCTGGATCTGATGGTAGTTACCACCGGCCATGAAAGAGATGACAAAACCATGCAGATTACGGCAGACAGGATCCTGCCCGCCTTTATCAACCAGACTGCCAAATCTCGCGCAGATCTTGCAATGACTGAAGCTACAGAACTCAGGGGGCCGTATCTCGGGCAGATACCTCCAGGTTCAACGCCCAAAGTTTTTGCTCCCGGAATTGTCTCGACAGAGCATCGTGATTTTAGCCCTTTTTTCTCTCCCGATATGAAGGAATTTTATTTTACAAGGAAGAATCTCGGGTCTGACAAATGGTCGCTCATTTCTTACAGATCAGAAAATAATCGATGGCGCGAGTCTGTCATAAGGCCAAGAGTGTGGCGCCCGAACATCTCGCCAGACGGCAAGACCATGCATTTGGGTAAATATTATATGGAGCGTACCGACGATGGTTGGTCAGAAATAAAAAGCCTTGGCCCGATGTTTGACCGGGAAGACTTGGGTATCATGCGTTTATCAGCATCCGCCAGCGGTACCTATGTCCTTGACGACTACAAAGGAGACAATGTCATTCGCATTTCGACGCTCCAGGATGGCAAACGCGAAGAACCCAGAGCGCTCGGTAAGGAGATAAATACCGGAAGGTTGAATGCCCACCCCTTCATAGCACCTGATGATTCCTATTTGATCTGGGATGGAGAAAGAGATGAAGGAGTTGGCGGGATTGACCTCTGGATTAGTTTCAAGCAGCAAGATGGCTCTTGGGGTGAGGCCATCAATATGGGCCCGGAGATAAATACCGAAGCCCGGGAAGCCAGTGCATACGTAACCCCAGATGGAAAGTATCTTTTTTTCAATCGCACTGTAAGCCCTGACGAGGGGGATATATTCTGGGTCGATGCCCAGGTCATCGAAAACCTCAGGCCCAAATAAATTGGATCGATAGTGGATGACCACTTAGTCGGCCTGAACTGGATACTTACGGCAGCATAGGGTCACCAAGGGAGCTCATTGATACCCGGACAGATTCTTGATTTTCACTAGTGCTCTAATCGCGATCAATATCAAATACGTAAGCTGAGCCTGCTTCACTGCCTTTATCATCATTACGGGTGGCCGCTATTAGTGCAGCATTCTCTGAGAGGGCAACGCTCCAACCAAACAGATCACCAGCCGCGCCATCGGCGGCTGTAAGCTTGGTCTGAAAGTTCCAGCTATTCCCGGTGCGTTTGAAGACATAGGCTGATCCCGAATTATCACCCTGATCGTCTCGATGCATAGCGCCAATTAATGCCATATCCCCAGAGAGCCCAACATCGCGGCCAAATCTATCATCCGCTTTTCCATCAGGGGCAGTGAGCTTAGCGTGCTGGCGCCAGATGTTGCCCGTACGCTTGAAAATATAGGCTGAACCCGCGTCAACACCCATCGCTTCGTCATCATCTCGGCGAGCCGAGATTAAGGCGGTATCGTCGGACAAGGCAACTCTTACGCCGAAGATATCGGTTTGTGCGCCGTCGGCAGCGGTAAGCTTGGCCTGCTGTCTCCAGCTGTCTCCTGAGCGAACGAAGACATATGCGGCGCCCGCATCAATGGCTTTTTCATCATTCAAATCCGCGCCAACAAGGATCGTGTTATGAGAAAGGGCCACGCTGATCCCAAAAAGGTCACCATCTGCACCATCAGCGGCAGTAAGTTTTGCTTGTCGGTTCCAAGTAGTTCCGGAGCGTGTGAAGACATAGACTGAACCAGAGCCGTTACCTTTATCATCATCATGCGGAGCACCAATAACAAGGGTATCGCCGGAAAGTGCGATGCTCTGGCCAAATGCATCGCCCTCAGCACCATCTGCAGCAGTGAGTTTCATTTGCTGGCTCCAGGTCGTCCCGGAACGAGTAAACACATAAGCAGCTCCCGAATTATCACCATTCTGGTCATGACCAATCGCGCCAGCTACTGCCGTTTCTCCCGAAATCGCGACGTTACCTCCTAGCGTGTCGTTTGCCGCCCCGTCACTGGCGGTGAGCTTGGCTTGTTGCTGCCAGGTGGTTTCGTTGCGTGAGAAAATATAGGCTGCACCGGCATCTACGCCGACATCTTCATTGTCAGCTCTGAAAGCCCCGACCATTGCGGTATCACCCGAGATCGCTACACTGAAGCCTAAAAAATCTTCCGATGCGCCATCGTCAGCGAGCAGTTTTTGTTGCTCTGTCGGCTTCGCTGCAGCTACTGAATCATACATTAAAAAAAACAGCATCATGAGGAACATCACAACACGATTTGTATTCCAGTAGTGAGCAACATCGGCAGTCATATTCTAGTCCTTATATATCATGTTGACGAGCTCTCAGAACATCGGGCCGGCTCCTGAGCGCCATCAGCTTGCGTTGCCCTCATCAAAGCATATTCCTTAAAGCTGCCACAGCACCAATAACTCCAATGGCGATCATCAACACACTGGAAATGCGCTGTAAGTGCGCTTGTATCGACCATTGGGCGAGTGAGTTGATCAAGACGGCCGCCGAGACCATCCATAGGCTAAGCGTGAATGCCGCTATAGTCAAAAACACCGCGCTTAGTAAGACCACCTGGATGAGAAGATTGTCTGCCAAGACAAGGAATTGAGGAAAGAAGGCGGCGTAAAAAACAAAGGCTCCAGGGTGAAGAGCCGCGAGGCCAAAAGCTGTGAGGAAGAGAGAACGTGATCCAGTTCGAGACGGCGGATCGAAATCGATATTGCACTTCCGCAATCCTTGAATCCCGATCCAGATCAGAAAAGCCGCACCAAGAATTTTGACCGCTGTAGCTATCCCAGGTGCAGCATCGAGTAAGACACCAAGGCCTGAGAGCGAGAGAAGCATGACGGTTGCATCTCCAAGGATGATTGCCGGGATCAGGATAATACTAACACTAAGCCCATGAGCTTGTACTGACTGAATCGCGAACAAGACAATCGGCCCAGGAGAAGCCGTTATCAAAAAACTGGTGACGCAATATGCGATCCATAGATCAGTGCTCATCATTTCTTATTCACAGGTACAAGGGACTATTTCTCTATTTTTTATCGATATTAATTGTATGATATATAGATATATAAAGGTATTATTCCGACTTACCCTTGGATCCGGAGGCTATCGTTGAAACGACAAAGACATCAGACAGGCCCTTTGGATGCGACGGACGCTCAAATCCTTGAACTACTTGTCGGTGATGCGCGATTGAGCTTGGCGGAGCTTGCCCGAAAAGTCGGGCTTTCTGCCCCAAGTGTGTCTGAACGATTGAAACGGCTGGAAGAAGAGGACGTCATCCAGAGCTACACAGCAATCATGAATCCCATTGCCATAGGACTATCAGTTTCGGCTTATATTCGAATTCAACCAGTGCCTGGGAAGATGAAAGAGGTCCTGGCCATTGTCGAAGGCTTAGAAGAAATAGTCCGTTGCGACCGCGTTACGGGCGGTGATTGCTATATTGCACGCGCGCACGTTCAGTCTGTTGGTGATCTGGAAGCACTTGTTGATGAGCTATCTCCTTTCGCAATGACTGATACCTCAGTCATTCAGTCAACGCCGGTTCCGTACCGGCTGCCAGCCTTTCCAATTGATCGATAGACTCTAAAGATCATCTACCGTCGTTTGCCAATTTTTATCTTTGGGATTGTGGAAGGATTCGAAGCTAATGTCACCACGCTGCTGATACTCTCGCCAGATTTTGATCTTTCCATGTTCTAGCTTGATCACAGCAACTCCATGCACGGCGGTCTTGCGACCACCATTTTTGAAGGAATATTCACCGGAACCATAGCCGGTATCCGAATTAAACCAAATGTTTTGCCAGATCATTGTTGCGCCGGGCGTTATCCTGTCGAAAAAGATACGAAGCTCTTCTGTACCTTGGTATATCTGACGGTCAGGCGGCTCCGTGTATAAGGCATCATCAGCAAATGCGTTTAGGGCAAGTTCCGTATTCTTCGCATTCCAACCGTCTGAAACTTTGGATAGTAATTGTTCAAACTTTTGTTGGTCCATAGTTATCGATTGTTGCTTCAGCGGCGTCGCGGCGCTGGCAGTACATCCTAGAAGGATTGCACCAAGATAAGCTATCATACGACGCATAATGCATCTCCTTTCTTTGCAGAGGATCAAGAATATTGAACAATTTCTGGAAAGAACATTTGATAACGAAGGTAAAAAACTACGACTGCCTTCGAACGATAGAACAAGCTTCCGGTGCTCGCCCGGCGACCAATATGGCATTGTCACCTTCTGAAAACACATCACGTTCAGGCACCATAACTGCTCGGTGAAACCAAGTTAACGAGCCTTTCGTAGCTACAATTAGAAATAAAGAAGATTGCAAACTCACCGGCTTTTCATCAGAGGTTACTGGAATTGTTTAATCCTTGTATCCAAATTCCGGGAAAACCAATTGTCCGATCTTAATCGCGAGCTACCTCGGGTGGCAGACCTTTATGGAGAACTACAACTCGCAGCGCCTTCTACAAAGAAGACGCTCAGCTCCTATTTTCCTGGCTTGGCCCTGGTCTCGGTGGTTGCATGTGCCGCCTTGTGGCTGAGCGAACATTATGGACCTCCAGCGATTATCATGGGACTGCTGATTGGGTTGGCTCTTAATTTTGTGAGCGCTGACAAGCGATTGTCCGTGGGACTAGATTTCTCATCACAAACGCTATTGCGCATTGGTATTGTTCTGATCGGAATACGCATCAGCTTTGCGGAGATTTCCAGTCTTGGTTTCCTGCCATTCATCGCGCTTATAGGAATCATGTCTTCCGTGATCGTTACGGGCCTGTTGGCTGCCCGGCTTTTTAGACAAGACGTCCTTTTCGGACTGTTGGCCGGCGGGGCAACCGCGATATGCGGCGCTTCGGCAGCCCTGGCCTTATGGAGTATCATCGGAAAAGATCGGATCAGCCAGTCTCGTTTCACCATCATATTGCTCGGAACTACAGTCGCCAGTGCCTGTGCCATGACTTTCTATCCAGCGATAGCAGGATTTCTTGGGCTGAATGACAAACAGGCTGGCTTTCTGATCGGAGCCTCCGTTCATGATGTCGCACAGGCAATAGGTGGCGGATTTTCCTATTCTGCTGAAGCTGGTGAGGTCGCAACGGTGGTAAAACTATCCCGTGTGACTTTGCTTGCTCCGGTGTTGATAATAGTGGCTTTCATCTTGCAGAGATCAACGACAGAACGCGCTCAGCATAGCGGCCAGAATGTCAGTTTGAGGCAAGGACTGCCTTGGTTTATAATTGGCTTCATTCTATTGGTAATACTCAACAGCGTGGTTGTTCTGCCAGAGACCGTGGTCGAGTTCGGCAGTCAAGCAGCAAAGACACTCCTTCTCTTCGCCGTTATAGCCGCGGCGATGAAATCCAATCTTGCGGGTTTAATGTCTCACGGTTGGCGCTCATTTGGGCCGGTGGTTATGACCACCTTCGTCGCTTTTGTGTTGTCCTTGCTATTTGTACAGATGCTTTGAACATCGGGAGCAGATCGAAACATCCTGAAATTCAAAATATTTTTCTGATTAGCTTTCAGAAGATAGAATAAATATCTATTATTTATATTTTCATCCAGATATTTGACGAAGACTTTTCATCGTGCCTCTCTAATTTCCAATCATGGTAACTGAGGAGATAAGATGAGACTTTTCACTGAACATCCAGAGGAAGTGGGCGAAACCTATGGTGAACATTTTGCCATGGCTTCCAGCTTTGGCATCCCGATGATTCTAGCCGGCTTTGCTTGTCTGCTTCACGGTTTCTTCCCATTCCTGTTTGAAAAAACGGGGAGTAATCTGGTGCGAAAACTCTACGGCCGAATGGTAACACATCGGATTAAGCAACCGGAAGGCGAGTCTCCTGAAGTTGAACTGGAATGGTGCATTTGAATGAAATTTACCGCAATCTCGGAAAGCCTCCTAGCGCAGACAACACCGGCTGAAAAATGCTTCGCACCCCAACAAAATCCCAGCCTGGCGCAGTTCTGCTTACGCTAACTGGCGGCACCATGTGTGCTATTCGATAGAACCACAACTGAGATATCTTTGGCAAAACATAGTCTGATCCGTTCGACGGTACATTATGAGTACCTACCAACGATCATTGAAACTGATCGCCCCAAAAAGATCCTCCTTTCAGCCTGAAGGCGAACACAATTGAAGTTACGATTAGTGCCAATATGAAGATTAGCACTTCTCCTCCGGGAATGTGCAACGCTTGGACCAGCATTCGATCATGCTTCTTGATACTGGCCCATTTGTGCAAGGATGCATCCGCAAATTCTTGTGCTGCAAATAGATCGACAAGATCGCGACGACTTCGGTACCGCACAATCACAATGCGATCCCAATTGCCATTCACCTTATCTGACCAACTGCTTCCGAAGATCGGATGAGAACCTCGCACAACCATCAACTTAATCATTACCGAACTAAAACGTTCATAAGCATCTTCGCCTGATCCAGTTAGATCCAGAGCTGCAGGATAGTCTGCCACATCGCGAAACTCATACAAGTTTACTGTATAGATGGGACGGCCGTCATCTTGGCTCAGAAATTTTCTTAATGCTGGTAGGTCATGACGACCGCCAGGACTCTGTGTTTGAGCTTCGATACGGTTCATGTAATCATCAACTTCCGCATCCGTCAGCGGACTGGCATTCCATTGGTACCAATACATCAGAGCCAGAAAAATCGCTCCACCGGCAGCCGCACTTAAACCAATTCGTTTGATGAAGTTCATAATCCACCTTCCGCCGAATGTAATTGCATTTCGCAAGTACTCTCTTCGGTAAAGTGATTGCATTATGCAAGTACTTTCTGTAACATTCTCGGCATCATGCGAAATTCTGACCTTTGTCGTTCACACTGCCCGATCAACTTTGTCCTTGAGACATTCGGTGATCGTTGGACGCTGCTCATTGTACGCGATCTGATGTTTAAAGGTAAGCAGACATATGGTGGGTTTCTGGAATCGGAAGAGCAAATATCCACCAATATTCTGGCAGATAGGTTGCGCCGCCTGGAGGAGCACGAGATTATTCAAAAATCAGTGGCAAAGGATAATCGATCCAAGTTGATTTACCGCTTCACCGATAAAGGAAAGGACTTGATCCCTATCATGCTTGAAGTGACGGCGTGGAGCGCAAGGCATGACATTCAGTCCAACGCACCTGCTACATTCCTTCGCGATTACGAGAATGACCGAGAACAGATGATTGCAGCGGTCCGAACTAATCTGGACTAAGCTGCGATATCCCAAAAATTGTTGAATGAAGCAAACTCTCTTGCACTTTCATGCTTGATGAAATTCCTTTCCCGTTTTGACTACATAACTGCAATTTTCTGAATGGAGTTTGACAAACACTGCATGTAGTGTATATGCACATCCATAAAGTGCATATACACGTAAAGGAGAAAAGTGATGTCGGATATCGGGCCAAAGCAATCCTTTCGAAAACGGCTATCAGACTGGTTTGTCGCACTCGATGAAGTGATCCATGGGTCGGGAGACGATTATCCAGCCGCGATTTTGCAAAATCAGTCCTTGCGTATCACCCAACTCGAAGCCGAGATAGCGAGTCTCAAAAATGAAAGCCGTCCCGATGACCTCAATTGACAAAAAGTCACTTCGCCACTTGGCTCGTGAAGCAGGTGAAGGCTGTATTTGCCAGCGCACGCGCAAAGCCGCTCGGCTCGTCACCAAGACTTATGACGATGCACTACGCCCCTTTGGTTTGCGCGGTACCCAGTTCACTCTTCTTGCCGCAGCGGCCCAGGCCGATGGCGGTGTAAGCATTTCTGAGCTTGCTGAACATTTGGGGATGGATCGCACGACGCTGAGCCGCAACTTGAAGCCACTTGAACGTGACGGAATGATTGACATTCTAGACGAAGAAAATGTCGGCCGCACGAAAACCGTCCGTCTAACAGAATCAGGCTTCGCCAAATTCGCCGAAGCGGCACCCTCCTGGCGACAAACCCAGAAGCAAATGATCTCGTTGCTTGCTGCAGACCAGTTAAGTCCCCTGATGAACGGCCTTCGCTCTCTATCGGATGAATTGAGCTGAGCGCTCAGTAATATCTCCATCGAAACCAATATCAACTCTATAGTGTATATGCACATCGTGAAAGATAATCGCTATGAATAGCTTGAACAAACGACAAATCATGACCGCCGTTGCCATCATCGCGGCTGTGCTCGCGCTTGCCGTTCTGTCAGTCCAACTGGGTTTGTTCGGCAACAGCGAACTAAAAGCCGCAAAACCGCTGCGCGTTTCCACCCAAGTGGCGCAGCAGGAAAAGTCACTCGCAATCACTCGTTCCTTCGCCGGTAGAATAGAGGCTCATCGAGAAGCCGCTGCAGGTTTCGAACTGGGCGGCCTCATCAATGCAGTTTCGGTCGAAGAAGGTCAGAAAATCCGTAAGGGTTCTCCAATGGCAAAGCTCGACACCGATATCCTCCGTGCGCGCCGAAGCGAGCTAATCGCTGCTAGAAATCGTGCCGCCGCCGACCGAGATCTTGCCCGATCCACTTTCAATCGACTCAAGGCAGCGATCGTGCGGGACGCGGTCTCTCAGCAGGCGGTGGACGAGGCAGCTCGTACAATACGGGCGGGAGAAGCCGCACTCGCCCAATCCAATGCGGCAATTCGCTCGCTCAATGTCCAGATCCGCAAGTCAGTTTTACGCGCTCCTTTCAACGCTGTGGTCGTCTCGCGATTGGTTGATGAAGGGACGGTTGTTGCGAGCGGAACGCCAGTTTTGAATTTGCTCGAGGATGGATTATTTGATGCCCGTTTCGGTTTGACCGGACCGGCCGCTGATACGCTGCAACGCGGACGTCAGGCGACGATTAGGGTTGGCAACAAACAGATGGTCGGAGTCGTAAAGTCTGTTTTACCGCTCAAGGATCGCAATTCCCGCAGCGTGGATGTGATTGTCAAGTTGCCTGAACAAGATCCGTCCATTCGCCATGGCGACCTTGCTCGTCTTGACGTGCCGTTCGAACGTGAAGAAACGGGCATCTGGCTGCCTCTCACTGCACTGACAGAAAATTCGCGTGGCATCTGGGCTGCCTATGTTGCCAAGCAAGACAGCAAAGGGATGATCCGCCTTGAGCGTCGCCAATTACAGATTATCCACCAAGAAACCGACCGCGTGTTCGTGCGAGGTACGCTCAAGGCGGGTGATCGGGTTGTTACAGGCGGCCTGCAGCGCCTCAGTCCCGGCCAAGTTGTTGAACTAGCCAAGCCTTCGACTGCAAATCATACCAGCAATGGAGGATTAATCGATGGTTGATCGCGACTCATTTGATCGGACGCCGAAACAAAGCTTTGCCAGCCTGTTTCTGCGCAATCGCCACCTCCTCGTCCTTGGCATCCTCCTAATTCTAGTCAGCGGGCTATCATCAATTTTTGCGTTACCGCGCCTTGAGGATCCGCGGATCGTCAATCGCAATCCAATCATCATCACTCCCGTCCCCGGCGCATCAGCTGAGCGGGTGGAAACTCTTGTGACCAAGGTTTTGGAAGACTCTTTGCGCGAGATCGAAACAATTAAGGACATTGAGTCCACTTCTAGCGCAGGTGTCTCAGTCATTGCGGTGGAACTAGCCGACAGTGTGACTGGTTCGGAAAACCAGGAGATATTTTCTGAAATCCGTGACGAGATTGCCGAAGCAAGGCCATTGCTTCCGCCGCAAGCGCTTGAGCCGATGATAGATGACAAGCGCGACCCGGCCGCATTCACGCTAATCATGGGCTTGAACTGGAGCGGACCTGGAAAGCCAGAGCTCGGTGTGATGAACCGATTGGCCAAGGATCTCGCGGACCGTTTGCGCAATGTGCGCGGAACAGAGATTGTCAGGCTCTACGGCGCGCCAGATGAAGAGATCACGGTCACGGTTGATCAAGGTGAACTGGCCGAACTATCGCTCGATGGGGCCTCGCTTGCCCGGCAGATTGCAGCCAGTGACGCAAAAACACCTGCAGGAGTTTTACGTGGCCGCGTGTCTGACGTCGCCATTGAAGTTGACGGTGAGTTATCGGATGTAGCCCGTATAGCCGAAATACCCATTGCAACCGGGCAAGCAGGACAATCGCTTACCCTGGGCAGCATTGCCGAAGTCGAACGTGGCTGGCGCAAACCGGCCACGGAAATGGCCTTTGCTGATGGCGATCGATCGATCTTTGTTGCTGTCAGGATGGGCAATAGCAGCCGGGTTGATCTGTGGGCTACAGAAGCGAACGCGGCGGTTGATCAGTTTGCCAGTGAGGTCGGCTCCGGTATCGTCGTTGACCGCATTTTCGAGCAGGAAAAATATACGTCCGGGCAACTTGGCGAACTGGTCAGCAATCTTATCGCCGGCGCCATTGTTGTGATTTTGGTTGTGCTGGTAATGATGGGATGGAGACTGGCAATCATCATTGGCCTCGCTCTGCCATTGGTGGTTTCAATGGTGCTGTTCGGTTTACAGCTGATGGGCAATGCCATCCACCAGATGTCGATTTTCGGAATCATCATCGCGCTTGGGCTGTTGATCGACAATGCCATCGTAATGGCAGATGAGGTCACCAAGCATAAAGCTCAGGGCAAGTCTGCTACCCAGGCAGTCGAAGCGGCAGTCGGCCATCTCTTCATTCCTCTCTTCGCTTCCACGCTTACGACTGTCCTTGCGTTCGCCCCGATAATGTTGTTGCCCGGGAGCGCCGGAGACTTTGTCAGTTCGATCGGGCAGAGCGTTATACTCGCCTTGATCAGTTCGTTTATTGTGGCGGTTACAATTACCGCAGCATTGGCGGGCCTGTTCGCTAAGCCAGCGCCTGCGGATGCCCAGAAAAGTCTGTGGCGCGATGGCATTAGCCTACCCCTCATCTCAGAATATTATAAGGCGGGCCTGGACCTTGGCCTGCGCAAACCCGCACTCGCTATCCTTGCTTCAGTCACCCTCCCGCTCAGCGGTTTTGCAGCCATGACCTCGCTGGGAAATGATTTCTTTCCTCCTGTTGACCGCGACATGTTTACGGTCGAGATATGGATGCCGAGCGGTTCCTCCGTCAAAAATACCGCCTCTCAGGCGGAACAGATAGAAGCCGCCATTCGTGAGATCGAACAACCGGAACGCGTATTCTGGCTGGTTGGGGGCTCCTTTCCCACGGTGTACTACAACCTCGTGATGAACAAGGATAACGCCGCCTACTATGCACAAGCCATAGTAAAAGCGTCATCCAATGAAGAAGCCAAGCGAATGATCGCACCGCTCCAGGCCGAGCTCGATGCTCGCTTCCCTGAAGCACAGATCGTGATCGGCCAATTCGGACAGGGACCTCCTGTTGCAGCTGATATCGAATATCGTGTCTTTGGGCCCGATGTCGAGAGACTGCAAGCAATCGGCGATGAGTTGCGACTTGCAATGCAGAGCCACCATGAGATCCTCCACACACAGGCCTCAATGGATCGTGGTTCTCCCAAACTCTGGTTCAACGCCGATGAAGAAGAGGCCCAGTTGGCCAAGCTCTCGTTGTCGGATCTTTCACGACAATTCCAGAACAATTACGAAGGCGGTGTTGGCGGCTTCGTGATCGAACAGCTAGAACAGCTGCCTGTCAGGGTGCGCTACGATGACGGGCTGCGCGGTAATCTCTCCGCAGTCGCATCGTCTGTATTTGTCTCTTCCGGAACAGATCGCTGGGTGCCGGCAGAAGCAATCGGCGACTTTGAGCTGAGACCCGAGCTTACTGCTATTACGCGCTTCGATACGGAGCGGACAAATATTGTGCGGGGATTCACGGCCAATGGCGCGCTGCCGATCACCATTGCCAATGATGTGCTCGAACAACTTGAGGCAGAGGGCTTTGCATTGCCAAGCGGCTATCGCATCGAACTTGGCGGTGCAGTCGAGGTGGATTCCGCCGCACGCGGTAATCTACTTGTTTATGCCCCAATATTACTGACACTTACGATAGCCACGCTCGTCTTGCTGTTTCGCAGCGCGGCGATTGCCGGAGTTCTCGGAACCGTTGCATTCCTCTCCATCGGACTTGGCATGCTGTCGACCTGGGCGATCGGATTTCCGATCAGCTTCAACACAATCCTTGGGACACTTGGACTTATTGGATTGGCTTTCAACAATTCGATTGTCGTGCTGGCCGCGCTCAAAGCCAATCCCAATGCAGCCAGGGGTGAGCCCGAAGCCATCGTCGCTGCGATTATGGACACCTCACGCCATATCGTCTCAACTACGCTAACAACTATCGGCGGATTTCTGCCCTTGTTGCTGATCGTAGGCGGCGATTTCTGGCCATCCCTTGCAATAGTCCTTGCCGGCGGCGTGAGCGGCTCGATGATCCTTGCCTTGCTGTTTGTCCCAGCTGTCTACCTGTTGCTGCAAAAGCGCCGCGGCGCACAAGAACCCGGCACTATCAGCCAAGCGGAACCGGAAGGAAAATTGGTATGACCAAGTCACTCCTAGCGATCACAACAGCACTACTGGCGTCGGCATGTACGGTCGGACCCGACTATACTCCACCGGCAGCGCTCAGTTCTCCGGCACCATTGGGCCTGGTTGAACAAGCCCCCCGATCAAACGCGACCGAAGTCGTAAGGGCCGAGAGCAAATGGTGGGAGGCATTCGGTGATCCGATGCTCACTGATTTGATCGATCATGCGGTTGCGGAAAACCACAATCTAAGGATTGCCTCTGCTAATGTTCGGCTAGCGCGCGCATTGCGGCGCTCGGAGTCCAGCACATTGCTACCACAACTGGGCGCAGGTGCGAGCTATGCGCGCCAACGTGGGAGCGAAAATGGGCAGACAAACCTTGGCGCGTTAAGCGAAGCTGGTGTCGCGGATGTCGAGACTGACTTAATGCAAGTGGGTTTCGACGCCCGATGGGAGATTGATCTCTTTGGCGGTAATCAGCGCCGGGTCGAAGCCGCCAGCGCTAAAGTAGAAAGCGCAATCGAGAGTCGACGGGACGTATTACTTTCGATCATCTCGGAAGTTGCCCGCAATTATGGAGAATTGCGGGGCAATCAGCTACAGATCGATATCACTAATCGCCGCATCGTGATACTGGTTCACACGCTCGAAATAGCGCAAGCCAAGCTTGAAACTGGAATCGGTACGCAGCTCGATGTCGAACGCGCGCGTACTAATCTGGCAAGCACCAGAGCTCAGCTTCCCCGATTGCACACGGCAGAACGCTCGGCGGCTTACCGGCTCGCTGTCCTGACGGGGCGGCAACCTGCGGTCATCGCGAGCGACCTCCTCATCTCCAAGCCGCTCCCTATATCATTGGATATCGTGCCGGTTGGACTTCAGTCAGATCTGCTTTCACGGCGCCCCGACGTACGTCGTGCGGAGCGTGAGCTCGCTGCTGCCAGCGCAGAGATCGGTGTTGCGAAAGCAGAATTCTTTCCGAAATTCTCTTTGACTGGAGCTGCCGGTCAGGAAAGCACTTCATTTTCGAACCTGCTGTCGGGCACAAGCTCGGTCTTCTCGATCATTCCCAGCATCACATTTCCGTTATTCAATGGAGGACGGCTTAGGGCGCAGCTTGAGGCCGCAAATGCCGGGAACGACATGGCCATCGCGCAATTCGAACAGGCGATCTTGTTGGCGGTTGAAGATGTCGAGGCATCGCTTGTTCTTTATGTCGAGACGAACAAGCAGACAGAAGCTCTGCAAGAGGCCCTCAGTGCAGGCCGGAAGTCGGAAGACCTTGCCCGCGACCTTTACAACAGCGGATTGGGCGCATTCATTGATGTCCTCGATGCCGAACGCAGCGTTACCGATCTTGAACTGCAACTGGCCGCTAGCGAGACCGAATCCTTTATCAGCACCATCGCTCTCTACAAGGCGCTTGGTGGTGGCTGGCAAACAGTCGAACAGCGTGACCGAACGGGAGTTATCACCGGATCGTAAGTCCCTGTCAATTATGGACGCCCTTTTCGTGCCCTCTGCTTGCCCTTCCAGTTACCGATCCCTTGGATCGATCGACTTAAGTCGGGCGACTTGGCTGTCAACTTCCGCTCTGGTCCATCTGGTGTGTTTTCGATCGGTTGAGGCGGGAAAGTTCCGTAAGCCGAGTTTTAATTCATTACGGTATGAACGTCTGGGTCGAATGGGTCTCGGAACAAAGCCTCCTCCACAAGTAGCGCATACATTGTGCAAAACCGTTTCAACGCAATCGACGCAATAGGTGCACTCATATGTGCAAATCCTAGCGTCAGGCGAATCTGGCGGTAAATCTCGGTCACACCATTCGCAATTGGGTCGTAGTTGAAGCATAGACTTGTTCCTTTCAAAGGCCTCTGCTGTGATCAATCAGAACGATTCTAGCCATGGACGAAGCTCTAGTTCCCATGTCCACGCGCTGCGATCCTGTGCAGCAATCTGAAAATAGGTTTCTGCAATGGCTTTGGGATCAAGACACTTTTGAAGGTCATCATATGGCGCGCCTCGATCTGGTGAATATATCAGCCCGTCGATGACGAAATGCGCAACATGGATATTTTGTGGCGCCAGTTCGCGTGCAAGGCTTTGGCAAAGTCCTCGCAATGCGAATTTGCCCATCGCAAATGCAGAAGAGTTTGCATATCCCTTGATCCCAGCCGAAGCACCTGTGAAAAGCATGGACCCGCCGTCCCGCTGCATCCGATTGGTGCATTCCCGTGCCGCGAGGAAAGCTCCAACTGCATTCACATCAATCAGTCTCCGAACGTCTGATGATTCCAGTTCTGTAACAGCTCCGCGCGTATATGCTCCAGCATTGTAGATCATTGTTGAAAGCGAAAACCCGGCATCATCGATTGTATTAAACAGATTGATGATGTCGGCCTCCTGTGTGGCATCGCACTGGACCGCAAGTGCGTCAGTTTCCTTGGCGAGTTGATTTAAACTGGACATATTTCTTGCAGCCAAAATGATCCGGTTTCCATCTTCTGCAAACCGTCTGGCGAGTGATGCGCTAAGCCCGGAGCCGGCCCCGATTATAAGCGTTGCTTTCTTCATAGGATTGACTTTCTGATTCTATCCGTCGTTGGTAAATATCATTGAACAATTTCTGCGACAGTTGATACCACAGGTACAAAATGGCTTAACTGGGTTCGAATGGTGTGGAACATACGGACCGGCTTCAATTAGCTTTTGTTACAGACCTGATATCCGCTTCCTGAACACGCCCATCCCATTTCTGCGCTCACGCAAACACAAAACTGCGATCCTTTTGTAGATTGATAGTCTATGAACTCAATAATCCCGAACCCCTCATTCAGAGTCCTTATCCCGACGTGAAAAGCCCTCGACGACGTAGGTTCTGATCACATAGATCCATGGGATTGCGATCAAATCGATCACAACCCCCATCGCGTTAGCTTGAAACAAATCCTGCCCTGAAGAATCTAGCTCACCTCTAGACATCAGCGGGTAGCCTACTGCCGCGATCCAAAGCAATTTATAGCCAAACTGCAGCAACAAGATCGGCAACATTTTTACCGGAAACCGCAGCCCAATTATCGCTAGCAGTGACAATGCACCCCAGAAAGCAAATGCTACACCTTCTATCGGCTCAAAAGTCCCCCAATGCTCAATGAGCGTGCCCCAGGCCGTGAAAGTGAACAGGACACCGGTGAAAAAAAATGGAATCCGCATTATCCAACGACGAATGGCGGATACTTCGAATTCAGTGCTCGGATTAGTCATAGATCGGTCCATATTCCGGACTGTAAAACCCGGCCTGCTTGAAAAAATGCAAACAACAACCAAATTCCTTTGGTATCATTTCGCAATTTTTATCAAAGCCAAGAGACCAGCGCCATTACCCTTCGTAACAATGTGATTGATCATTCGTATCGTCATCGCACAGCCACAAATGTTTCAACCGTTGCCGCTGGTATGGTCGCCGGCTTGCTCGCCTTCTGTGCGAAATTGGGTGTCCAACCTGAATTCCTCTGCGATGCGTCTGATATCAAAATTGCAGAACTCGAAAATCCTGATGCGCGCGTTGCCTTGAGCGCATACATTGACCTTATGCGGATCGCTATCGACGCAACAAACCGTCCCGCACTAGCTCTCGAATATGGCGAAGCTACTGCCATGTCGGAACTGTCAATCGTCGGGCTCCTCATGGAAGCATCGGAAACCATTGGGGACGCCTATATCCAGATGCGCCGCTATGGCCGTCTTGCAATTGAATCGGCAGGGCCAACAGCAGAACCTCGTTTTGAGTTAGTTAGACAAGAAGGTCGGTTGTTCCTCGTGGACGAGCAGCAGCTTTCACAAAAATATCCTGAGCTAACAGAGGGCGCATTTTCTTGGCTGGCCTGTGGCCCCAGACGCTACATGGAGCGCTCCCCGGTTATCGCTGCCCATGTGACTTGGTCAAAACCCGATCATTGGCGAGATTATGAACGGATACTCGCCTGCCCGGTATATTTCGAGAGCAAATGGAATGCACTTGAAATGGAGCCAGATTCGCTTTCCTGGCCGGTGCGACAAAATCCGAAATATGTCTTCGGTATCTTGATCGATCGAGCTGAAGACTTGCTTGGCGAACTGGAAATTCCCGGCCAAATATCGAGAGAGCTCAAAAACCTGCTCACCGCTGTCCTCCATGAAGGCGGCGTTACTGCTGATATTGCAGCACAAAGGATGGGAATGAGCAGACAGACATTGTTTAGACGTTTGAATGATGAAGGCACGGACTTCACCACAATACTTGCTATGCTTCGTCAGGATTTGGCCAAAAAATATCTCAAGGGCTCTAAAGCCTCGCTCAATGAAGTTGCCTATCTGGTCGGATTTTCGGATGCCGCATCGTTCACCAGAGCCTTTAAGAGATGGACAGCAATAACGCCTGGCGAATTTCGTCAAGAGGTCTTGAAGAAGGCCGATCACCCCACCAGTATTGATGTCTAAATCGTCTAGATTCCATGGACTGATGCCAAAAAATTTATGCAGTTCTGGGAAGGTTGATAGCGCGAGAGATCAATAATTGACTCAAAATGCTAACACCATCAGACCTAGGGCAGATCGATAATTGCGGGTATGATATGCCCACCGACAATCTCGTTTCGCCAACGCCCCCAAATCCCGCCCATGCGATAGTTGCCGCCAGTAAAGCCAACGACCAAATCTAGTTCTGGGACGATGAACAGGAGTTGGCCGCCATTTCCGCTTGCCTGATATGACATATAGCTCCGTTCCCCGACGGCAATCTTACCCACGCTCCAGATATAGGCTTGGGATCCGCCAAAATAACTGTTCTGGAAAGTCTCAGGGGTCATGCCGGTCGTCTTTGCGGAGATCTCGACCTTTGCGGTTGTCGACTCACGGACCCAGTCTTTTTCGACAATCTGCTCGCCATTCCATACGCCGCCGGCGGCGAACATTGCGCCAACCTTCAAGATGTCACGTGGTCGCATATAGGCACCGCCTCCGAGATACCCCTCACCATTCGGTGCCAGAGCCCAATGATAAGGTCCAAATTTCAAAGGCTTAGCGATCAGACGATCGAACAGCTCGTAAACAGATGCGCCGCCAACCGATTCCAGACTGGCTCCGACAAGATTTGCGCTGCCAGAACAATAGGCATAGCGCTCGCCTGGATCGTGAAGCATTCGAAGTCCAGCCGTGTAGAGCCAATAATCCTTTTCTTCCTGCTGTTCCCACATGCGCATTTCCGAACCGGCGGAATCGGAATTCACGTCGCAGTCCAGACCACTGGTGTAAGTCATAAGATGCTCGAGAGAAACATCTGCCTTCCTCGGATCATCAACCGGTCGACCGGCGCGTTTCAAAAGGTCAGGGATGGGACGGAGCGAGGCATCTATTGAATATCCCTGTTGTTGCAGCGCCCCGATCATCACCGATCCGAAAACCTTCCCAAGTGACCGCACGTCGTGCCGGGTTTCTCGATCATGTCCAAAGAAATACTCCTCGAAAACCAGTTTCCCCTTGCGTGCCACCAGCAAGGAGTGAATCATTCTGGGGCGCCGGTCACGTGTATCGGCGCTGGCAAGCTCTGCTGTTAAAGCTTGCAATGCAGAGGGGTCAAAGCCCACTCCTTCCGGCGCAGAGACCTTCCATCCGTCATCAAGCCGGGGCGGCGACGCAGAGCGTTGCGACAAATCGCGATTTTGGCGGCTATAGTAGCCCGCGGCCATTTTATCGGTTGCCGGTTTAAGCGCTATCGGTTCGTCAAAACGATCATAGTCAAGCAGAAGTTGCCTGCCGACACCTTCGCCCAGACGATGCCGCTTTTCTCGCTTGCCGCGGCCAGCCATCAAGACCCAACCGTCATTCTCATCGGATAATAACCGAAACTGCGTTGAGCCCAGAATATTATTGCCTTCCGGGTTTCGAACAACTGCGGCAATCTCTGAACCCTCGTCCTGGAATATGTCCAGAAATACTCGATATGGTCGCGATTGGACGGCAAACTCAGCCTGCCATTTTCCGCTGGTGACGGCTGATAGGACGACCGGGGTCGCGACATATTGATAGTCAAGAAGAGAAGGCGGCTGAAACCAATGGCCGCGAATTTCCGACTTGTCGGCTGTCAGTTTACCGACAAACTTTTGACCGTCGGGTCTCCTAACAGAAATCACACCGCCTTCGCGCATCGCTTCTGCCTTCGCTCCATCGACCATCACGCGCCAACCATTGCCTGCTATCTCAATGGACATCGATACAAGACTGGCGGCCCCGTCCGTACTCCACACCCATAGGCCTAGCGGTGGCTCGATAGCCGGTGCATCAACTTGGGCACGCCCAGACTGCGTGCAACACGCTACAAGTAACCCAGCAGCAAATACGGTGGCACTCAATTTTCTGTTCATTCTGTTTCCCTTCGATAGCGGCCCGAGAGACATGGCTGTTGCCGCTTTTCACGTCACTTGAAGAAACTTGAAAATTCTTGAAGCATGGGATTTCAAAGTCGTTTAAGCTGGCAGCATGCGGTACGTTTTGAAAGATTTGCTGATTGATACGGAGACACGCTCCGTTCGTCGCGATGACGCCGATATTAAGCTACCCGATTTGAGCTTCGACGCATTGGTCAAGCTTATTGAGACGGCTCCAGAACCATTAAGCATTGCGGGCTTCTCCAGCGCAGTCTGGCACACCGAGCATGTCAGCGATGAAACCGTAGCCCAGCGCATCACCCTTTTGCGAAAAGCACTTGGCGACGACACTAAAGAACCATCTTATATTCGCACCGTACGTGGCTCGGGATATGCGATCGCTGGAGTGGTTGAACGCCTGGAAAATCAACCCACGCCGAAGCGCTTTTCATTTCCGAACCACCGCAATGCGATCGCAGCGGCATCGGGCTTGATTATCTTGCTTCTCGTTGGGGCTTTGTTCTGGAGCACTCGCAATCTCGGTTCTGACCCAGCAACGGCGGTGGCAAGTTCTGCGCCAGCATCATCGATCACCACACTCATTACACGCGCGAAGGAGCAGCTTGGCCTTCATCAGGCACGCGAGACTGATCGTGCTATCACAATGTTACGTAAAGCTCTGGCGCAAGACCCCAATAGTTTCGACGCTCGCATGACCCTAAGCTTCGCACTCTCGACAAAAGCCACCAAATTCGGAGGTGGTAAAGGCGAGAAAAAGGAAGCTGAGGCGCTTGCACGCGCTTTGATCAGTGAGCGTCCCGAAAGCAGCAATGCCTGGTCCGCCCTGGGCTATACGCTCGGTTCCCAGGGGCGCATGAACGAGAGTCTGTCAGCCTTTCAATATGCATACCAGCTGAATCCGAAGAATGCGCCCGCGGTCTCGAGTGCTGCTTATGTGCATCTCATTCGCGGAGAACTACATCAGGCCTTAAGCCTCGAATTTCAGGCGAGGCAGGCGGGAGGAATGTCGCGCTATGCTGAGATCCAGATTGCACAAAGCCTCGAACTTCTAGGGCATCCAGCAGCATCAGAATGGTATGCGAAAGCCTTTTCTCTCAACCCGGGTCAAGTTGTTGTTTTGAGTGAAATTGCCCGATCCCATCTGCGTCATGGCCGTCCGAATGCCGCGCTAAAGACTCTTGCGCAAGCGCAGGGGGATGACCAGTCAGCGCCGCAGTTAATTCAATTGCGGGCCCGCGCCAATATAGTGCTTGGGCGTATTGAGGAAGCCCAAAAACTGTTGAAGACGGCAGGTTGGAGGGGTCATTACGAACTTGCGGCGCTTGGCGCAGTTTCCGGCGACACGAAGCAGGCGGAGGAATTCTTTCTGCCATCGAAACGCGCTGATCTCGAATCCGATCCTGACCCGGACATGCGCATTCAACTTGCCGAGGTATCCGCAGCTTTGGGGCACGAGAAAGAAGCCATGCGACTTGTCGCGCAAGCCATCAATCTGGGTTGGCGGGACATAAACTGGTTAAAGCAATCGCCATTTCTTTCTTCGCTCATGGCTTCAAACGAAGGACGCCAATTGGAAAACCGTATTGCGCGAGAGCTAGATGCGCAACGCAAACTCGTCGAGGGAACGGAGGGACTAGTGCTCGCAATTGGCGGCAAAGTTCATTCTCTCTAAAAGCGTTTCGTGTCTTTACCTCCGTTCAAAATTTATCGAAGCCTGTTGATGCCACCCAAAATCCACTGCGGCATTTTTGTTAACCATTGGCTTCTAGAATTCCCACTGAGCAAGCGCGAAAGCCTTTGATTCACTATCACTATTCAGCCCAACAGCACCGCCCAGACCGATTGAGATATCGTTGGCAAACTCATAGGTGACGCCAAAAGACAGCAGTTGCTCCACTTCTGTTTCGGTGAACCCGTTTTGTTTTTCCCGTTCCTTCGCCCAAAGATATTCGGTGATTAAATACAGATCATCAATCGGTGCATAGGCAAATCCAGCACCAAAGCCATATTCGCGCAATGAAAGGTCTGCACCATCCTGACGCGCATCGGGCACCGCTTCGTATTCGGCCAAGCCATGAACGAAAATACCGGAAGCCAGCGCCTTGCTGATCCGTGCGCTTAACTGATACCCGAAACCGCCCATGCCCGGTCCATTGTCATTATCTCCGGTGGGCAGCATAATAGCTGCCCCGACTGTGAATTCCGGGATGTTTCCGCCTGTATCTTTCATTAGTGCATAATCGAGACCGATTTCAGGATCACCAATACCGCCAGTGTTATTGACGCTATCAACGAATGGCAATTCGACGAAAAGCTGCAGGCGGTTGGTAATCCCATATTCCACCTCCAGCTCCCATGCTCTTTCATCCGGCCCCTCCAGGCTTTGGTTGAGTGAAGCGCCGATCTGCCATTCGCCTTTTTCCTGCGTATAAGCCTCCTCCAACAGGAAAAGAATTTCCTGCCCTTCAAATTCGTTTTCCGTATCTGATGCAGCGGCTTTTTGCGGGACAAGCGTGGCTATACCGAGAAGTCCAAAAAAGATGCAGATGCCAAGCCAGCGACGGCATCGAGACAGGATTTCAGGCATGGAAATTCCTTTGCTTCTTTTGTCGGATGCTTTTGAAAGGGCTTAATCGCGCGGTTTGGAAAGCCGGTAACCTCGACCGCGCACGGTTTCGATAAGCGGCTCTTCGCGACAATTGTCTATTTTCTTCCGCAATTTCGCAATATAAACATCAACCACATTGGTAAGCGGATCGGTATGCATACCCCAGACATTGCTTAATATCCTCTCGCGGCTGAACAGGTTTCCCGGCTCGCGCATGAGCAATTCCAGAATGGCGAGCTCTTTATCAGTTAGGGTCAGTTCCTCACCACAACACCATACGCGCACGGCTTTGAGATCATATTTCAGATCAGCAATCTCAAGTACACTGTCACCTTGGCGATAATCAATTGAGCGTCGGCCCAGAGCCTCTAACCTTGCCACCAGTTCATCAAAGGAAAAAGGCTTGGTCATATAATCATCCGCGCCCATGCGCAGGCCGGTAATCTTGTCGTTCATCGAATCCATTGCGGTCAGCATCATGATCGGCGTCGCTTGCCCTTCGCTGCGCAAGGCCTGACAAATCTGTGTGCCAGACATGTCCGGTAGCATCAGATCCAAAATTACGACATCATAGTCATTCGCCTGCGCTTCCCGATAGCCGGCTGCGCCGTTGTCGATTAGGGTAACGGCATAGCCTTCGGAACGGAGACCACGGCCAATAAAATCCCCTACGCGTGGATCATCCTCAACAATCAATAGCCTCATGATACAATCCTCATTTGTTTTTCCGCCGCCAGAATTACGGTGGCCGATATAATATCCCTGTCTTTTCGTGCGATTCCAATGGAGCCGTCATGGGCCTCCACAATGGCTTTCGCGACGGGCAATCCAAGTCCGGTTCCATCATCCAATTGCCCGGCATTGTCTCCACGATAGAAGCGGTTGAATATGTGACGCAGATCGTCATCGCTGACAGCTTCAGACACATTGTCGACGGTAATTGCGACACCAGCAGATGCGCTGTTCAAATAGACCGATATTGCGGTATCTGCCGGGGCATAGCGGATCGCATTGTCAAGCAGGATCGCGAACACCTGGCCCAATCGTCCGCGGTCACCGACGACAACCATATCCGAAATATTTTTCTCGGTGACGATCTCGATATTCTTCTTTGTTGCCAACGCTTCAAAGGTCTTGCGTTTCTCTGCAACCAACGCCGCAATATCGACAGGCTTTTTGACCAGTTTCAGTTCGCCGGCCTGTGAGCGCGCAACAAACAGCAGGTCATCAATCAACCGAGCTGTATGGATGGCCTGATCCGCGATGAGTTTTAGGCTTGATTCATATTCCTCAGGGTTCTTCTTTTTGCCGCGCAGACTGATTTCGGCCTCTCCACGGATCACCGTCAGCGGCGTGCGCAATTCGTGACTAATATCGGCGAACAGTCTTTTACGGCCTTCGTCTTTCTCGACCAACGCCTTGTTCGCTTCCTCCAGTTCTTTGGTACGGGATGAAACTGTCTCTTCCAGACCAGCATTTGCGGACATCAGCCGCTTCTGCGCTGAGCCGATTTGTTCCGCCATGTGATTAAACCGGTGTCCTAAATAATCAAACTCGCGCGCTGGCAATTCAGGAATACTATAGTCAAATTTGTTCTGCCCGTAGTGGTCCAAACCATCTTGCAGCTCTGTCATGGACCGATTGAAAATGTGGGACAGGCGCAGAACAGCTGGCGAAACAAACAACAAAGCCAGAACAATGATCACACCGGCGAAGACGGTCAGCTGCCGGCCAAGAAACTGGATATTGCGCTGCGCTTCTTCAATTTCTGATCGCTCTTCAGCCAACAGCGCATTGATCGATTCTGAAAACTGGCCGTCTATCTGCTCGGATACCACGGCAAGAAACCGCTCGCGTGCCATCTCCACCTGCCCGGAATCGCGCAGTATCAATATTTCGTCAAACTGGTTTATTGCCCGGCCGATCAGTCGTTCCAATGCAGCCAGTTCCTCAAGCTCCGCGGCTTCATCTTCAATTTTCCCGACCAGCTCGACTTCTCGTGCAATGTTTTGACGAGCGATATCGAGCTGTTCCTGGATCTGCAATTTAACTTCAGTGATGGCGATCATCGAACTGTTTGGCGGCTGATTGACCGCGACATTCATCTTTTTTACCAAACGCTCGGTTAGCATGGCCGCTTCGCTGTAGCTGTGCACCACATTGTTCGCGAGCTGGTTACGTTCAAACAACAAATTGGAGCGCGTGGTTCCATAAAAATTGGCAACGCTGGCACAAATCGCCAATATGAGCAGCGCACCCAAGGTCGTGAAAAGCCGGGTGCGAAAGGATATTGTACGGGCGCCCGGTCCGAACATCATGCGCCAGATTTTTATACCCCATGATTTGATCATAGTAACTCCTCGCTATTGCCTAAAAGGCGATCTGCAGGCGGGTCGCAACGGCGTCCACGGATTCAGAGAAACCAAAACGGCCGGGATCTACCTCTGCGTGAATATAGTTCAACGCAAATTTGATGTTCTTACCAATATACCAATTGGTCCCGGCAGTGAAATTTTTCTCTTTGCCGCCGGTGACTGAGCCATCCTCTAAATCCAGAAAGCTGACCCTCGCGGCAATTTCCACGGCACCCAGTTTTCCGGTTGGCCGGACAGCTCCAAAACTGCCGGAAGAGAGGCTGAAGCGCTGTCTCTCACCGGTCAGCACATAAGCTGCCTCTATTGATCCACCAGAAAATTCGGGATCGCCGAGAGCTGCAGCGTCATTGAAACGGCGAAGATATTGGCCGTTTATGGCAAATGGGCCATGGGCATAGCCCGCTTCGAGTGCAAGATTGATATAACTACTAACACCATCGAGGTTGCCCGTGTCCACCAACCGGCTAAAACTTAGACCGAATTCTGGTGTCGATCGCACGCGCGTTTCAGCGCCTGTGTTGAGATCGCGTCGATCGATCGCGCCTGCGACAAACAGGACCCGCTTCCTCTCCCTTATCGGTGTCCAGACGATTTTCCCGACGATGCTACTGCCATCTTCGCGTGGTTGCCGATCATCATCTGCATCAATCGGATTTTCAACATAAGCGGCAGTGAATGCAATATTATCGCCACTATATGTCACCGCACCGCCAGTCCGAAATCCGGGAGCCAATGCTGCGGCTAATGAGCGTTCCAAAAACTTAAGATGATTAGAGCTTTTCTGCCGCTCACCAGAAAAAGGAGTAGTCAGATTACCGGCGCGTAGAGTGACATCATCGATGCCTTTATAGGCCAACCAGACGTTACGCAGGCCAGTGGAAATGCCGCCGATATCGGCGTCGAATTTGGCTGTCCAATCGTCACCCACATCGACCGTCGCATCGACGCGCAAGCGCCGCAGATTAATCTCATCCTTGATCATGGTGACATCGTCATCCGATAGCACGGCATCGAGATGGACGCGGCCGCCCAAGGTCAGACGAACGTCATTGGTTTGCACCACGATCCCATCCGATCCCGCCGTGATATCCTGCGCCATAGCCGTGCAAGAAAGACCAGACATTAGTCCGGCTCCCAAAATCCAAAAATATCGAGCCAAGGATCTAATTCTCCTGGCTTACGTTCTGCGGCAACAGGTCACGCAGCAGATGATCGAAGACAAGTTGGCCGTAGCCCTTTTTTTCGAAGTTCCTTCGGAAACCGTGTCGTAAGCCTTTAAGTAGTTGTAACTTTATCTGATTATCGAAAGGCAAATTGGCGTTCATGGTCCGAGTCCAGTTTTGCGCTCGTGCTACACGTGTCCGGCCTTGTGCCAGATCGATATCTTCATGTTTGTTCAGTGAGTCATTGCGGCTGACATCCTTATCACCAACCAACACCAACACGTCTGCTTTGCGAAACCCTTCGAGGGACAGCGACCGGTCACCAAGAGCCGGTGATCGGCCCAATCCAAGCGGATAGGGGTGGGCGCGATCAGGCATTGTGTACCAACCAGGCGCAAACAGCACCAATCGGTCGATCAGATCCGGCTGTAACATCATCAACCGATGCAAAAATTGCCCACCTCCGGAATAACCCACTGCACGGATCGTCGAGAGGTCAAACGCATTGGTTACCTCCAAATCCTGAATCAGTTCCATAAAAGCGATGTTGGGGCACGCTCCATTCCGGTGCGGACGGACCTGTTGATATCGGCGGAACTCCCGTTTGGTAAAATGGGGTACAACGACAGCAACACCCTTTTCTTCGGCATAATCCTGTAAGACAAACATGTGCTGCAGGGCATTGCGGGTATAGCCATGAATGGAAAATACAACTTGCTCCTGTTCTTTTCTATTGCGCGGGCGATAGATAAAATATGACAGCTTGCTAGGCCCGTGCGTCACCGCCGACGATATACGTCCACGCACTTGTAGAGGATTCTCCGTTTCAGACAGTTGGTGCGTGTCGTCACAAGACTTGATATTTTCTGCATAAGACATTCTGGATCCTTAGTTTGCATTGCGTTGGTCAAAACCGGTGAGATGCTGACCGCTTTTATTGTGAATGAGGGAAAGGGCCGGCTGATGACCGGCCCCAAGGGCCCAGATGTCATCAGCCATCGCCAAAAAGCCCGGATCATGGGTCACCATGACAACTGTTCCGGAAAAAGTGCTGATAATCCGGCGCAATGCGGCCATTCCCAGTTCATCGAGATTTTGCTCTGGTTCATCGAGCAACAGGATTTTCGGTTTACTGACCAACGCGCGAGCCAAGATAACCCTGGCACGTTCTCCGGCGCTGAGGTTTGTGCCTTGTTCATGCACCGCTCGATCTGCATGCAACGCAGCATGCGGATTGTTGATCATGATCCCGGCAATCCGAGCGGCATCCTGAATGTCGCTCTGCGATGCTTTGGAACAGCCATATGCGATGTTAGACCAGATTGTTCCGCGCATCAGCGGCATCAGTGAAGACGCAAGCGAGATTGTCCGGCGCAATTCGCCCGTGCGGACAGACATAATGTCACGGCCATCCAAATATATGGCGCCTTTATCTGGATCAATCAGCCGCTGTGCCAAGCGCAACAATGTCGTCTTGCCGACACCGCTATGCCCTTTTATTGCGATCACAGCGCCAGGTTTGGCGGATGCGCTGAAATTTTTGATTACCGAACCAGAGCTAACATTGTCAAAGCGCAGTTCACCGCGGACCCGACCCAGGGCTTTTCGGCTTGTTGAAGCGGCAAGCGCAGGGCCTTTGTGAAAAATAGAACCGATTTTTTCGCGCGCAACCCTGGCGTTTTTCCAATATTCAAACAGGCGGCCAAATCCGTTCAGGGCTGGCGCCGCCAGCGAAACGATACCAAAAGCAGCCACGATCTCGCCCGTGGTAGCGACGCCATTATAGATAGCATAGGCGCCTATGCCCATCGCTGCGACCAATGTCATGCTAGCCACAAGATAACTTAGCGCCCGAACCAATCCGGTTGCTGATGCACGGTTTATCATGGCTTTTTGCAAGCTTTTGGATTGGCGGCGAAGTTTCTTACGCTCCGTCCGGCGCTGTCCAAATGCCTGGACCATAACCATGTTGCTAAGTTTTTCGGCGATATTGCCTGCGATATTTCCGCGGCGGCGCCGGGCTTCGCGGATGGTGTGATCAACCCGTTTGCCAAGCAACAGGATCGCAACCGCCCCGACACTCATCACGGCTAGCGCAGCTACACCAATCATTGGATTGATGATGGTTAGAAAAGTCAGTGCGCCGATCATTATGGTCAATGCAACGATCCCGCTGGCGATACCCATACTGATCCACTGACGCAATGCGGTGAGATCATTCACGAAACGCAACATGACGACACCCTTGCGCAATTCTTCTATGCCGTGGGCAGACATACCGTTGATATGACTGAATATCCGCATCCGGGTTTCAAACACATAATCCTGACCGAGCCGTTCCATATCGATGCGCTCCCGCCATTTAAGAATGGCGATCATCATGGCCAGGCCGGCCATGATGATCGCAGGGGAAACCAGGATGGAGAGATTGCTATTGGCAGCGGCTTGCATGGCATCAAATTGCGATTTTAATGCCAGACCGATGCCGCCAATAGCGACCGCTTGCGCGAAACCGTTCAGAACCAGCTGACAGAGTATGGTTCCGCGCGTGCGATTAAATAATTGCGGCAAACTGCTCATGGGAAAAATCCTTTGCAAGTCCAAGTCCGGACTTAATGCTGACAGGTTCAGTCACATTGGTTGGTTTCGCTGGCTTCATAATCAGGCTGAGAACTTTCTCGTTCTTCTCGAACTCGGAAAGGGTCAAAGCTGGCAAGCCTGTCGCTGCAGCCGCTTCCCTGGCGGCCAAATCCGATGCGGTAAGCGCACCAGAGACTGCGCTTGGGATCAATCCCAAAGCTCTTAGGTGACGCACACCGGCGAGCGCACCCATAGGGTCACCGCTAGCGAACAGGACACTGTCTACCATGTTCTGGAATCTCGGTGATTTCATCAATAGGTCGGTTTCAGTCTGAAACAGGCCATCGGCAATTTCTGCAATGATGATATCGCAGGATTTCGCAGCCTCGGCATAAAGCGTGTCGGCGATATTTTGCAGCTGCGAAAGATTGAGGCCAACCGTTGCTGCATGGCCCGCATCGGTGAAATCAATTGTCACCTTGGCGCCTGAGTCCTTGTAGAACCAGAGGTCCCCGCCTGCACCTGTGCCGGTTATCTTGATCGCGCCGACTTTAAGACCTGCGCGTTTGGCAACCCGGACAATGGCAGCGACAGTCGTTGTCTTGCCAGCATTCATGCCCGATCCAACTACCAAAGCCATATGGGGCCGGACGGTGCGCTCGATGGCAGCCTTTGGCAGCGCATAATCCATCACATTGATCGCACTGCCGTCTTCCCGGCATAATAAGCCGAGTGGCTCGATCGCCGTCGGTTTTTTCGTACTGCTGTGGCGCGACAACAAGGTCGCAGCAATACCGCCGGCAGCAACAAGCGAACATGGCTCGACCGCTTCAGGCACTTTGCCTTCAAATTGATCGGTGGCGTAACGATTGGAATATGCAACGATGATGAGGTCACCCGGGAACATCCGTGCGCGGCGGCCATCGGTCTGTTCAATTCTTTGGTGATGGCCAAGCTGTTTCACCCGAGCAACGCAAAGATCACCATTGCGTGGTTTCAAATCACGCCGAAATCCTTTCGCGTCCTCGATGTTAACATTGCGGGTAACAAAAGCCCGCTTCACGGCCTTGAAGTTCAGTGTCTCTACTTTGTCGAATGTCATCTCTATAACCCTTCTTGTAATGCAATCCGCTTTGATCCTCCTGCGATCACAGCTCAGTAATTGCCCCGCCGCCAGATCGCGGCAAAGGGTCCGGACTGTAAACCGGGTCAGGCGCTCTTTAAGCGTAACTTCATTATGGATTCACACGATCTTCATGTTGATGACAGCCACCTGAACATTTGCGTTAATCGCCGATGAACCGGGGCTTTTTGGTTCATCTGAATGCAATGTAGCGCAGGTGGATATGGCCGCATCCGTCACCCAGTGATCGATTCGGAAACCGGTCTGACGAGATCACGTGCAGCCGTTTTTCGGCCGGTATCAGCCTTGGCTGAGGAACTTTTTCATGCTCCGCGCGGCCTGACGAATACGCTGCTCATTTTCGACCAGTGCAAGACGGACATAGCCTTCGCCCTCGTCACCAAAGCCAGTCCCAGGCGCAACTGCGACGCCCGCTTCCGCAATAAGGCGCTTCGCGAATTCCATTGAGCCGAGTTCGCGAAACTGTTCCGGAACTGGCGCCCAAGCAAACATGCTGGCTTCTGGTGGCGGAATATCCCAACCGGCGCGGCCAAAGCTCTCGACCATGACGTCGCGGCGCTTTTTATAAAGCGCCCGGTTTTCGTCGATTATATCTTGCGGGCCGTTCAGCGCTGCTGTGGCTGCGACCTGTATGGGTGTGAAGGCGCCATAGTCGAGATAGCTCTTTACCCGCGTCAGGGCACCAATCAGCTTCTGGTTCCCGACAGCAAAACCCATACGCCAGCCGGGCATCGAGTAGGTTTTCGACATGCTGGTAAACTCAACCACACAGTCCTTCGCTCCGTCAATCTGAAGCATCGATGGGGTTGGTACATCACCATAGTAGATTTCAGCATAGGCAAGATCGCTGATCACCCACAGCTTGTGCTCGCGCGCGAAATCGACAACCTTTTGGTAAAAATCAAGATCAGCGACATAAGCAGTCGGGTTGGACGGATAGCCCATAACCAGCACTGATGGTTTGGGCACACTATAGCTCATCGCATATTCAAGCCGAGTGAAGAAATCCGGACCGGGTGCCGCGGGAATAGAACGGATCGCTGCTCCTGCGATAATGAAACCGAACGTATGAATTGGATAAGATGGATTTGGGGCCAGCACGACATCGCCCGGCGCTGTGATAGCCTGTGCGAGATTGGCAAGGCCTTCCTTAGAGCCAAGCGTCACTATGACTTCACTTTCCGGATCGAGATCCACGTCAAAGCGACGTTTGTAATAGTTGGACTGTGCCAGACGCAGTCCCTTGATCCCTTTGGAGGCACTGTAGCGGTGCGCCGTAGGGTCATTGGCGGTTTCACAGAGTTTATCGATGACATGCTGCGCCGGCGCGCCGTCCGGATTTCCCATGCCCAAGTCGATAATATCTTCACCGCGGGCGCGCGCTTCCGCCTTCATCGCGTTCACTTCAGCGAACACATAAGGCGGTAGGCGTTTGATGCGGTAAAATTCTTCAGACATGGCTTCTTTCATTCCGGTGTTTCGTTTTACGGAACCGCTGCTTTGCGCAACTTTGATAGGAATGTCGAGGGGTTCAGGACAAATAGTTGTTACAATATGCCTAGACCGCCAAACTCCGTTGCCCCCGCATCACTGTGCGGCTTTCGCTACCCTTCATCATGGTGGACTTTGCCCGGATGGTATCAAGGAAATGCCAGGTCGAAGTGGCTTTCTCCGGTGTCAGCGAAACGGTCATATAGCCACGATTGGAAGTATCGCACCATTGCAGCTGGTTGTTCGTTTCCTGCACGGTGCGAGCCGCGGTCGCGGGATCCGCCCCGGACAGATAGGATTCCAGTCCCGGTGAGGTCACGCTGTGGCCACCAAATTCGACGCCAGCAGCTCCACTGCTGGTCTCCAGATTAAACGCCCAGCCATTATGGCTGTCGCCGGACAGCACGATCAGATCGGCATCTGCCTCTTGCGCGCCCAGCAACGCCCTTTCCCGCGCTTTGGGATAGCCATCCCAGCTGTCGAGATTGATTGGCAGGCCAACTTTGGCAGCGAGTGCGCCAATCGCAACCCGCGCTTTCGCAAAAGCGGGTGCATCATCTGCCAACCAGTTCACTGCTTCTTGAGGTAAGCGAAGGTTGCCCATGACGCACTGTTGACCCCAAACCTGCCATTTGGTGCCTGAATTTCGTGATTTGCGCATCGCGTCAGCCAACCAGGTTTCCTGCACGGCACCCAGCATCTGACGCTCGGGATCTTGCCAGACCGAGTCACGGAATGTCTTCAGTGCCGTTTCGATATCTTCCTGCCCTTGCAATGCCGCCGCGAGATCTGCTGGCTCGCTGCGACCGCCAATTCGGCTTTCGGTCAGGAATAACGTGGCAAGATCACCGATCTGATATTCACTCCAGCGGCCCTTTCCAGTGTCGAGATCCCGGACCGGCATCCATTCGCGATAAACCTGTTCTGCAATTTTTTTGCGAACTTCCCAGTCACCCTCGGTCTTGGGCTGATGGTTTTGTGCACCGCTCATGTGGGCATCGTTGGTAAATTCGTGATCGTCCCACATCGCAACCATTGGAAAGAGCTGATGAATGCGTTGCAGATCCGGATCACTGCGATAGGCTGCGTAGCGCAGACGATAATCAGCAAGCTGGACAATCTCATGCCCCGGATCAATCATCCGGCCTTCTAGTGCCACTTTTTTCGAAGGATAGGTACCAACTGGATATTCATAAAGATAATCGCCCGTGTGCATCACCATATCGAGATCACGGCGCTCGGCGGCATGAGCATAAGCGTTGAAATAGCCAAATGGCAGATTGGAACAACCGAAGACGCCAAGATTAAATTTCTCGATCGTCCCCTGTGGCAAGGTCCGGGTCCGACCGATGACAGATTTTGATCCATCCGGTGCGATGAAACGGTAATAATACCATTGGCCGGGCGCCAGATCCCCAATAACAATTTTGGCGATATGATCTCGGCTAGCAAGCGCCGTAACTTCTCCAGCCATTTTTGCTCTGGAAAAGTCACTAGTTTGCGCCATTTCCACCGTCAGCTTACTTTCGCCTCCGCCAGCATAGCGGGTCCAGAGAAGCACGGAATTTTGCGCGGGCTCGCCACTCGCCACGCCATGGGTAAATCCTCTCGCATGGGCCATAGAAGCATATGCGGGCGCAGACATTGCACCAAGACCGAACGTACCCAGAGCCATTAACTGGCGGCGATCAATTTGAATGGTCATAGTTTATCCTAAAATACCGACTGCGAACAGAATGACGAAAAACAATGTCATGCTGATGACAGTGAAGACTAGCAAGGCCAAAAGTCTAAGAAGCGCCTCGATCCGTGACAGCTTATAGGCATGGCGCAGCTGACGGTACATATGAAAAGGCGGATAGAAGACAAGCAAAGTTCCCCAAATACCATCAGAGACGCCAAGCGCAGCCAGAATGGCACAAGTGATGAAGAGCAGAGACATGAAACTGATCGAATAAGTCGTGAAAACGGCATGATCGTAAAAATGATAACCGCGACGACCAATTAGGGTAAGCCAAACAAATGGCAGCGAAATCGGGATAAGCAACCAGGCAAATTTATAGCCATTGGCCTTTAGCTTGTAGAGCAGCAAATCCGGATTTTCGTTGACGCTCTTGAAAGCGTCTTTAATCATCTTATCCGCTTCTTTCGAACCGGTTGTCACGCTGCTTTCATCATTCAGTACATTGCCGTCTTGAATATCCTCGAGGCCAGTTTGCAACTGGTCGATCTCTTCTTCCGAGAAATTGCCAAGCTGAATATCACCATCGCCTAACTTGACTTCAGGATAAGGTATCTCCTCCCCAGTCATGGTCGCAATAACGTTACGGCCTTTCTTCAAGTCGAGAATTTCCTGCTGCAATTTTGCAGGGTCAGCCGGATTGGCGGCAGTCAGTTCGGCTTCTTTTTCCGTAATCTGTTTTTCAATATCGGCGATCTGCATCGCCACGCCCATGCTAATGTCCTCATCGGTACCAGATCCGCCGCTACCGCCCGAAAACGGATCGCCGAGAAAAGAAAAAACCGCGAACATCATGAAGACCGAGAAGAGGAACAATGCCATCGGAGAGATAAACCGGGCGCGTTGACCGTGAATATACCGCCGGGTCAAATCCCCTGGCTTCCAGGCGAGCAACGGTAATGTTCGCCAGAATTTGCCCTCAAAGTGCAGAACGCCATGGAGAATATCATGCCAGAATGCACCAATTGAACGATGGATATGCAGCGGCTGCCCACAATGGTTGCAATAGCTGCCGGTGACGGTTGCATTGCAATTCAGACATTTACCGACACCGTTTCCGGTCGCATCACCGCCTTCGCTTTCGACTGCCTTCGCAATCAAAGCACCTTCAATGGCCGTTCCGGCTGCATCGAATTCCCCAGACATGGCAAAGAGTTTTCGCCAATTTTGTCAATAAGGCAAGCGGAAATAGCGCTGCAAAGTCCAGTTGCTCGAGAACAGGCACGTTAAGGTCAGAAACCTCTTTGTAGAGCAATGCCGATAGGTCGTTCAGACGGCTGCGGCCATATAAGTCGCCTGATTTATTGCTGCTTTTGCATCAAGCTCCATCGCCTCATAGGCGCCGCCAACCAGTTCAGCCTTCAAACCTTCCGCGCTGAGTTCATCATATAGTTCACGCAAGGGATCCTGCCCCGCACAAATGATTATCGTGTCGACCTCAAGCAGTTGCGGCTGCCCATTTTGCAGGATGTGCAAACCGTTATTGTCGATTTTGACATATTCAACGCCGTTCATCATGCCCACTCCCCGCCGCGTGAGCGTGATCCGATGCGTCCAGCCGGTGGTTTTACCAAGTCCGGCTCCGACCCGACTTTCCTTGCGCTGCAAAAGAGTTATTTCTCGATCCGATTTCGAGACCTTTGGTTCCACTCCGGTCACACCACCGCGTGGATGGTTTTGGAAATCAACACCCCATTCAGCAGCAAACACCTCGCGATCAACTGCACCTGATGGGCCAGCATGGCTAATCAGTTCACACACATCAAAGCCAATGCCGCCCGCACCGATAATCGCGACCTTCTGACCGACCGGTTTTGTGCCAGTTATCACGTCGATATAGCTAACGACTTTAGGATGGTTGATACCCTCGATATCCGGGGTTCGCGGCTTGATGCCTGTGGACACAATGACGTGATCAAATCCTTCTTTCTTTAATGTTTCTGCGTCGGCCCTGGTTTCAAGCCTAAGATCGATAGAATGCAGTTCGATCATCCGGTTATAATAGCGAATGGTTTCGTAAAACTCCTCTTTGCCGGGAATCGTCTTGGCCAGATTAAACTGACCACCAATTTCGGAGGATGCTTCGAATAGTGAGACATGATGTCCGCGCTCGGCAGCAACCGTAGCATAAGCCAGACCCGCAGGTCCCGCTCCAACCACCGCGATCCGCTTCGCATCTGTGACAGGGTCATAGTTCAAAATGGTTTCATGACAAGCCCGAGGGTTTACCAGACATGTCGTCAGTTTTCCTGAAAATGTGTGATCCAGACAAGCCTGGTTACAGGCGATGCAAGTATTGATCTCATCTTCACGCCCTTCAATAGCTTTGCGCATAAATGCACTGTCAGCCAAAAGCGGGCGCGCCATGGAGACCAGATCAGCATCCCCGCGCGTAAGAACCTCTTCCGCCACATCCGGCATATTGATTCGGTTCGATGTAATAACCGGCACGTTGACTTCTTTTCTTAGCCGCCCCGTCACCGACGTAAACGCGGCTCTGGGTACCATGGTCGCAATGGTTGGTACCGCACTCTCATGCCAAGTAAAATGGGTCGAGATAATCGTCACACCGGCTTTCTCCAGCGCTTTGCCAAGAGATATTATCTCATCCCAGCTCATACCGCCTTCCAGCATATCCATCGCAGCGATTCGAAAAATGAGAATGAAGTCCTCTCCAACCGCAGCGCGTGTTTGCTCTACAATTTCAAGCGCAAAACGCATTCGATTTTCGTATGAGCCGCCATATTCATCGTCGCGCAGATTGGTTTTCTGGACCAAGAAAGTGGAGATCAGATATCCGGCTGAACCGATTATCTCTACCCCATCATATCCCGCCTTTTGTGCCATCAAAGCACATTGGACATGATCATCAATCTGTTTTTGAATCCCCGCCTTGTCGAGTTCATTGGGAACATGCCGGGCAATTCTTGATTTCACAGCCGACGGAGCGACCATTTGAGGATTGTTAGCGAGCGGCCCCGGGTGCAAAATTTGCATACAGATTTTCACGTCAGGATCTGCCTGATGAACCGCATTTGTCACCAGGCGATGTTTGGCGGCCTCTTCTTCGTTGGACATTCGGGCGCCGTGCGGAGAAGATTCTTCGTTGGGTGCGATACCGCCAGTTATGATCATTCCGATATTATTGGCGGCTCTTTCGGCAAAATAGGCAGCCATGCGTTCAAACCCGCCATCCATTTCCTCCAGGCCAGTGTGCATGGAGCCCATGATCGAGCGATTTTTGATGGTCGTAAAGCCAAGGTCGAGTGGCTCAAGCAGCTTAGGATATTTCATAGTCTTCTCTTTAATACCATTTCACCGATATCCTATTATCCTATCTGTTAGCCGGAAAAGATCGGGATCGCTCAATCCAATCCGATGATCCCTTAAATTGCCAATCACCAGAAACTGGTCGCCAAGCCTGTTGCGGTCGGTATTATGGGCACAATGTGCATCGTATCCTTCGCTTGGAAGGCGCATCCGCGCTGGAAACTCATTGCCATTGGCAATCGAGATGAAATGCACGCACGGCCGGCCGAGGCGCTTGGTCGGTGGCAAAAGCCGACCCATATGCTGGCCGGACGAGACACTTTAGCTGGTGGCACCTGGTTGGGCCTTTCGGAACAGGGACGCTTTGCCGTTATCACCAATCTCAGCGGCTATGGCACACCGGATGCAAATCTGATTTCGCGTGGTGACCTTCTGAAGGATTTCTTGTCCGGTGAAGGTCGTTATCCTGACCTCTCCTCCAGTCAGTTTGGCGATTTCAATCCATTTAACCTGATCACAGTTGCCAGAGACAAAGCGTTTATTCACTCCAACCGACCGGGCTCTGCCAGCAATGTTCTTGCGCCTGGAATTCATGGTTTGTCTAATGGACCACTGGACGGACCTTGGCCCAAATCGGCGCATCTCAATGCTGCATTGGCTCAATGGATCGAGAGAGAATCTAGTGATCCGGCGGATTTGTTGGATACACTATTGGATGAGACAACATTCCAACCAAAAACACTGACAAACAACGGAACCGGAACACCTCTGGAGCCAAGGGGTTCGGCGATATTCATCCGTAACCCCCTCTATGGGACGCGCTGCA
The DNA here is from genome assembly GCF_900149705.1 of Sphingorhabdus sp. Alg231-15. Taxonomy (NCBI): domain Bacteria; kingdom Pseudomonadati; phylum Pseudomonadota; class Alphaproteobacteria; order Sphingomonadales; family Sphingorhabdaceae; genus Sphingorhabdus; species Sphingorhabdus sp. Alg231-15. Next base: position 2,909,107 of record NZ_LT703001.1, on the reverse strand, counting down.
GCACTGTGGTAGCCGTCGATAGCCACGGTCAGGGAACTGCGATCGAACGGCGTTTTGATCATACCGGTGAATCGACAGGCGAAACTGCAATCTCTTTTGCATGGCCGACCTAGGGCCTTTCCCTAAGCTCATGACACCAATCTAAAGCATATGGGCTGCCGCTTCATCGCGATGTTTCTTGAGATATTTCATAAATGGCGTTCCACCTGTTCCGACATCGGATGTATTGCCAGCGCCGCCCTTGGATTGCTTGTTGATATAGCTTGCAGCATATTCGAGATGCCGGGTCCGGAATCGTGTCAGGTTCTCTACACAAGCATTATAAAGACTGCTTAACACCGGGGAATCAACCGACTGGATGAACGGCCGCAATAAACTATTCATGCGAATATCATCGATGAATCTGCGATGTTCGGGCGGCCGGTAAATATGCAGCTGGTCAAGATAGGCGCGAAGCGGATCGCCGGCATGATCGATGCCAAGAAAAGCATCCATTGATGGCACGATTGAGGATTGCGATCCCGTTTGCCCTCGAAAGGCTTGCGGTTTCCCATTTGTCTCTTCGACACCTTCGTAGATCAAGCCCTTTCCGAGAGCTGGATTGTCTTTCCATCCATGAATCCAGGGTCTTACCCGATGGAAATAGACATAGGGATCGCAGCGCTCTGGCATCTGGTCGAAAATATCGTTCATGTCTTCCCAAACGGCGGTCATCGCCGATAAACCGGATTCCAATGTCTCAAGATCCTGATCCCGGCACGCCTGAATGAGCGCAGGCAGCGTAGCCAACATCTCTCCCGCCCTCGCCTCGATCGCCACATGGATCAGGACAAACCACGCTTCGTCCTGTCCACCAAGAAACGGCTGGATCATATATATATTGGACAGGTCAATCGGGCCAGCGGCATCAATTCGTCCCCAATTGTCGAGCACATAGCTGGAATAGGTAAGTAAAGGGGGCTGCCCGATTGAGGCGCCGAGTTGCCAGATTGGTAGAGCAAGGCATTTGGGTAGATGCTGGGGTGGTTTTGCTTCGCCCCAAACATAGGCTTGAACCAAAAACGAATAGTGAACCATGGCCATCCGCCGTTCAGCAAGGCTGCCAGACGCACAAAAATCCGTCAAATCAACAAACGGCAGTGCCTCAATATGTTGACGCAACCGACCGGACAGAATTGTACGGGGTAGCGCCATGGCAGCATCCCGGATCGACTGAAGCGAATTCGGCAAAATGGTCTTGTCGGAATCGAAGTTAGATAAAAATCCGCGATCTGTGGTTATATTGTAGTCCGTGAGATTAGCCGCCATTTCATGTTCCATTGGATTGAGGATATTTGCACAATAATATCCCAAAATAGGCGCAATTTCCTTGCCTTATACTCCCCATGCTATCATTCTTTGCAATATATGATGGAAATTGACGATATAAGCCGCAATATCTTGCGCCAACTCGAACATGATGGCCGAATCAGCAATAGCGATCTGGCCAATAAAGTCGGGCTGTCCGCATCGGCATGTTTGCGACGTGTACAAGATATGGAACGCAATGGTCTGATCAAAGGCTATCGTGCGATACTGAACCCCGCGGTTCGCGGTGCTGCGATTACTATTTTCGTGATGGTCGGACTATCAGAGCATTTGAAAAAGGATGCGCAGGCATTTGAACAAGCCGTCGCGAAAGCATCAGAAGTACGCGAATGTCACAACATTACGGGATCGGTTGAATATCTGCTGCGCGTCGAAGTATCGGACCTTGCCGCCTATAAAAAATTTCATGCCGATACACTTGGGACGCTGCCGCAAGTCAGCAGTATAACATCGCATATTTGCCTGGGCTCTCCGACCGACAAGCGCGCCTAGTACGCGGCGTCTTATCGGTCGATGAGGGAGTCTTTGTGGCTATCGGCGGTCAGGCTTTTTGATACTGTTCACGGCGCTCCTGCAGATGGGTGACTCGTAATCCCGGCATTCCAGCTCGCTCTATCGCCTGTTGCCAGGAAACAAACTCCTCCAGTGACAGATTATACCGGTCGCAAGCCTCGTCGGTGGTCAGCATCCCACCATTAACAGCAGCGACGACCTCGGCTTTACGGCGCACAACCCATCTCGTCGTCATGGGGCATGGCAGATCATCTTTGGTCATCGCTTCACCTAAGGGGCCGATAACAATAGCTGGTCGTGGACGTGTGTTCTCAATCATAATAACCTCTTACATGCCGTTCGGCATCGCTTTGTTCGTACCCCGCAAACAGAAAATGCCTTGCGGAGCTAAACCAACTTGGAATGTTTAAGGTTAACAGAATCGCGTCAATCGTAACCCGTTTCTGATTGAACATTTGCGCCGTTTTGCGCGCAATGGATAAGGACCGGACCGTGAGGCAATTGCCTCCAGACGACCAAATTCAATTAAGAGTATCAGCCGCGCAAAATCTCATAAGTTGCATCTACCAAAGATTGGCCGCGTTGATTTAGCAATAGTCCCATGCCCATCTGGTTCATCGTATATCCAAATGCCAAACCATGGTCCGGGTCGGCAAAACCGATGGATCCACCGGCGCCGACATGACCAAATGCTGCCTTACCAATAACCGCTGACATCTGATCACCACCCGGATGGGCGCGATTATCCATCGACTTCATGAAACCTGAGGCAAAACGGGTAGGCGCCAACAATGTCGCGTCAATCTGGGTTGCAACGGAAACCTCACCCATGTGGGCAAGCCGCTCGGGCGACACCAGCTTAACACCCTTATGTGATCCACCCAAGGCTAGCGGCTCATACATAGCCACTTGACCGCGTGCATTGGACATGCCGCCGGCACCGCCAATCTCCGCCTTATGTGCGGCAGGATCATTTTGGTTCCAGCCGCCATTGTTCAAAAAAGACAGCGCTTGAATTGAATTCGGGTCCGTGAGCAATTTTTTGGTAAAAGCGCTCATCATTGCTGATGGATCAGGCGTTGCCAGAAGGATGGGAGCAATCGGATGGGTGACGTCGTCGGGCAAGCCGATCCAGAAATCTGCACCTAAAGGATCAGCGATTTCATCCCGAAAAAACTGACCCAGTGACTTGCCAGATACCCGGCGGACCAATTCACCAACGGTCCAGCCGAAATTCACCATGTGATAACCGTTTCGGGTTCCCGGCTCCCAAAACGCTTCCTCGTCTTCAAGGCGTTTAATCATATAGTCCCAGTCCAGAAAACCGCCTGGCTTAACCGGATCACGAAAGGCAGGGACTGCACTTTCGTGGTTCAGCATCATCTGGACAGTGGTGGCTTCCTTTCCGTTCTTGGCAAATTCAGGCCAATATTCGGCAACCGGCGCATGGAGTGCCAGCAGTCCGCGATCGACGAGCATATGGGCGCATAAGGCCGTTGCGGCCTTTGTGCAGGAGAAAACAATTGAAATGGTATCCCGTTCCCATGGCACGTCAGTCTTGGGATCAGCGACACCGCCCCACAAATCAACCACACGCTCGCCATTCACACTGATGCAGACTGACGCCCCTACTTCTCCGCGCTCAGCAAAATTCCGATTAAATTCATCGCGAATACGTCCAAACTTCTCTGCTGCCGTGCCGTCGATATTTGCTGTCATCTTGATCAGTCTCCTGTGAAAGCGGTTTTAGGCTGGCCTGATAAACCAGTGGAAAGCATAAGTACCCGGCCCTACGCGATATTCCTGCAACGCATCGGGACCGCAAGCGCCTGTGCCAACACCGCGCATAGCGGCATCAATATGCACTTCTATGCTGTCCTGGCGGACCAGATCCGCGATGGTTGTTGCACGGGTCATATCTAAGTCATGATGATGACGTGCGGAAAAACTGAGATTGGGCAGAGTAATGGAGAATCCCTTACCGCTATTATCTTGGAGAACGAAGTAGCGCGTCTGTTCATGGGCACCATGCTCCTGGGGCAGGACATAGGCGTGATACTGATCGGCAACTTTTGATTCCCAGCGTCCGACTGTCTGCGCACCAATCCTATCGGGATAAGATTCGTCGGGACCGAGTCCCAACCAGGTCAACTGCTCCAATTCTGCAGGAACCGGGAAGCGAATTCCAATCCGAGGCACATCGGTCCACGCGTCCGGCACTATAATCTCTTCATCAATACGAGCGCCATCTGCATTCAACGTCCACTGCGAGCGATGAGTTGCTTTCTGACCATCGGTTCCAATCATTTCCCGGCTAAGACAAAGCAGAGTCTGGTCTTCCTGCTCTTTGACTTGAGGGGGTGATGCGACAAGCTCAAGGTTATCAAGCCCGTTGTTCACCCATTCCATGCGCTTACTCGGACGTTCCTCGCGCCAACCAATTTTACCGCCATCATTGTCCATCGGTGCGCGCCAGAGGCTTGCGGTAATATCGCCTTCAATTGCGATACAATCACCGACATTCACCGTTGATATGTTGCCTTTTTCATCAAACCTAATCTCAACCGGACCAGATTGCAGAGAGTCAGTAACCGGCAGGCTACTGGAAAGACTAAATGCCGGAAAATCGACTGGTTCAGGAATGGCTGTGTCTCCGAGAGCAAATTGATCCCAGGCCAACAGATGCCCGGCTTCAACCCAATCGGATGCTTCACGCAGTCGCCACTGAGTCAGCAGATGCCACTCGTCGTCAGTGTCTATTTCGGTCCTATACGGAATAGATATGGTTTCGCTTTCGCCAGCCGGAATATTTGGAAACAGAGTCCCGCTCTCCACCATCACTCCATTTTTCTGCAGCGACCAAGTTAGCTCAAGATCATCCGTGCTGATAAAAGAACGCCGATTGGTAAAGCATACCTCTTGTCGGCCGTCCAGGTTCGCTCGCACAGGGCGCGCCGCCCACTGATATTCGCGCAGTCCCGGATGCGGTGTCAAATCCGGTCCAACCAGCCCATCACAGCAAAAATTGACATCATTCGGATCATCCCCAAAATGGCCGCCATAGGCCCAGAAGAACCGGCCTTGCGCATCGGTTTCCGCAAAACCATGATCGCGCCATTCCCAAACGAAACCGCCACCCAGCGCGGGTTCTTCAAAAAACGCATCCACATAGTCCGCTATTGATCCATTGGAATTACCCATTGCATGAGAAAATTCGCATAGAATCATTGGACGGTCATCCAGCTTGGTTTCCTCGGCCCATTTTGCCCAACCAACAATAAACTCAATCGACGGATACATTGGACAGATCAAATCCGTGGTCATGCGCTCCCGCATATCGGGCGCATTGCGAGACGTTTCTGTGGGGTCACCCATTAGCGTCTGGAACCGATGAAATATCGCGCCCTCATAGTGCAAGAAACGCGTGTCATCCATCCGCCGAACCATCGCCGCGGCTGCATCATGAGCCGGACCAAGACCGGATTCATTGCCCAAGGACCAGCCGATCACGCTCGCATGATTGCGATCGCGCTGAACCATACGCATAACGCGTTCGATAATTGCTTTCTGATAACGCGGATCATTGGATACTGCCTGCCAGCGCGCATGGCATTCCACATTGGCTTCATCGATAACGTAAAAACCCAATTCATCACACAGATCAAGCAAGCGGTGATCATTAGGATAGTGGGCGGTGCGGATTGCATTAATATTATGCCGGCGCATCAGAAGCAATTCGGCACGCATTTCTTGGACGGTTAGTGTTTTCCCGGTTTCAGGGTGGTGATCATGGCGATTCACCCCAATGATGGTAATCGGCTGGTTGTTAACCAGCAACCGGCGATCCTTAACTTCGACGCGGCGGAACCCAACAGCTATCTTATTGGCTTCGACAATATTGCCCTGGTCATCAAGTAACTCTGTAGCCAGGTGATATAATGCGGGTCGTTCCGCAGACCATGGCTCAGCGTCCGAAATGGTCGCCTCCAAAATCGCTCGGGTTTCGACGAATTGATAGGCGGCGGTATATTGTTCGAAGACATTGCCGTCTGGAAACTGAACAACTGCCCTTTCCGGCAGAGTGATCAAAAGATCGCCCTTCGGCCCGAAAAGCTGTCCGCGCACAGTCCAGCCAGAGGACGACCCATCAATCTTCACGGAACAATGAAGTTGTCCCTTACCGCTTTCAGCATCAAAATCAGCAATGATACTCTGATCTGCAATATGTGTCGCACCACGCGACTCAATATGAACCGAGCGGTGCAGGCCGCCATGATACCAGTGGTCTTGATCCTCGATCCATGTGGCATCCGACCATTTGATTACCATGATTGCAATCAGGTTGACGCCCTCATTCAAGTAAGGCGACAGATCAAATTCACTCGGCAAGCGCGAATCCTTGCCCATGCCCACAAACTCACCGTTGCACCAGACCAGCGCAACACTCTCGAACCCGCCAATGTGGAGAATTGTCTCCCGCGCATGCCAGCCAGACGGCAGATCAAATTGCGTGCGATAGAGGCCTGTGGGATTCTGATCTGGTATTTGCGGTGCAGCCCTACAATCAAAAGGCATTTGCACGTTGGTATATTGTGGCAAATCGTCTGTATTTTGGCGGGTCCAGCTGCCCGGAACTATGATGGAGCGCCAATGGTCGTCATTATATGCGGGCTGTTCCCAACCATCAGGAGAAGCCGTTGGCTTGCCTACCAGAGAAAATTGCCACTCGCCGTCCAATGACAGTTTAAACGCGGATTGCCTATCTGCGTGCATTGCCGCTTCCGCATTCGCAAAAGACGTGAAGGATGTCCGCGCCGGCAGACGGTTAAGTTCCGTCAGTTCGGGTTGCATTATATCATTGAAATTCAGCTGCATGCTTCCTGCCTACAGCAAGAAAACATGAAACAACATATCTCTATTGTGGAACTTATCAGTCTGAATGCGAATTGGCGGATAGTGAGAGCTGGCGAACCCGCTCAAGCGCTAAATACATGGCTCCTTCGGTCATGGAGCTTCAGTCTCGGCAACGGGCTGCCGATCATCGATATCGACCATCAGCAAACCCTCCATAACCGCGCAAGCGACCATATGTGTGCGATTCTTCGCCCGCAATTTCAGACGTACATTCTCGACATGGCGATCCACGGTGCGCGGCGCTATATCAATATGCTGCGCCACTTCTTTGGTCGACATGCCCTGAGCAATAAATTCCAATATCTCATGCTCTCTCAGCGTGAGCACTGGACCGCTGGTCAAACTCTTTTGCTGTAACATCACGAGGCCTACCTTTTAAAATACCGACAAGCCAAAAAAACTTGCCGATCACAAATGCCCCCATTTGTTTCGGTCGTGTACTCACAAGCGACACCATCGCTGCGAGCTATCACTGCGCACAACATTTAACGGCCTGTTGGGCCGCCTAATCTGACTGTTGGTGGTTCCCTCCCCAACAAATCGTCTTAACTGTGACATCGCAGTGACTATGTCGTCCTGCGATAGTTAATCTTTTACTCGTGTACTACAGGTTTGGGATAGGACAAAAACGTCCATGCCAACTGCCTGAATTTACAGTAATTTACATCAGTCTGTCAATCTAGTAGGTAAAATCCCCTAGTAAAAACCCGCAGGCAGAATGACTTGGTTTTCCAAACAAGCGAATCACTGGATAGACGATTTGCACCCTCCTGCCCTACATAATCACCACAAAACAACAAAAGGTCGCATCTGAGGCCGCGATGATATTCTGGGAATATCGTCACGGAATGAACAATAAAGGGTCGTGCTGAAAATCCAGAGGAGACAGCACGGATGCAATCGCTAATGACCGCACCTGCAATCATGCAGGGGCTAAACTCGAACTTGCGCTCTACCACCTTACGGTTTCGCGCAGGACAACTCATATTTGATGAAGGGCAAAGAGCCAGTCGTTGGTACGAAGTGGTGCACGGAACCGTGCGCACATGTCGTTTCCATATGGACGGGCATCGTCACCTAACCGGTTTTTTCTTCAGTGGCGACGTTTTCGGGGCCGACTACGGCAACTATGGAACGGCGGCTGAAGCCGTTACCGACGTCGTGGTTCGGTGTTACAGAGTCGGGGATATCACCGACGACTCAACGCCCAAAAAACAACTCGACGAAGCCGTTACGATTCTGTTTCGTGCGATGTCGACGGCTCAGCGCTATCTGTTCATCATGGGACACCGGACCGCAACTGAGAAGCTTGCGGCGTTTCTGCTGTGCCTGAAACAACAGGCCGATGGTGATTCCTGTATCCGGATCCCGATGTCGCGCAGCGATATCGCTGATTTTCTTGGCCTCACGGTGCACACGGTTAGCCGGACATTTACTGACCTGGCCCGCCGTGGGTTGATCAAAATTGACGGACGACACTCGGTCATCATTACCGATAACTCCGGTCTTTGCAGTATCGCCGGCGAATATCATGACAGCTTGGCGGCCGAACCCGAAACCGACATTCATCCCGCAGCCGGCCTTTGCCTTGGCGAACTATCAGCTGCCTGAAATTTGCATGCCTTGGCATGCTTGGAGACTTCAATATGACCAGCACAATATCAAACCCCCTCGCCTATATAGTCGCCCTTCCCGCTGCGGCATTGTTTGGTGGATCAGCGGATGCCGCGACACCGTCAACAATCGAAAAAGAAAATGTCAGCCCGGCCCAAAGCTTTACTGCTGCTGAAGCCGAAGCGGAGTCGGCCAGAATCATGGCGCGATTACAGGCCGTGCAGTCCAAAAGTCAGTCGCGAGCGGCAGAACCGACGACAGTACCAGCGGAGCCTTCGCCCGCACCGATAATGCAAGCGGCGGCTCCTATGCCCAAACCGGCGACAAAAAAGCCCCAAGCGAAAGTTATGGATCAGGAAACAACTAATATCACCGCTGCTTTGCAAGCGATACAATCCGAACTGTCGGAGCAAAAGCAACTGATCGCCAGCCAGAACGCGCTGATCCAATCTCAAAATGACAAGATCAAACAGCTCGAGCTGCATAATCAACTAGTGCGCGCCGCTGCTCCCGTGGAGACACCGTTTGCCCTTTCGCAGATGCGCGGTACCGGTATTCAGCGAAGCCGGGTAGAGACAGCCGCAGTGCAAATCGGGACGAGCCCGGATGATGAACTGACCATGCCGGAAGGCCCGGTTGGCGAAGCTCCGCCGGAAGCGAACAATATCGAACAGAAGGTTGAAGCCGTGCCGGAAGGGCAAGGAGTGCTGACACCACGCGGACAGTTCGTGCTTGATCCTTCCATTGAATATACACGCTCATCCACCAACCGGTTGGTCTTCCGTGGAATCGAGTTGATTCCGGGTATCCAGATTGGAGCGATTGAAGCCAGCGACGCGGACCGCGACACCATCATCGGAACTTTCGCCATGCGCTACGGTCTGACCAACAGGCTGGAGATCGAGGGCCGCGTTCCCCTACTCTATCGTAAGGATAGAATTCAGGTTGTTCAGCAACGCGATGAACAGATTACCCGGGAAGTTGGTCTAGAGGAAACCGGGATAGGCGACGCCGAAATTTCGCTACGCTATCAACTCAACCGACCCAAATCGCAAAGTCCTATCTGGGTCGCCGGCCTTCGCGTCAAAACCGATACCGGCACCAGTCCCTATGAGATTCCGTTCGACGAATTTGGCGTTGCTACCGGACTTGCCACTGGATCGGGCTTCTGGGGCGTACAACCCAGCATTAGCTTCCTGCTGCCCTCTGACCCTGTCGTCATCTACGGCGGCACCGGCTACTTGTGGAATATTGAACGCAATATCGATCGCGTGGTCGGCGATGTTTTTGTCGGAAAGGTCGATCCGGGTGATGCAATAAACGCGAGCGTCGGTTTTGGCTTTGCACTCAACCCGCGCTTTTCTTTCTCGCTGGGATATCGCCACAACTATATTTTCTCGACCAAAACCCAGCTCGGCGACACATTGCAAGAGAGTAATGATATTCAGGTTGGATCACTCAACTTTGGCATGTCCTATCGCCTCAGTGAAAAGCAATCTATGAATCTCGGCTTCCAGTTTGGCGTGACCGAGGACGCCCCGGACGTCAGCATTGTTGCGCGCATACCCTTCCGCTTTTAGATTATCAAATGACCGCGTTGACCGACGAAACGGGCAAGAAGCATCGACAATCACACCGTGTCCGAGCCCTTTTGCAACCCGTTTTACCGGCCACGCAGCAACAGTTACAAGTATCCTTTTGCGAAAGGTGGATGATCATCTCAGTTCTTTCGCGCGATCAAGAGCTTTGGGATTATAGTCGTCAGTCTCGTTCCATAGATAACGCGCTGAGGACAAATTGTCGCGCACCCATCTTCTTCAGTCCTGATATCACGGCCTCGCACCAGTCGATCAGGTTAGGATTAAGGATCTGTCGGGTCCGCAAAAAAAGCGCCGCGAACCTGCGTGAAGGCTCACAGCGCTTCAGTTTAGGACCGGCAGGATTGGCGGCCGGTCAATTCCCCATCAGTTCCCCAGAGCCCCAATTGCGGCGTGACCCGCTAGATCATCGAGAGCGCTGCCCAGTCGATCCATCATCAGATTGCTATTGAAATTTTCATAGCCAGAAAGACTCAGCGTTGCGTCCACTTCTTGCACGGCCTCAAAGCCGTTGGCGGTATTGATCAGCATATTCTGGACACCATTGGTGGTCTCATGAACAATTGCGGTTTGGCCGTTGTTCAGCAAGTAGACCGGTGTATCGCCAACCTTCATCCGGATATTGCCATTGGACAACACCCCATTTTCGAGCGCAGAAACATCAACCGGGCTTAGTCCGGCAGCAGCCGTCTGGGTGGTATGCGCGCCCTCATCGTTCAGGTTCAGCACCGTCTGCAGAAGCAACTCTCCATTGACATAGGTCCTGATATCAGCCCCGAAATTTATACCTAGCCCAGACACGACAAACCCGCCACGCAGCTTGTCCAAATCTTCGTCTGAAACAAGTGCGGGCAGATCAACCGCCGTCACCGTGGGGTCGGCTTTGGCGATTTGGGGCATGAGCATCGCTGTGAAGGAAGCGATGCAGGCGACCGTGGCGAAATATTTACGTCTGCAGTTCATGGTCTGTCTCTCATCTGACGGTACCAACCCGCACGTCGAGAAGAAATTCTGGCGTGATCTGGTACAGGGGGGGAAGGTGGGTGGTTAAATTGCCGATCGTTGCGGTTTCGGACACCTGATCAGTCGGAGCGGTGGACCAGGGATTCCAGTCACCGGCAAGATTGTAGATAGGTCGTTTGGTAATAGGTCCATCGACGATGGCCAAAGCGATTCCGTTCCAGTATTTATGGAAATCTTCGTAAGAATATTTGTTGATGCCAAGCACAGAATCGCCGACCAGCACCTGATCTTCGGTCTGTCCCTTGACCACAACGAAATGTTTGAAACCATCGATGTCCAGAAGCACGATGACCGGCCGCTTGACCTGAATAAGTTGTCCTGGCTTCAGTTTGAAGCCCTCGGCACGATAACCGATGGATTGCAAATAGTTGCGCATGTCGAGCATCGAGAAGCCGACTTTTTTTATGACCTCTTTATCGCCCTGATCCCACATCGCTTTAAACGGTGTTCTCTCGACTGTTGGTCGATCATAGTGATAGGTGAGCAAGGTCGCGACTGCTGCAGACCCGCAGCTAAAATCATAGCGTTGGCGAACAACCGAACGAAAGGGGATATCCCACCAGGTCATTACGCCGACATAATAGTCTCCACCGGTCGATTCTCGCGCCAAACGGACTTCGGATTGTGCGGCGGAGCTATAAATCAGGGTGGCGCCGGAAAGAGCCAGCAGTCCGCCCTTCAAGAAAGATTTCAAGCCGCTCTTGAAGGGCGGAAAGGCTGGGCGTAGGCCATTTTTGATGGGGGGAGTGAGGGTCATGGCCTATACCTTACCTAATCGGTAATATTGATCGTCACGGCCAGGCCCGCCTGGAGTGCCGACTGAGCGCCGGTGTTGATCACAATATTACCAAGACCGTTAAAACTGGACAGGGAGTTATCCGACAAGTTGACATCACCGGCGGTGAAATCACCGTTGATCGTATTGCCGGTATTGTCCGAGTTAAAGGTCTGTTCGTTAATTGCTATCTGTGTGCCGCCGCGTAGCTCATCGAGCTCGTCTAACGACATCAGGGGGGATGCAGACGGCTGCGCGGTCGTCGCGGGTGCCTGGGGCGCTGCGCCTTGATCCGTGACCTGTGCGCTTGCGTGGGAAGCGGACATGGCCAGTGGGGCTATCATAAGAAGCCAAAAATGCTTTTTCATCGTCTTTACTCCCGATAGGGATACGGATTTGGGGGATGGAGGGGCCGGTTCCATCGGCTGGAACCGGCCCGCCCTTCATCGCGTGGGCGATTAATCGCCGCCACCGCCGCCGGCAGCCGCTTCACCAGCACCATCACCGAAGTTGATGGAGCCTTGTGCCGCAATGTTGGTTGCAGCCTGGTTGTTGTTGTTGACGCCGGTATTCCATGATTGGTTCAGGATACCCGCAAAAGCTGCGAAGGCATTGCCGCGAACATAGTTGTCGCCGCTGTTATAACCGACTGGAGCCGGTGTACCATCTTCACCATCCAGATCGATGAGTTCATCCATCTGAGAGTTGGTGTTATATGCGGTCAGCGTTTGCGTAGCGATAACAAGATCGTTGTTGTTGTTGTTATTGCTGTTGATGTCGTCCAGCGTATTTGTCGTGCTGGCGTCTGCCGCCAGATATACATCAAGCAGATCGTTAACAACGACAGCACCGTTGTTGGTGTCTGTGACATCGTTATTTTGGTTTTGCTGAGCCATGGCAGGGGCGCCAACGGCCAAAGCAACCACTGCAGCTGATGCCGCCATTACTTTAGTCATTTTCATCGGTATTCTCCTTAGGGTCTAAGGCTTCTCATCATTCCCTGATCAAACAAGGAAGGGGGTAAAGAGGCCCTGTTATATGCCGCTTCATGCGACAACCCCTTGTTAGGGCGATTCGCAATTTCGCTTGTTGCGATTTGGCAATTGCCTGAAGAATTTTCGATTTTTGGCGCAAATCCGGCCGATTTTGTCAAATGCCGAATGATCTACGTTCACCTGGAATCTGGATAGCGCGTATCGGATGTCTAGAATTTAACGTCAAAACCAATCCTAATTGTGCGCGGACGGAGCGGGGTGATCTGTTCACCGAAGATCAAAGTGAACGGCGAGCCCAGCGCAAAGCGATTGCCGGACGCATTGAATAAATTGGATGCCTCCAGCCAGATTGAACGCGAGCCGAGGTCAAGACTTGCCGATAGCCCAGTATCGATATAGTCGCCCTGCTTCACGCCCAGTATCGGACCAATGCCAAGCCGGGACTCTCCGGTATAACGAGCCCAAGCGGCCAGCGAGATCGTTTCGTCGTCGGATAGTGGCGCAGAATAGCTGACACCCAGTCTGCCGGAAAAATCGGCAACATTGGGCAGGTTGTCGCTGTCAACAATCACCGTTCCTTCGGCAACATCGCCTACAAACTCACTTCCGGATTCATTGACCAAGATAGTCTCGGCTGGCTGATTAAGGCGGCTGTCGGCCCAAAGTGCGCTCGCCTCAATCAAAAGCCCACGCAGTGGCCGCCAGTTCATAGCCGCATCAACGGTCCATATACGCCCGCTGCCGATATTATCGGTGACTGGTAGACCATTGGTATCAATGAGATCAGCCTGAATATCATTCCACTGGGTATGAGCAACGGTAAAAGATGCATCAAAACCGGTCTCACCCCTACTGCTATAGCTAAGCCCACCTTCAATAGAAGCAACATCATCATGGCGAAACCGCTCAACCATGTCATCGCGGACCGCAATACCGCCGGCGCGAAAACCCTCTTGATATCGGATATGACCGGTCAGCCGTTCAGCCAACTGGTAATACACTCCAACTGAAGGCAGAAATGCAGTTTGGTTATGCTCTGCGTCATCTTCAGGCTCTGAACGCCTGACAAGAGTCGACGCGTCGAGAGTCTTGCCCTGCAACCATACATGGCTTATTCGCCCGCCGACATTCACCGTCAACTTTTTGGACAACGGCCAGGTAAGCTCACCGAAACCGGTCACCTCGCTCACCTCATTTTCTATACCCGCAATATTGGTGGTAAAAAAGCGGCTCTCGATTACACGCCGAATTCGATAGCGGTTATTGATCAGGCTGGTTCCCAAAAACCATCGTCCGCCGTTATCCAGCGACCGGGACAGGCGAGTTTCCGATGTCAGCAGCCGGATGTCACCGCGCTGGCGGAACAGGGCGAGCAATTCAGGATAAAAGGGTTCATTGGCAGGCAGGGACAGATCGAATGTCTCCGAGACTTTCTGGTCGACTAGATTGACCGCCGTCATCAACTCCATACTGTCCCATTGTTTTCGGACTTTCAGCTGGCCTAGCGCAAATCGATTGCGATAGGGTTGAGCAAACGGAGCTGCGCGGTCAAGGCTGTCACCAAGACGATCGGAATACTGACCATCGCGGCCGTCAATCTCCTGTCCGGCCGCCATCAGATCAATCGACCAACCAGCACCAGGATCCGCCCGCAGCATGAAGCGTCCGCCTATTGTGTCTACCCGATTGACATCGTCTAGATCACGTCGCCGGTCATCAATATAGCCGCCCTTTCGGCCGCCATAGACTGACGCGCGGATACCAACCGATCCAGAAACCAGCGGTAGGTTCACGGTCGCATTTGCATCAACCGACGGGTCGCCGTCTTGCGTTGCAGCGAGCGCGATGGAAGCTTTTCCTCCAAACTCATTTAGCCGGACCGCATTGGGAATCAGGCGGATAACACCACCCAACGTCCCTGCCCCAAAGCGCGTTCCTTGCGGTCCCTGATGGATCTCGATTGCGCTTAGATCGATCAACCGCAAATCCGGATCTGGAGCATTATAGTTTAACCTAGCATCGCCTAGATATTGTCCTGACACAGCCTGGTTGGGTCCGTTAAAGCTGGAATCGGCAATACCCCGGATGAAAAGCCGATTGCGCCCCGGACCCAGCTGCGTCGAGCTGATGCTCGGCAATGTGTCGATCAGCGCATCTGTTCCCCGTATCTCTGCTGCAGGGCCGATCTCGTCCAGTGTTAGTGTCCGCAAACTGCCACTCGGCTCCATTGCGAAATCGTTGCGGATGGGTCGTGCAGTGACCACAATGTCCGGATAAGTAATCGGTGCTTTTATTGGCCTTGACCTAGCCAAGCGGCGGGCGATCCGTGTTCGCTTGGGCGGCTTGATCATCGGGACGATACGCCAGTGGCGTTCATCAACACGCTGCGGTTTGGCGCGGCTACCGGCGAGAAGACGGATAAGCGCCTGATAAGACGTCATCCGGCCTTTAACGGGTGGTACCCGTTCCGCACCCAGTTGCGGATCGGAAAGGCCGATGCTGATACCGGCCTGTTCACCAAGCGCAAAAATCGCAGAGTCGAGACGACCTGCGGCTATATCCACCTCCACCTGATTTTCGGCATGAGCAGGAGCAACAATTGCGACACCCAGCACAGCGGCCGCTATGCTATTATGGTACCGCATCGTCCCCTGTCAAAATCCAACCCTTATCTTGTTTTTCCACACTCACGCCTAATAAAGCTGCAATAGGCTCCAAATTCTCTGGATCGCGATCCTTTAACTGGATCACGCCGCTAAACGGTTGCCCCGCAATCGCCTCCGTTACAGAAATACTAACCCCCAGATTGCGCTGAAGTGCATCGGTCACTTGTGCCAGCGTTGCTCCAGTAAAGCTGAGGCGCCCTGTTCGCCAAGTACCGATCTGCCCAATCGCAATGTTCGAAACCGTTACCCTGTTTATGGTCGTGTCCCGATGGAGACGCTTGCCGGCTGGCAGGCTAATATTTTCACGTGCAGGATTATAAATGACCAAGCCTTCGGACACCGCAACATCCAATGTTTCATCATCTTTGACCACATTAAACTCTGTTCCGGCATCGACGAGACGAGCATTTCCGGTATCGACAATGAACGGATCACCATCCTTATGTGTGACGGTAAACAGCGCCTCACCGCGATCAAGCACGGCATGGCGTGGTTTCTTGTTATCAAGGGTAATCCTTGAATCGCCGTTGATTGTTATCTGGCTGCCGTCAGGCAGAGAAACAACTTGCCGCTCGCCAGGACCAGTTACCACATCATAGGGTTGCGGCATTTGTGTCCAGATACCTGCACTGACCGCAACAACCAACGACGCTGCCAACGCGCCAAACATCATGCGGCGGCGGTTTGTCACGGATCCAGGCAAATCCAGTGTATCATTTGCTGGTAGCGGGACCTTGCTTCCATCATCCGGTACACGATTGATCGTTTTGGCCAGATCGACAAACCTATCCTCAGCACTCAATGCCTGCTCATAAACGATATTATGTTGCGGATCTTCCTCCAGCCAACGGGTAAAGGCTTCCCAGTCAGCAAAATCAGCATCCCGCGTGCGGATCACCCAGGCAATAGCCTGGTGCCGGATCATATCATTCACTTCAGTCATATAATCTGTCCTGATACACAGACGTCACCGCTCTTCTGATCCCGCAGACTATGGGGCATCTTCATTCTCCCGCCACTCCGCCAGTGCCCGATACGCTTTTTGCAAATCCTTCTCCACGCTACTCAAACTGATACACAGTTCAGCAGCAATTTGACGCTGCCCGACGCCGTCGACACGAAAGCGACGAAAAACCTTGAAAATGCGGGGACCTTCTTCGGCAATACGAGCCTCAATCTGGTTCAACTGCTGACGCGCGATCAGTGCCCGGTCGGGGAGCGGGAAATCCGAAGCTTCTCCAGTTCCTCTCTCAATATCGCTCCACTCGCTATCACGACGCCTTGAGCGTTGGCTGGAACGATGGCGATCATGCATGATATTATTGGCAGCGCGATACAGATAGGCCACCGGGCTGACGATGGTGCTGTCATCCAGATCGGCCAGACGCAGCCACAGATCCTGCAAAATATCTTCAGCATTATCAACGGCGCCGCGTGCTCGCAAAAACCGCAACAAGGCGTCACGTTGACTAAGGAAAACGGCTTGAAGTTCGTGTTGCTTCATAAGCTGACGAATCTCTGCATCTGGGGGGTGTGGGCCTTACTGAACGGATTAATATCATTCAGCAAGCCTGGAAAGGTGCGATTCTTGGATCGATAATACCGTTTTTTGCAATCGTGTCATGAAGTAATTTTACATATTGATACAGTGCGTTTCAGGACCTCTGAAAATAATCGAAGAAAATTTTGCGGGTTTTAGCAGTGGATGGCGTCTTAAATATCGGACCCATCCCGAACCCTGCGGGTCCTCTGTCCAGATCTTTCCCCGAAGATCGGACCGACCCGGGGGAAGGCTCAGATTGACCTTTCCCCCGGGCTACTAGGGGCAACAAGATCGACAGGAGGCTGTAAGTGAACCGCATAGCAATGCTGATGCTGCCATTGACGCTGGCTGGCTGCACCTCCAGTGACGTCAAAACTGGACATGTCGATGTATCGCAGATGATATTTGTGCCACCCGTCGATGTTTATGAGACGACCCATTGCATAGCATTGCAGCAGGTCCGTTCCACTCGGGTCATTGATCGCGTTGGTATCGCCTATGAAATGCCCGACCGTAAGATTTGGCTCAATCGTCCACAATGGGGAGCTTCCTTACTGCAGGATGATCTTGTCATGGTGAGCCAGACGACGAGTAACATGCTCTGTTCCGGCGATATTGTCCGTTTTGTTGATAGCTCACCGGCAGGAATTCGGGCTTCTGTCGCGCTGGGGCCGTTTATTAGCTATTCTACCGCTCCATAAACGCCTATCCTTGTCGGATGGTGATTTCGCTGCATAACAATGACATAGCATTGATTATTGATCCGCAACGCGGTGGCGGAATATTGCGATTTGACTGGCGCGATCAACCCATATTCCACCCCGCTCGAATGAATGAAAAAGGACCATTGGCCCTCGCAAATTTTGTAATGGTGCCATTTTCCAACCGGATTGCGAACGGACAGTTTTTGTTCAACGGCGAACCCGTGACCTTGGTACCAAACTATCCGGCCGCATCAGCCCAACATCCCATTCACGGACACGGCTGGACCGAGGAATGGCAGATCGTCAGCAAGACAGAGGACACGCTTCATCTTCGCTACGAGCATCCATGCGGTCGGTGGCCATGGCTCTATGTCTGTGATCAAATTATGACACTTGTACCAGACGGCTACATCCATCGCGTGTCGATTACCAACATCGGCGAAACGACTATGCCTGCGGGGCTTGGGTTTCATCCCTATTTTCCGCGATCTAAAGCGAAATTGCACACATCTTTTGACGGCTTCTGGCAAACCTCAAGAGATGGACTGCCAACCAGTTGGATCTCCAAAGTGGGGCCTTATAGCCTATCTGATGATGATCCGGTAGACACGGTTTTTACCGGCCGTAAATCTCCGTTGCTAATCGAGTGGCCACAGCATCAACTCATTATAGAGCCTGATTTTGACTTGCCCGAAACCCATATTTTTGCCCCCGCTGATGAGGATTATTTTTGTATTGAGCCCGTTAGTCATATCACGGATGCCATCAATCGTGGCGGCTTACGCAAGTTAGAAGCCGGCGAAACATGGTCCACTCAAGTTCAATTTTGCGTTACCGAAAAAGATCATCTGCGCTAAAACGCAGCTGCCGTTTGCGCCAGCTGCCTCACTTGCTCAAAATCCGTTACACCTTTTGGAACCACCCAGCTGCCACCCACGCAAAGTACAGCTTCCAAAGCCAGCCAGTCGGGTGCTGTCTGCGGATTTACTCCACCGGTGGGGCAGAATTTGCAGTCTTTAAAAGGCGCTGCAATAGCCTTGAGAGCTGCCAATCCACCAGATGCTTCGGCTGGGAAAAATTTAAAATGTCCCAATCCCATTTCAATGCCGCGCATGATGTCGCTGGCTGATGAAATACCGGGGAGCAACGGAATATCGCGAGTCAAAGCCGCATCGACCAATCCTTCGGTCAGTCCGGGAGACACGATAAATTCAGAACCGGCGTCGATCGCGGATCTTAGGTGATCGCCGTTTAGAACCGTGCCAGCACCGACTATCGCGCCTTCGACCTGTTTCATCTCTGCGATTGCTTCAAGTGCGCAGTCCGTGCGGAGCGTTACCTCCAATATCGGTAAACCACCACTTACCAGCGCTTCGGCTATCGGCCGCGCGCTGGCAACATCGTCAATGACCAATACCGGGATCACGGGCGCTGTGCGCATTATTTTTTCAATTGGTTTCAAACATTATGCTCCTGCAAAAAGGCTGCAGCCGCTCCGAAAAGACCGGGCTGGGGGTGGCGCAGTAATTTAACCGGAATATTTTGCATAACGGCCTCAAACCGCCCCTTGGCAACAAAGCGCTGACAGAAACCGGACTGGGGTAAAATATCAGCGATCCGTGCGCCCAGTCCGCCGCCGATCACCACAGCTTTGGCCCCTTGCGCCAGAGCCAGATCACCCGCCACCGCACCAAGGCTAAGGCAAAAGCGATCAAGCGCCGCAGCGGCGAGACTATCTTTTCCTTCTAACGCCATTTCCCACAACTCTCGATCATCAACCGGTACAGCCGCCCTGCCTTCAAGGTTCGACAGAACTTCATGGATGGCGACCAGACCAGGGCCTGAAACAATCCGTTCCACGGAAACCCGACGGTACTTTTGCCGCAGCTTCTGCAAAATCTGGTCTTCTATACTGTCGAGTGGCGCGAAATCGGTATGACCACCTTCGGTTTCGATTACGTGATAGCTATCCGAAGTCCGCAGCAACTGCACGGCGCCGAGGCCGGTACCGGGACCAAATATCGATATTGGTCCGATCGCCGGCAGTGGTTTGGCAGGACCGCAGCAATGCACAAGACTATCGCCATTGAGATGGGCCACAGCATGGGCCACGGCGCCAAAATCGTTGATCAAGGTAAAGCGGTCAAGACCCAGCTTGGTCGGGATAGCGTGAGGCCGAACAATCCAGGGGTTGTTAGTGAAACGCAAAAGCTCGCCGCCAACCGGACCGGCAACCGCAATCGCTCCGTCTTTCGGCAGTGCACGGCCAATCTGGTCTGCATAAAATTCCCATGCGGTTTGCAGACTGGCGTGATCGGCACTTTTCATTACCACCTGATCCGTCAGTGCCTCAACATGATGACCTTCCACCTGAGCAATGGCAAAACGGGCATGGGTACCGCCAATATCAGCTGTCACAATTTCCTGAGTCAAAACTACAATCCCGCCTGGTTGAGCATGGCTGACGCCCCTGCTTCTGCATTATCAGATAGGCTGCGCATGACGGAAAAAAGCTCCCGTCCGGTGCCAGCGCACTCCACCGGTGTGTCGGCCAGCGACCTTTGCTGCCAATCCGCTTCGTCGACCAAGACAGCCAACTCGCCCGTCTTGGCGCAAATGCGAACGATATCGCCATCCTGCAACTTTGCCAGAGGTCCGCCGTCTTTCGCCTCTGGCCAGCAGTGGATTGCGGCTGGGACCTTGCCGCTGGCACCCGACATACGTCCATCAGTCAGCAGTGCAACCTTGAAACCACGATCTTGCAATACGCCCATTGGCGGAGTGAGCTTGTGCAGCTCTGGCATGCCATTGGCGCGAGGACCCTGAAAACGCACAACGATGATAACATCCTGGTCCAGTTCGCCAGCATCAAAGGCAGTCTTCACATCGTTCTGATCGGCAAAAACCCGAACCGGCGCTTCGACAGTCTGTCGGCTAGGATCAACCGCACTGGTTTTGATCGCCGCTCGGCCGAGATTACCGGTAAGCAGCCGCATGCCGCCATCTGGAGAGAAAGGATCGGACACAGGTCGAAGGATGTCGGCGTTGCGACTTTCCAACGGCGCAGCATTCCAAGCCGGCCTGTCAGCATCAAGCACTACCTCTTTAGCATAATCATACATGTTCATGCCCGCGACGGTCATGATGTCGCCATGCAACAACCCAGCATCCAGAAGTTCGCGGATGACGAACGCCATGCCGCCAGCCGCATGGAAATGATTCACATCAGCGGAGCCGTTGGGATAGATACGCGTCACAAGAGGAACCACAGCCGACAAAGCATCAAAATCTTCCCAATCGATAATGATCCCGGCTGCTCGCGCAATCGCCGGCAAGTGAATCAGATGATTGGTCGAACCACCGGTAGTCAAAAGACCAACCGCAGCGTTCACGATCGCCTTTTCATCAATGCAGCGGCCCAATGGGCGATAGTCATTCCCCGCTTTGCTGATAGTTGGCAATTGCCGCACGGCAGCGCGGGTCAGTTCTTGACGTAGCTTGGTACCTGGATTGACAAAGGCTGCCCCGGGAATATGCAGGCCCATCATTTCCATCATCATCTGATTGGAGTTGGCGGTACCATAAAAGGTGCATGTACCAGCGCCGTGATAGCTTGCGGCTTCGGCTTCCAGCAGCTCATCCTTTGTCGCCTTGCCTTCTGCATAGAGCTGGCGCACGCGCTGTTTTTCCTTGTTGGCAAGGCCGGATGGCATTGGTCCGGCGGGAATCAATATTGTCGGCAAGTGGCCAAAGCGCAGTGCGCCGATTAGCAAGCCCGGAACGATTTTGTCACAGATGCCGAGCAGCAATGTACCTTCGAACATCCCGTGGCTTAGTCCGATCGCTGTTCCCATCGCAATATTGTCGCGGCTGAACAGGCTGAGTTCCATACCCAACTGGCCCTGAGTTACGCCGTCGCACATCGCCGGAACGCCGCCCGCAACCTGTGCAGTGGCACCGGCTTCGCGTGCAAAAATCTTGATTTGTTCGGGATAGCGACCATAGGGCTGATGCGCCGACAGCATATCATTATAGGCCGTGACGATACCTATATTCATCGCCGCACCCGAGCGTATGGCCGATTTATCATCGCCGCTGGCGGCAAAGCCGTGTGCGAGGTTGCCGCAGGACAGGTTGGGACGATGGACGCCCTTGTCACCTTCGCGATCAATCAGATCGAGATAAGCCGCGCGAGACGCCGCGCTGCGTTTGATGATGCGGCTGGTTACCGCTTCCAGGGTGGGGTGCAGGTTTATGTCTCGCTCCAAAAAATTATTATGGGGCAGGTAGCGGCTTTGATCAGCTTCGCAATCGGCAAATCATGTGCCCCCTCTATTGCCTGTTGCAATATAGTTTTCTTGTCGGCTCCACGCACGACAATAATGATTTCATTGGTATCAGTAAGCGCCGCCATATTGAGGCTGAGCCGCTCGAAAGGCGCTTCTGACGGCAAGGGTTCGGGTACCGTACGAACAACCATCGGGCTGTTTTCATCGCCCCGAACCGGTGCTTTCATATCCGGAAACAAGGAAGCAATATGCCCGTCCGCACCCATTCCAATCCAGACAAGATCGGCACGCGGCGGGATCATGCTATCGGTCAGTTCGATGAGTTGCGCTTCACTGTTTGCAAAGGCTTTGGAGAGCTTGCCAAAATTACTGGCTTCATGGTCTTTCGCTACGATACGATCGTCGGTGAGAATTAAGGAAAGCACTTCCCACGGTAGGTTCATGGTCGACAATATGTCAAATATCGCCACTGGCGTATTACCACCGGGAACAGCCAGCAGCCGGGCACCGTGTTGCTCCATCGCTTTCACCAGATGCGCAGCGACAGCGCCTGCATCGGCATCGTCCGCCCAAGTGACTTTCCCAGATACGACGGCGTCATTCATGCCAGCTTACTCCATCCCGCTCGGTCAGGGCAATTGCGGCGGAGGGCCCCCAGCTTCCGGCACCATAGCTTTTCGGTACTACTGCATGATCGCTCCATATCTTCCGTATGGCATCGACCCATGACCATTGCGCCTCGACCTCATCGCGACGGACGAACAGAGTCTGATCACCTTCGATCAGGTCGAGTAACAAGCGTTCATATGCGATCCGGCGACGGGCACTGGCAAAGGCCTGTGTAAGCGAGAGGTCGAGAGGTACCTCACGCAGGACAATACCATCGCGGTCGAGTCCCGGTTCTTTCGCCATCACCTGCAGACGGACATATTCTTCCGGCTGCAGTCGAATGACGAGCCGGTTGGCGATTGGTTTGCCCGAGCGCTCTCCAAAAATACTGTGTGGCACGTCCTTAAACTGGATAACAACTTCACTACGCCGTTCAGCCAGACGTTTGCCAGTGCGCAGGTAGAAGGGCACACCCTGCCAACGCCAATTGTCGACATGGGCCTTCAAAGCGACAAAGGTTTCGGTGTTCGATTGGTCACCCAAATCACTCTGATATCCATCAACAGCGGTGCCATTCACGGCGCCGGCGTCATATTGACCCGTGACAACTTCCGCCGGGTCCAACGCGCGAAGCGAGCGCAGCACTTTGACTTTCTCGTCGCGGATAGCAGTTGCATCATAACTGGCGGGCGGCTCCATCGCGGTAATCGCCAAGAGTTGCAACATGTGGTTCTGGACCATATCCCGCAAAGCGCCGGTATCATCGTAAAAGCCGTGCCGTCCCTCCAAGCCAACCACTTCCGACACGGTGATCTGAACATGATCAATACCACCCGCATTCCATAGCGGTTCGAACATCATGTTGGCGAAACGCAGTGCCAGAATATTCTGTACCGTTTCCTTGCCGAGATAGTGGTCTATCCGGAAGATCCGTTCTTCCGGGAAAGCGGCGGCTACCGCATCATTGATCTCGGTTGAAGATGCGAAATCATTGCCTAGTGGTTTCTCCAGTCCGATGCGGACATTATCCCCGGCGAGACCGGCGGATTGCAGACCTTTTATCGTCGGTTCGAAAAGGAAAGGTGCCGTTGAAAGGAAAATTGATAGACCCGATGCAATATCGCCAAGCTTCGCAGCAAGATCAGCAAAACCTTCCGTCTGCGACGCATCAAGGGGCTGATAGAAAAGCCGCTCCAGAAACCGTTCAATATCGGCAGTATTTTTGCGTTCTTCCGGGAGAAACTCGTGCAATGCCTCACCGATTATTTTTCGATATTCTTCGTCGCTAAGTCGGCTGCGCGCCGTGCCAATTATTCGCAAACCCTTGGCAATCAGGCCATCAGCGTGCAGCGCATAAAGAGAAGGGAGCAGCATACGCCGAGCCAGGTCACCCGTAGCCCCGAAAAGGAGCAATGTGTTGGAAGGGTGGGAATGCATCAATTTTCTATCATCCGTGTTGGAGCAACATTTCTCATACTAATGTAGCGCTCATAAAAGGGCCCTATGAAGCAAGACTGACGAGCCATTTCTTTTAATCCGCAACGGCATACTGTCAACGTTGTCTCGCTCGCATAAGCTGCAGTTTGATGACTGAATTCGTATACAGAGGCTGCGGCCCGAAACCAGACCGCAGCTTCCGCAATACAGAACGGATCAGCCTTCCATTTCCTCCAGTTCCTTGCCGCGGGTTTCCTTGACCATCTTGTAAACAAAGAAGACCGAGACTGCGGCACAAAGGGCGTAGAAGCCATATGCTCCCGCCAAGCCAATGCTGACCAGCATGATGGGAAACGCCATGGTGATACCGAAGTTGGACAGCCATTGCGCCAGACCACTCACGGCTAGGCCAGATCCGCGGATCTGGTTCGGAAACATTTCGCCGAGCATGACCCACATGACTGGCCCCCAGCTAAAGTTGAACAAGGCCGCATAGGCATTGGCACTGATAAGAGCAATCGTGCCAGCATTGTCAGACAACACCAGTTGGCCATCGACGATGGACCCACTGGAAAAGGCCGCCGCCATGATACCCAGCGTAACCGCCATTCCGGCAGAACCAATGATCAACAAGGGTTTGCGGCCGATCTTGTCAATCAAGGCAATAGCCGCAAGACAGGCAATAATCGACAATGATCCGCTCAGTATATTGATCAAGAGTGCGTCATTCTCACTGAATCCAACTGCCTGCCAAAGCACCGCTCCATAATAGAAGACGATATTGATCCCGACCAATTGCTGGAAAGTCGCGAGGCCGATACCTACCCACACGATAGTTCGTACCTTGCCGGTGGCTTTATCCATCAAATCAGAGAATTTTGGCGCATGATCATCAGCAAGCGTAGCCTTGATTTCTTTGACCTTCGATGCCGCGGCGTCACCGCCAAACAGGCGAGTAAGTACGCTTTCGGCTTGCGCATCGCGACCCTTCACCACCAGGAAACGTGGGCTTTCCGGAATAGCCAGAAGCGCCAGCAAAAAAATTGTTGCAGGAATAATTTCAATCCAGAACATCCAGCGCCAGGCCTCGTATCCCATCCAGAAGATATTGGTTGAGGCTCCAGCCGAAGCAGCGAGTAAGTAATTGGAAAGGAAAGCGGCCGTCAGACCGATGATAATCATGATCTGCTGAATACTAGACAAGCGACCACGCATCGAAGCCGGTGTGACTTCGCTAACATAGGCTGGTGCAGTTACACTGGCGGCACCAACGGCGAGGCCGCCAAGGATACGATAAATAACAAATTCGATCGATGA
Source organism: Sphingorhabdus sp. Alg231-15 (assembly GCF_900149705.1). Lineage (NCBI taxonomy): Bacteria > Pseudomonadati > Pseudomonadota > Alphaproteobacteria > Sphingomonadales > Sphingorhabdaceae > Sphingorhabdus > Sphingorhabdus sp. Alg231-15. Next base: position 2,883,742 of record NZ_LT703001.1, on the reverse strand, counting down.
TTCGGCAATGCCTGATCCAAACGCGCTAACGATGAAGAATAGGGCCGCTGCCAATAGGAGGTTCCGGCGCCCGAACATATCAGACAACTTACCAGCAGCAAAAGCACCCGCCGCACAACCGAGCAGCATCGATGCCACGTTGAATCCCGTACCGACGCTGTCAGAGTTAAACGCGGCTCTGAGACCATCGACCGTGCCGTTAATAACACCACTATCATAGCCAAACAGAAATCCGCCAATCGTCGCGATCGACACGATCAGCGCTATGAACCCCATATTGGTCTGTTCATTGTCATGCGTTTGCATGGATTAATCCTCCCCTTACTCGAAAATAGACAACGTTGACTTTTAATTTTACACGTCGCCGCGATCCTATTTGTTACGTCCTGAAATTATGCTGAAACTTTTGCTTTTGCGGGCCCGGCAGACTCACGCTTGACCAGATGATGGTCGAGAAATATCGGCTTGGGCCGGTCACCGGATTGGAATGTCTGATCCGTCAACAGCCCGACCGCTTCCGAGACCAGATCGGCAATCGGCTGGTTCACCGTTGTCAGCTGCGGACTTATCACCGCAGCAACTTGCGTATTGTCAAAACCAACCACTGACAGGTCATTGGGCACGTGAATGTTCCGGCGATAGGCAGCCGCTATGACGGCTGCGGCCATATCATCGTTGCTGGCGAAAACCGCGCTCGGCGGATCCGGTAAATCGAGCAGTTTTTCGGCGCACGCAAGACCGGACGCCCATGAAAACTCTCCTTGCTGGATGAGTTCTGAATCGATGGCAATATCGGCCGACACCATCGCCTTTGAATAGCCATCATAGCGCTTTGCCGAAACACTATGATTCGGATGCCCCTTGATAAAGCCGATGCGCGTATGACCGAGGGACAGAAGATGCTCTGTCATTTCCTGGGCCGCGATCTCATCATTGATGTTAATCGACGCCTGAGCTGCACTCGGATTGCGCGGCGCGATCAGAACATAGCGGATCTTTTTCGCATCAAGCATTTTTATGAGATCGGGATTGTCGCACAAAGGCGGCGTTACCACCACACCAACCGGTGATGTGTTGTTGATCATCGACTCAATCTCGGCCAGACCATCTTCACATTCTTCCATGATCAGATGCATGCCGGTTTTGTGGCAGCGCTGCAACGCGCCTAGGTGAACGCTCTCAATATAGCTGCGGCTAGGGTTTTGCACCAGAAGCGCAATGATTTGGGGGCCGCCGACGCGCAGACTACGCGCCGCCACGTTCAGCTTATAGTCCAGTCTTTCCGCAGCACTCATGACAAGTCGGCGGGTTTCTTCCCGAACATTGCTTTCGCCATTAAGTACCCGAGACACGGTTTTGAACGATACGCCGGCGTCCTTGGCCACGTCGATCATGGTCGCGCGTTGGTGCGGCCTCTCGCTCGTCCTGTTCTCCAAACCTCATCCCTTTCGGCGCAAGCCGTTGATCCTCTGGACCTTGCTTAGAATCAAATTGGCACAAGAACAAGGTTTTGACAAGGTTGTCATTACGGAAAACCTCACTTAAAAGGATGGTTGATTCATAAACATACGAATGCACGAGTCAGAAGTTACGGAGAGATAGCAAGATGACAAGCCGGAATGCGCCGGATATTGCCTTGGCCACTAAGCTGGTTAGCTACGAAATTGGTGACCAATTAGCCCCATGATTCCGCACCTGTATCTCGGCATTGATCTGGGTACGTCCGGAGTCAAATCGGTCATCGTTGATGACAGCGATACGGTAGTGGCAGAGGCAAATAGCTCTTTGGAGGTCCAGCGCCCTCACCCATTGCATAGCGAACAAGATCCAGAAGATTGGATGGACGCCGTTGATGCGGCGATCCAGCAACTACCTGACGACTTGCGCAGTCAGATATCAGCAATCGGGATCGCAGGTCAGATGCATGGTGCGGTTTTGATGGGTGCAGATAATGGCATATTGCGACCGGCGATTTTGTGGAATGACGGACGCAGCCATAAAGAATGCGACGCGTTGAAAATCGCGGTTCCGCAATTGGCAGATATCACTGGCAACACAGCAATGCCGGGCTTCACCGCCCCTAAAATATTATGGGTACACAAGCACGAGCCGGATATTTTCTCCAAAATTGCCAAGGTGTTGTTGCCGAAGGATTGGCTGCGCTACAAGCTTTCTGGCGCAATGGTTTCCGATATGTCGGATGCAGCTGGAACATTATGGCTCGATACCGGCAAACGGCAATGGTCAGAAAAGATGTTACAAGCAACAGGCCTGGATTTGTCGCATATGCCAGAGCTGGCCGAGGGTCCGGATGAAAGCGCTTTCCTGTCAGCGAAACTGGCTTCGCGTTGGGGCATGAAATCGGTCCCTATAGCGGCAGGCGGCGGCGACAATGCCGCTGGAGCGGTGGGATCCGGTGTTGCTGGAGCGGGTGAAACCATGTTGTCCATCGGCACATCGGGGGTGATTTTTCATGTTGACGATCAATATCGTCCCAATCCAACTGATGGCGTCCATACCTTTTGTCACGCCCTACCGGACCTGTGGCACCAGATGTCGGTCATGCTGAGTGCCGCCAGCGCCGTGGACTGGGTGGCAAGAACTGTCGGCTTTCGTGATACTCCGGCGCTATTTGCCGCCGCCGAATTGCGCGGGACCCCGACCAAGGGGGAAATTTTTCTGCCATATCTTTCTGGCGAACGCACACCTCATAATGATCCTCACGCGACCGGTGCCTTTTATGGCTTGACCCATGAAACCGATCCGACGGCGCTAGGGCAAGCTGCGCTTGAAGGTATCGCCTTTGCCTATGCGGATGGCGCGGACGCCATCGCGGCTTGCGGCAATGAGATCAAACAACTTAACGTTATCGGCGGCGGATCGCGCTCCCGGTATTGGGGTCGGATCCTAGCTTCAGCGATTGGTAAACCGCTAGTCTATCGCAAAGGCGCTGACAGGGGCGCTGCTTTTGGCGCGGCCCGGCTCGCTCGTATCATGATTGAAGGGATGGGCGCACCCGACATACTCGCGGCTCCGGATATTGTCGAAGCGATTGAACCTGATCCGCAGCTTGCCGATACACTTCACGAGAAACGCATTATTTTCAAAAACTTATATACGAATACCCGTCAGGGTAAGGAGCAGCTTACATGACCAAACATCTCGATTCCGCATCCCGCGAATATTTCAAATCCCTGCCCCAAGCCCGCTATGAAGGTCAGGACAGCACGAATGACTTCGCCTATCGCTATTATGACAAAAACCGGATGGTCATGGGTAAATCAATGGAGGAGCAGTTAAGGCTCTCTGTATGCTTCTGGCATACCTTCTGCTGGGATGGATCGGATGTTTTCGGCGCCGGCGGGTTTCACCGCCCATGGCATCAAATGGATGATCCGAAAGATGCGGCTGCTGCAAAGCGGGAAGCCGCCTTTGATCTTTTCAGTATTCTCGATCTGCCTTTTTACAGCTTTCATGATGTTGACGTGATGGCACCAGCAGAAACAGCGCAAGAGCATGTAACATACCTGAACGAGGCAGTGGAGCATCTTGAGGGACTGATGGCCAGTTCAGGGCAAAAACTGCTTTGGGGCACAGCCAATAATTTCTCTCATCCGCGCTACATGGCTGGGGCGTCAACCAATCCCAATCCCGACATTGCGGCTTTTGCAGCTTTGCAGGTACGCGAGGCGCTCAATGCAACGCACCGTTTGGGTGGGTCTAATTATGTATTATGGGGCGGCCGCGAAGGCTATGACACGATCCTCAACACCAAAATTGGTCAAGAGCTGGATCAGCTTGGTAGATTTTTAAGCCTGGTAGTCGAGCATAAGCACAAGATTGGCTTTACCGGCGATATTCTGATCGAGCCCAAACCGCATGAGCCGACCAAGCATCAATATGACAGCACGGTGCAAACCGTCCATGCCTTCCTGCAACGCTATGGTCTGGAACGCGAAGTCCGCGTCAATATTGAAGCTAACCACGCGACTCTCGCTGGACTTAGTTTCGAGCATGAGGTCGATATGGCATTTGCCCTTGATTTATTCGGATCGCTCGACCTGAATCGCGGCGACCCTCAAAACGGCTGGGATACTGATCAATTTCCCAATGACCTGCGAGAGGTCACGCTGGTGTTGAAATCCATTCTGTCAGCCGGAGGCCTGCGGAATGGCGGCCTGAATTTCGATGCCAAGGTTCGCAGGCAAAGTATTACGGCGGAGGATGTCGCCCAGGCTCATATTGGTGCAGTCGACCTCATGGCCCGCGCACTGCTCAATGCCGAAGCGATGATCCAGGATGGCCGCCTCGATCAGTTCAGAGAACAGCGCTATGCAGGATGGCAAGGCGGTATCGGCGCCAAGATGCTTGCCGGCGAAGTCAATTTAGATGCCGTCGCTGATTTTGCCCTTTCCAGCAACCATGCTCCGAACCCTGTTTCTGGCCGACAGGAATGGCTGGAGAATGTGGTGACCCAGTTGGTTCGATAATCTGAATCGAGGAGCGATTGGTTGCAACATCCGATATGACCGCACGACCCTATTGCGCGCAAAAGCCGTGTGTTGTTTCGAGAAGTTCAAATTTATTGAAATGGAAACCAATTTTTAAACCTGCTCAGTTTTTCTGCCCTGGACGATAGGTTTTTAAAGCTGCCTTCACGATGGCTTTTTCATAGAATCGGACCGGCTTGAACTTCTGCTGAGTGTACAGTCTAGCTTGATCAAAATAATGGGCAGACTCAGGATTTCTGTTCTGGCCATAGGCCATCACTGATCGCGCCTTCAGCTCGGGAGCAAATTCCACTACGCTTACATAGGAGTGTCCATGATTGCCGTAGCTCTTGCTCGATCCGTCTTCAGTTTTCGTATTAAACGTCATAATCGCGCCCATATAGAAAGGCGTGCCGGGCGATGGCAGGTCGTGTTGCGAAGGCGGTATGTTGATCTTACCCCTATGTTCCGCGCGTCTAATTCTATTAAAACGGCCATATGGAATTCGCCAGTCGCCGTAATATTTTTCCAGAAGTGCAGTTGTCCTTCTGAGCCGATTGATCATCGGATATGCGGAATCGTTATCACGCATGTGGAACATCGTGACATAGAGTGCAGCTCCAACTGAGTCGGCATCCGCTCGTCTATCCCATTCGTTGAGGATATGTAGCGCTTCTTTAATTTCCTTTTCCGTTTTTTCATTGTTTGAAGAAGATTGCACCCATTCCGCATTGAGTTTCGCAATATCGGCCGCCGCAGTGGGCAAATAAGTATCGAACGCAAATCGGGATAACTGTTCGAGAGATATTCTATCTTCTGCCGCGATCAGTTGTCTGGATCGCCTTGCAATCGCGGTGTCACGTTCAGATCGAAACATATATGCAGGATAATCTGTCTCTATCAGGTCGGTTCCATCCGTCGAAAAAAAGGGTGAGCTGTTTGAGTTTTGTAGATAGCCTGATGCAGGGTTTTCAATTTGTGGCAGGTCCGCGAGAGAGAAAAACCCTCGCCAGTCGGTTTCGGGGTTGCTGCCATCGACAGGCTTGGACCAGTCCAACTTAGCATTACGTTTGGGGATAGCTCCACCGTAGACGTAGTAAATATGCCCGTCCTGTCCTGCATACATAAGATTATTATAAGTGATGTTCATCGGCGCAATCGCACGTTTGAATTCTGCCAGATTGCGTGCCTTGCTCATATCGAAAAACTGTTTCAGCACGCCACCTTTCGACAGCTTGGCCACTCTTAGCGCGAGGCGCTTGCCACCCGGTCCATCGAACAGCGGGCCGTGTCGAGTTTTCTCAAAATTATATTTTCTTTGTTTGATCCCATCTGGTCCAGCAACAGCAATATTTTCAGTCCATCTTGTGGTTGTCAGTATCTCACCTCCATATTGGTACGAGCCGGATGCGCCATCGACGATTGTCTCTTCATAGACATCATTAATGTCGGGACTATTGGCGGTGATTGACCAACCTGCATCTCCATTGTGACCGGAAATTGGTAAAATCCCGATTCCATATGCCAGCTGACCGGAAACGTTCAGACCTTCGTCGCTGTGCAAAGACATTTCATAGGGAGCATCAAGTGGAATATGCGGGTTGATGAACAACATAGGGTGCCCAGAGGCACTCTTGGATGGCCCGATTGCCCACATGGTCGAGGAAAGATAACCGGAAAATGCAGAGAGAATATTTGGCTGTCCGATTTGCTTTTGGGTTTCGTCATCAATGCCGGAGACATGAAACAATCGATAGCCGACCAGAGCATGCCAAGGTTCAAAATGCATGATCAACTTGGGCTTGATATCGGGCCTAGTTCTCAAAAAATAATTCATACCCTCGGCAAAAGCTTCGCAAAGAGCTTTGATTTCTGCTGATGCGTTCAAATATTCCTGTCTGGAATGATCTTCAATTTCCAGCTTTCTCAAGAAAATGTCCCATGGCAGCCAGTCGGGCCCGCTCACAGACGCAGCGCGGCCCAAAAGTTTTATATAGGCTTGCTCCATATAGTGAAATTCATCCTCGGCTCGAGCATAGGTGGCGCCAAAAACAACGCTCGCATCCGTAGGACCGAAGATGTGTGGAACTCCAAACTCGTCCCGCATGATCGTTACATTCTCCGCAAGTGCTGGCACTTCTAAGCTAGGTTCTAAAACAGATTGGCTGATCGATTCCGTTTTTGAACTATGCAAGGCACAGCTCCCCAGTGCCGCTAAGAACGATAGTGTAACAGCCATCCGAAACGTCGTGTTCAGCATCAAAAAGCCTCTTTCTTTTGCAAGCTGTTTACTTGCTAGATCGAAAAAGAGCTGTTGGCGTCCGTCTGGATGTAGCCGGACGAAATAATCCATTTCTGGTCGGTTGGTTATAGGAACCGGTTCGGCTAAGAGAGACAATACTGCATCATGTAACTGGCAGCTATTTCAACTTATGGACTTATCTCTCAATCTGAACGTTTGGAACCTGGTCATCCTGATCGGGGCACTGCACGGATTGATGATCAGTTTGTTGCTTATACTATCTCGAAGAAACCAGAGAACTGGCAACTTCTTGTTGTCGCTCATGCTGCTATTCTACACCTTACCTGTGCTGCGAGTAGTGCTGCATGATATAGGCTTCATAAGGTCGCTGGGTTACTCATTTCTATCCGTGGAACTTTTATATGGCCTAGGGCCATCACTCTATCTTTACACAAAGTCGCTCACGAATTCCCGCTTCCATCTAGGCAAGCTAGATTTTCTTCATTTTCTGCCGGTCGTGCTCGAAATCGCCTATTACGCCAGCCCATTTTATCAACGGCACGTATTTTACTTTTTTGCCGAACCCATCAACAGCGATCATTTCATCTGGATGGTGGAACAAGCAGGAGGAATTATATCGATTTTTATATATCTGTTTCTGACGAATCGAATTCTCGTGACATACGCAAAATGGATCAAAGAAAACCATTCCGATATCCATGAAAGAACATTGAACTGGTTACAGAAACCCGTGCTTCTCTACACGATATTCTTCTTTCTATGGTTCATTCTAAGAGCGATAGACGTCGTCCGGTTCGGAGATAGCCTTGATATCCCATATTATTATCCTTTCCTTCTTTTTCTGTCGCTTGGCACATATTGGATTGGTACCCAAGGCTATCTGCAAACGCAGTCTATAACTGCCGGTTTTGATCAAAACCGGCCGAAGGAAACGGGACACAAAAACGATCCGGTGCTACTGGGTACGCTATTTAAAGATCTTGAAAGCGTGATGTCTCGAAATAAACCCTATCTCGAAAGCGATTTGAGCCTGACGGTTCTCGCAAACCACTTACGAATAAACCAAAGATTGTTGTCCGAAGTGATCAACTCTCAGGCAGAAGTAAGTTTCTATGAATATATCAATGGGTATCGCATAGAAGAATTCAAAAGACGCATAGTTGCTGATGGCTACGAGCTGCCCTTGATAAATCTCGCTTATGATTGCGGCTTTGGATCAAAGGCAACATTCAATCACGCCTTCAAGAAAAACACTGGTGTGACTCCCTCTCAATATCGAAAGAATCTAAAAGACTAGATTGACCGATGACGTACAAAAGAAAGACTATTGGTAGATTCTCAGCGTCGGCATTCGGGACTTTACCGGCTTTGGATTTCAAGGTTCCTAGTGCGAGCAATCGCTATAGTGGCCGCGGTCCCACTATTTCTTAACGTACCATAATGCATTCACTATCAACCATTTTCCGTCAAAATTTCCCATATGAAAATAGTCGACAAACCACGGTGTTTCTAGCCGAACCGAGGCGGCATTACCGGTCACATCTAGAATTCTACAACTGCGGTCCCACTTGTATTTCGGCGTTTTGAGAGCACCGCGCTTGGTGAGACCAACCAACTCCTCTTTGGTCATCCGCCGCAGCCCGAAACTTTCATAGGGCTGCTTTCCAACGATCGCACGTTTGGCAAGATCGGGATGCAGCGCGCGGGCGACACGATCAGGGTCACCCTCGAGTTGACCATCAACATAATCATGACACGTCGCATCAATCGCAGCAAGCGTCGCTGCATCCGTTGAAGCTGGCTGACTTACCGCAGCTGCTGTGATGATAATGGGGATGAATGCCATGAACTGAATCTCAATATGGTAAGCTGCATCAATGACCTGATAGACAAACCCTATAAGGATTCGTCGCATCAGTTTCTAGAGGGGTGATGCGCGCAGATAGAAAACGATGATCTAAACTCATGTCCGCTTTCGACTTGATGCAGACATTCTTTCGATTCCGTAGGTATTCGTTTGAATGTGTCGAGCTTCACCCCTGCCTGCAGTTGATCAACTCCTGGCAGTCAAAGAGAGCAACTTGCGTCTCCACTGTTCTCGACAATCATGATTTTGGAAAGGGAAACCGAAAATGCTGCTTCACTGCGCAACGTAAATGGCGATGTGATGCGGGTCATGTCGGCACCCGCCTCGCTCATGCAGCTCAACTTGATTTTGCCGATCTTCCAACCCTGCCCAGCGGCTGCCTTCATGCTGCCTGTCACATCAATTAGGCCGTCGCAGGGTTCATCCGCCTTGCATGCGCCGCCCAGCATCACTGAACCTGCTGGTGCGCTTTCCACGCGATAGTCAAATTGCACCGCCATATCGCCGTTAGCCTGCCGCGAGATATCGACCGGATTGGTAGAGATCAAAAAGTCGGCAGGGCCAGACCAGGTCAATTGCCGCACATCTTCCTGCGCTGCCCGATCCGTTGCAATAATATCCAACGTTTCCGCCAGCGACTTGCCGCGACTGTCGCCCAGCGCGCGATAGCCCCGTGCATCTGTCACGCCCATTACCCAGGGTGATTGCGCAACACCGGCCATCATCATTGATGTAATGTCGGATTTGGTCGCGCCGGCCAGTTCTTCACTCTCGCTCAACATGCCGACATTTCTCGGCTGTGCGTAGCTCAGGCCATAGCCATAGGCGAAGAGCGGTGCATAGTTATCATCGCCCTTGTTGATGCCGGTCTGATAAGACGATCCAGGCCAGGAGAAGCTGAGCCGTCCTTTGAAATCATGGGCTGCCTTACGATCAGAACCGGCGACCAAAACATCGGCCACGCCTTGTCCTGCCGAACCAGGAAGCCAGGCAGCGACAAAGGCATCAGCAGCGTTCAATTCGGGATTCACCCACATCGGCCGACCGGACAAAAAGACCGCCACGGTTGGAATACCCGCCGCCTTGTAGTTTTTGAGCTGTTCCAGCGGCTCGGTCGGTTCGAAATCAACATGCGGACGATCTCCCTGGAATTCGGCATAGGGATCCTCGCCAAAGACTACGATCACTACATCTGGCCGCGACGGGTAGGTTCCGTCTTTGCTCAATGAGGCTTGACCACCTGAGGCTTCAATCGCTTGCTTCAGTCCGCCATAGATAGAGTGACCCTTGGGAAAATGGCTATTCTCGTTTCCGGTCCCTTGCCAGCTCAATGTCCAGCCGCCTGATTGCTTGCCGATATCATCTGCGCCATCGCCAGTGACCAACACTTTCGCGCCCGCCTTAATTGGTAAGACGCTTCCCTCATTTTTAAGCAGTACCAGAGATTCGCGAACGGCCTGCCGGGCGATCTCCATGCTGGAATCAGAACCTAGCTGTTCCCATTTTCCAGCCAACGCCCGGGTTGAAGGGCGGCCCGCTTCAAACAGACCGGAGCGAAGCTTGACTCGCAAAATCCGGGCAACGGCTTCGTCCAGACGTGATTGACTGATTTCACCGGACTTCGTTTGGGCTAACGTGTTTTTGTATAGCTCTTTCCACGTATCCGGCGCCATGAACATGTCCAGCCCCGCATTGAAAGATGCTGCACAGCTGGTCGGCTTACAGCCCGCAACTTGACCATGGCCGTTCCAGTCACCAACGACAAATCCGTCAAAGCCCATCCTTCCGCGCAGAACATCGGTCAACATGGGTTTGAAGCCGTGCATCTTCTCGCCATGCCAACTGTTATAAGACGCCATGACGACCTGCACCCCCGCCTCGATGGCTGGGACATAACCGGATGCCTGCAGATCGCGCAGATCCGCTTCGCTCATCAGGTTATCGCCTTGGTCCTTACCGGCCACTGTCCCACCATCGCCGACAAAATGCTTTACCGTAGCCACCAGATTGGCTCCGGTCAGGAAGTCATTGTCACCGGGCCGCCCCTGAATGCCTGCTACAAGTCGTGGAGCAAAGGATGCGACAATTTCCGGATCTTCCGAATAGCTTTCATAGGTCCTGCCCCAACGATCATCGCGGACCACCGCGATAGTCGGCGCGAAGGTCCAGTCCTGTCCGGTGATACGAATTTCCTCAGCGGTCACCCGGCCGATTTCCTCCATCAGGTCCGGGTTATTAGCCGCACCCAGTCCGATATTGTGCGGGAAGATCGTAGCACCGATTATATTATTATGCCCGTGGACCGCATCCGTCCCCCAAAGCACCGGAATGCCAAGGCCGCCATCGCTTGTATCGATCGATGTATCCCAAAATTCGTCGGCCAGTGCCAGCCAAGCCTGCGGCGTCGTCCGATTGTCACCGCCCGGTGCGCTATTGCCGCCGTTCAATACCGAACCAAGGTTATATTTCTTGACGTCCGCCGGGGTAACTGAACCGATGTCGGCTTGAATGACCTGCCCCACCTTTTCTTCCAGCGTCATTTTTGACAGCAGATCAGCAATACGTGCCTCTATGGCCGGGTTGACTGCGATCGGGGACTCGCTTTTCGGCCAGTTCTCGGGGTTTATCGTTGGTTGGTTTGCCACCTCTAGCACAGGCTCTACCTGGGCGATGCTTTCGGCATTGGCGGCACAGCCCCCGAGCAGGAGTGACGAAATGGACAGAACCGAACTTGCAAATATCATCGGACTGGTGCTCCGATCCTTTGGTCCAGTGGATAGAGTATCAGCCATAAATGCTCCTTCGATCAATCGATGTCGCTTATCAAATTTTCAGATCATGACCAGCGCGAAAGTGAGACCCCTTGGGAGTGGGCGGGGTCTCACATTTCGCGCGGGTGACTTTGCTCGCCTAAAAACTAAAGCGAGCAATAAACGTAAAGCGTCGGTCATTGGAGAAGTAAGAGCGCGGTGTCAGCACGCGATCCCCAAATCCGGACCCGTCCGGTGCATCGACCTGCGCTCGGGTAACCGTCGTTTCATTCAACAGGTTCACAGCCTGCACGCCGATTTTCACATGTTCATTGATTGTGTAGAAAATCGATCCATCAAGCTGTCCTGAAGCGTCCTGCCAGATTGGCGAGAACGGGAAGATCACGTCTCGCGTTGTGAGCAGGTAACGCGACCGCCAACTATAAGCCAAACGCGCTGACACGCCATATTTGTCATAAAGCAGGGCGGCATTGAAGTTATGCTTGGACAGTCCCTGCAATGGTAGATTGTTGATCGTCGGTGCAGGTTGCACACCATTGACAGCAGTCGGATTCAAGTTTGAATTCGGAATTTCCGAAGAATCAATAAAGGTATAATTCCCTTGGAAACCGAACCCAGATAAAGGTCCGGGTAGGAAGTCATAAAATTGGTTGTAAGCCAATTCAAATCCCTTAACCGTACCGCTACCGTTGTTAAATGGCCCTGAAACCAGCACATCGGTTGTCACACCAGCACTATTTGTCGCCGACACGATTTCACTACCCGATGTTATCACATTTTTTATATCTTTTAGAAAAAGCGATGCCGTCACGGAACCAGTCGCATTAAAATAATACTCCGCCGATAGATCCCAGTTGGTTGACTCAACTGGCCGAAGATTTGGGTTACCCACGTCCGCTTTAAACAATGGACCATTCGCCAGATCGCCACCGCCAACAACCAGGTCAGTGATATTTTGCTGCGCCACGAAGAAGTTTCGGGTCAAGCCCAGTTCCGGGCGGCTGATTCCTTTTGATACACCAAAACGGAAAATCAGTTCATCGGTAACGCCCAGTTTCAGATTGAGACTAGGCAACCAGTTTGTGAAAGAGCTCTGTTGCGTATCCGGTATCGCAACGCCATCGGCAAAAGCAAATGCGAGCGCCTGTCGTTCGGGTGAAAGCAGACAGAATTCATCAGGTGCTGGTGTCGGAATTGAACAGTCACCGGAAAAGACATCCCCTTGTGTCGGGGTCTGGAATGCGCCGCGCGTCTGGAACTTGGTGTTCACATAGCGCAAGCCAATATTACCATCTAACCGCATTCCTCCAAAGATATCATCGGAACCAAAGTCGAGGCGCAAATAGGTAGCGAATGTTTCTTCCCTGGTCTCGTTGATTTCGCCTTGCGTAAACGGTCCACCATCGACGACATTGCCACGCTGTGCCAATGGTCTCCAGCCAGGATTGGTCCACAAATCATTGATGCTAATCAAGTCCGCTATGGTCGACCCGTCACGATAACCCGAGATAATGTCACCACCATAATATAATGCAGCACTTGGCTGACTAACATCACCACGCTGAAAGTTCGGGAACGCGAAGGTTTCTACTGGACTTCCGGTAACATCGCCAAAGAAGACCGGACCAGTCGACCCGTTCCAGATCTCACTCAACACACCCCAATTGTAAACGGAGAAACGTGTTGTCTGATCGCGGGTGGAGAAACGACCACCAGCGCTTATTTTGCGCAAGAAACTGTCATCATCAAATTCATAATCAACATCACCGCGGAATGCGAATTCATCCCCTTCACTATCTTCCAGATGATCCATGGCAGCACGGTAATAACTGTGTGTAGGATCAGCGAAGTAATCCGCAATATCTGAACCATCAGGCGTTGGAGCGCTGAACCGAACATCTGGAATCCCGCCCGCATTGATATCAATGGCAGCGTTAGCAAACGTACTGCCAAAGATTGAAAGATCGAGATTCTCGGTCGTCGATTCAATATATTGAGCATCGAAATTAAACGACAATCGATCAGTAGGATAGAATTTCAAATTTAGTGAAATGTCCTGAGTGGTTGTCTCTTGATCGACTGAACGGCGCCCAGTGGTATGTTGAAACCCGTTCAAAGGAATACAATTGTCGAACTGGCCCGCCGGACAGTTAGCTGCTGAGCGCCAACCCGCCGTATCGGTTAGGAAGCCATCCGTAAATTGCCCCGTTTCATCGAAACCAAATGTTGTCCCTGGAACAGGGCGCGTTGTGAAAGACTGATCCGCAGCGGTTTCAAAAGTGCGCTCGGTCCATGCCTGCTTTGCTTCAACCCGCAGAAATTCAAACGTCGCCTGAGCATCACCTGCATTGCTTTCCCATTGCAAAGCACCACCGTAGGACTGACGTTCCCGATCAAAATCCTGGGATCGTACACCTGCGCCGCGTGGTACCAGCACCGTGCGTGCTGGGTCGAGGTCATCACGGAACGTGTAGTCCGTAACCTGAGTGCCGTTATTGCGTGAAAATAGCTCGGAACGCGAATAGTTGAGCATCAGGCCGATGTCGCCAATACCACTATTCCATACGTTGCTTGCAAAAATGGAATAGGTCGGCGACCATTTTTTGCGCAGATCGCCATAATTGCCTTCGATAGAGCCTGAAAGCACCAGTTCGCGTTTATCAAACGGCTTACGCGTCCGCAGATCCACCGAACCAGCAAGACCACCTTCGATCATGTCCGCAGTTTGCTGCTTAAAGACATTAACAGCGCCAAGAAGCTCTGGCGAAACATCATTAAATCCAAGCGCTCGGCCATTGTTCGCCGAGAATGTATCGCGACCATTTAGCTCTGAACGAACAAATGTCAGTCCGCGAATAACAACGCCGGCACCTTCGACAGAGAAATGATCCGGATCGTCCGCAGCAGCGAACCGGCTTATTGAAATGCCGGGAATACGTTGCAGGGTTTCTGTTACCGAACGGTCTGGTAACTGACCGATGTCTTCAGCAGTAATCGAATCAACAAATGTGTCCGCCGTTCGCTTGATTTCTTGAGAGGACTTGATGCTTTGCCGAATACCGGTGACGATAATCTCATCATCGGCTCCATCCTGCTGCTCTGCGCCAGCATCTTGCGCCAATGCCGGCTGCGTCGCCACACAACAAAGCGCAATGGCAGAAACCGATGACAGGATTTTACCTGGCCGCATCGTGCCCGCGTTCGCCTCTACAGCTATAAATTTCTTCAAAATACCCTCCCCATCTACAACCCCGGATCGACTTTTTAGCCATCAATTCCGGCGGCCTTGGCACTTATTACACCGTGCTCGAATCTTTATGACAAGCTTGTCATTTGCTGTCTTCCCTCGAAATGACAAGCTTGTCAATGGCGGAATGTAAGGATATTCATAAAAATGTAATGGATCAGATCGAACGTTGCCATTCGGCAACAATTGCTTCTATGTTGTCGTTGTTGGATGATCGGGGCCAATGCCAGTCTTCCTGATGCGCCGTTTAAGCGAAAGAAAATGCAATGCAACATGAGGCAGGACAGGCAATTGAGAATATTGTTATTGTCGGTGGAGGCACTGCTGGTTGGATGACTGCAGCAGCTCTTGCTCACAAGCTATCAGCGACAGGTACAACCATTACTCTGATTGAATCAGCCGAAATTGGAACTGTTGGTGTCGGCGAAGCAACCTTGCCGCATATCCGCTTTTTCAATCAAACCCTGGGCATTGATGAACCCACTTTAATGGCCCGAACCAGCGCAACATTTAAACTGGGCATCGAATTTTGTGACTGGGGTAAGATTGGCGATCGCTATATCCATCCCTTTGGGGACTATGGCGAACAAATTGGTCCAGCGGCTTTTCATCACTATTGGACTCGCATGCATGCGTCCGGCGAGCGGCACAAATTGGATGATTATAGCTATCCGGTGCGTGCTGCCGAAAATGATCGCTTCATGCTTCCCGATCCCGATCCGAGTTCGATCTTCTCCACCTTCTCCTATGCGTTTCAGTTTGATGCCAGCCAATATGCGGCGTTCCTGTCAGACTTTGCACAAAGCAAAGGGGTTCGAAGGATTGAAGGAAAAATTGTTAGTACCGAAACTGATGGATTAACCGGCAATATCGCTTCTGTAACCCTGGAAAACGGCACCGCTATTGAGGGCGATCTGTTCGTCGACTGTTCGGGTTTTCGAGGCTTGTTGATCGAACAGGCATTGCAAACAGGCTATGATGATTGGAGCCATTATCTGCCTTGCAATCGTGCCATCGCCGTTCCTTGCAAAGCTACTGAATCAATCGGTCCCTATACTAGAGCTACGGCACGAACCGCGGGTTGGCAGTGGCGAATTCCTCTACAGCATCGGATTGGCAACGGTCATGTCTATTGCGATCAATATATAAGTGATGATGAGGCTACGTCGCAGCTGATGGATAATCTCGAGGGCAAGGCGCTTGCTGATCCTCGCCAACTATTTTTCAAGACGGGCAAGCGTCGGAAATTGTGGAACAAGAACTGTGTGGCTATCGGTTTGTCAGGGGGGTTCCTGGAACCATTGGAATCGACCAGCATTCATTTGATCCAGAGCGGCATTACGTATCTGATCGAGCTCTTTCCCGAGAAGCAGTGCGACCGTTCAGATGTCGACGAATATAACCGGGTGATGGACCTGGAGTTCGACCGCATCCGCGATTTCCTTGTGCTTCACTATGTTGCCAATCAACGTGACGATGCGCCAATGTGGCGGGACTTGCGCAATATGGAGTGGCCAGAAAGCCTGAAACAGAAAATCGACGCCTTTAGACGCCGTGGAATTATACCGGAATATGCTCACGGGCTGTTTCTTCCGGCCAGTTGGTTGGCCGTATTTGCAGGTCAGAATATCATCCCTGATGCCTATGATCCCCGAGTCGACAAAATGTCAGCAGAAGAGATCGCAGCGCGATTCAGTTTGCTTCGGGAAAAAATATCCAACGCAGTCGACAATACAGGAGAGCATCTGAACTTCATCCAATCTTATGGCGCGGCAATAAACGGCGGTTCAGAAACGGTCATGTCTTGACTGAAAACAGTTCCCTCTCAACGATCGCCATCATTGGATCCGGTGTCGGCATCTGGTCAATGACAGCCTTGCTCGCGAGAATATTACCACCCGATATCAGTCTTTTGGTTATCGAAGATGAGCAAGATTCAGCTACCGAACCGGCCGGTCACGCGATTACCATCGATTGTGAAAATATCTTTCACAAAATGGTCGGATTGAGTGACGCGGAGCTCATATTGGGCTGTGATGGCAATCTGTCTTTGGGAACCCAATTCTCCGGTTGGCAAGGCGATGGAAGCCACTTTATATCCGCGCCTTCGGGAAAACTGCCGGGAATAAATGGTGTTGCCTTCCATCACATCGTCTTGCGCGCTGCAATGGCGAGAGGCGAGCCAGAAAAGCTGCCGGAAATATTTTCTTCCTTTCGCTTTGCTGCACGGGCAGCCTCTGCCGGAAAGTTGACCCATGGATCGAGCGATCCGCAGTCACCGCGGACAATGTTACGACCACGCATGAGCCTGGATGCGCGGCTCTATAACATATTACTGAAAGAAAAAGCTCTGGCAGCGATGACTATCGAGCATCATCAAGCCCAGATAACTGGGATCAAAACGGCCAATAATAGCGACCAAATTCGCCAAGTGGTTTTATCTTCAGGCCAACAGCTAGAAGCAGACCTGTTTGTCGACGTGAGTGGAGTGCTCGCCTCGGATTCGCCGGATAGCCGCATCGTCCCGTTATTGCCCTTCGATCGAATGATAAGCGGTCAGTATCAACGAACAGGCCAAGACTATCATCCGGTGCCCATTGCGCGATGCCTTGACGACGGAGTTGTTTTTGAAACAGCTCTCCGCAACAGCGATTGTAAGACGCTAATTTTTGATTCGACACGACTCAACGATCAACAAGCGAGAGCGCGTCTTGGTGATCAAGGTTCATCGGCCATGTTGTCGCATCTCAGCCAGCATCACATGCACAAACCTTGGTCGGCCAATATCGTTCGTGCTGGTCTCGCGGCCGGTACACTTGGACCCTATCTTTCTGCCGATATCCGGTTGCTACACCAGCAGGCGATTACCTTGTCGGGGCTGATCCCGATTTCCAAAAATATGGATGTAGAGGCAGACGAATATAATCGGCTGAATGCGATAGCCTTTGATCAGTTGCGCGATTTTTATGTACTTCCCTTTGTCTTGAACACACGTCCTGATGATCTTTGGAGAAAAACGCGAGATGCAGACCTACCTGAAAGCATGCAAATCCGTCTTGCTCAATTTGAAAGTCGAGGCCGGTTCGTAACCTTCGATGGCGAGGCTTTTGAAGAACAGGATTGGATCGACATGATGATCGGCTTCGGCCAAATCCCGAGGCGCCACGATCCAATGGCTCAGACGATCGATATGGCTCAGGTCGGACAATCTTTGGGTCGGATGGTCGATGCCTTCAAACAAACCATCGATGCGATGCCTGCACATAGGGCCTATATGGACCAGCTTGTCACCGTCGCGATCAAGGATCAACAATCAGGAAACTCCACTTCATGAATACCAACCTATGAATGATAATCGCATCAGAAAAGTCGTCATTGTCGGCGGGGGCACCGCTGGCTGGATGGCTGCTGCAGCGATCGCTCATGTGCTGAAAAACGGCTATGCGGATATCACGCTGGTGGAATCCGAAGTCATTGGCACAGTCGGCGTCGGTGAAGCGACCATCCCACAGATTGTCAATTTTCAAGCTATGCTGGGTCTGGACGAAAATGAGTTTGTTGCTCGCACCAATGCAACTTTCAAACTGGGGATAGAATTCGTCAACTGGTCGAGCTCAGGCAGCCGCTATATCCACCCCTTTGGCAGCTATGGTATCGAGATGGAGGGCATTGCATTTCACCATTTCTGGCTGAAACAACGCAATATCCAGCGCGCACGCGGCGAAGCTGTCACACCACTTGCGGACTACTGTCTGCAGGCCGTTGCAGCCAAGCGCAATCTTTTCATGCGTCCTGTGCAAGCGCCCAATTCACCGCTGGAAAAAATCGCCTATGCCTTTCAGTTCGATGCCCTGCTCTATGCCAAGTATCTGCGCGAAATTGCCGAGGCCAAGGGCGTCAAACGCGTCGAAGGGCGGGTTGTTGAAGCCAATCTATGCAGCGACAACGGATATATAGATAAATTGGAGCTTGATGACGGACGAGAGATAGAAGGAGATCTATTTGTCGATTGCTCCGGATTTCGCGGGTTGTTGATCGAGGAAGCGCTGCAAACCGGCTATGAAGAATGGAGTCACTGGCTGCCCTGTGACCGGGCGGTTGCAGTTCCATGCGAAAGTATCGGTGATCCGGAACCCTATACACGTTCCACCGCCCATGCGGCGGGTTGGCAGTGGCGTATCCCGTTACAACATCGGATTGGCAATGGGCATGTATTCTCCTCCCCATTCATGTCAGACCAAGATGCTACAGATATCTTGATGCAAAATCTGGACGGCAAACCGCTAGCCGATCCGCGCATATTGAAGTTTGTCACCGGACGTCGGAAGAAATTCTGGAACAGAAATTGTGTCGCAGTGGGTCTCGCCGCCGGGTTCATGGAACCGCTGGAATCGACAAGCATTCATCTAGCCCAATCGGCAATTGCCAAGCTGCTCGCCTTTTTTCCACAACAGGAAATCAAGTCGGTGGATGTCGATATGTTCAACGCCATGACTGTCACGGAATATGAACAGATCCGTGATTTCCTGATCCTGCATTATCATCAAACGAAACGGACAGATTCGGATTTCTGGAATCATGTGCGGACAATGAATGTCCCGGATAATCTGAAACAGAAAATGGAACTTTACCGAGAAACCGGACGAATTTTCCGTGAGAATGACGAGCTTTTCACCGACACCAGCTGGCTAGCGGTTATGGAAGGACAGGAGCTGGAAACCGCCGCCTATCACCCGGTTGTCGATGCCATGGGTGAAGATCAATTGCAGGCACGCCTGAAAAATGTCCGCGATGTGATCATGAATTCAGCCAATGTCATGCCCACCCATCAGAAGTTTATCGACGAAAACTGTAAGGCCGCCATCTATGCCAGCTAAATCCATTGAAAAGATCGTCATCGTTGGCGGTGGCACAGCCGGATGGATGACTGCCGCCGCTCTGTCCAACGTATTTCGCGGATCGGCCATGCAGATAGATCTGGTTGAATCCGAGGAGATCGGAACGGTTGGCGTGGGCGAAGCCACTATCCCTGAAATCATGAAATTCAACGGCTTGCTTGGTGTCGATGAAAATGAATTCATGCGTGCAACACAGGCCACGTTCAAACTGGGTATCGAATTCCAGGACTGGCACAGACCGGGAGAGCGCTATTTCCATCCCTTTGGCGTCTATGGTCTCGACATGGAGGGAATTAGCTTTCACCATTTCTGGCTACGTGCAAAAGCCTCCGGCGATACGTCAGAACTGGAAGATTATTGTCTGGCCTGGCAAGCTGGAAAAGAAGGCAGGTTTGCGCGGCCATCCGGGCCGCCCAACTCACCCCTGTCGGGCATAAGATACGCCTATCATTTTGACGCGATACTCTATGCTAGGTTCCTTCGGCAATATGCCGAAGAGCGCGGCGTCCGACGCACCGAGGGGAAAGTCACCTCGGTTCAGCAACGCGGCAGCGATGGATTTATCGAATCCGTAACATTGGAAAATGGCCAGATCAAAGATGGCCAATTGTTTATCGACTGTACCGGTTTCTTCGGGCTGCTGATAGAGAAGACGTTGCAAAGCGGCTATGATGACTGGTCGCACTGGCTACCCTGCGACAGTGCCGTTGCCGCACCTTGTGAGCGAACAGGAAACCTCACCCCCTATACCCGATCCACGGCGCGGAAAGCCGGCTGGCAATGGCGTATTCCGCTGCAACACCGGGTCGGCAACGGCTATGTCTACTCCAGCCAATATACAAGTGATGAGGAAGCGCGGCAAACACTGGTCGATACGCTCGAAGGGCCAGTGCTAGCAGAACCCCGGCAATTGCGTTTCACAACCGGAAAGCGCCGTGAGATTTGGAAGAATAACTGCGTTGCCATCGGCCTTTCCAGCGGCTTCCTCGAACCTTTGGAGTCCACCAGCATTCATCTGATTCAGAGCGCCATTTCGAAATTGATTTCACTCTTCCCCACCGGCGATTTCAATCCGGTCGACCGGCAGAAGTTCAATGCGCTTATCGATCAGGAATTTGAAACAATCCGTGACTTCCTGATCCTGCACTATAATGCCACCGAGCGGTCCGATTCCGAATTTTGGAACCATGTGCGAACGATGGATATTCCGGAATTTCTGTCTGGCAAGCTGAAACTGTTCCGTCAGGCGGGGCGCATTTTTCGCGACGAAAATGAGATTTTCGCCGAACCCAGTTGGCTAGCAGTGATGACGGGACAAGGTATTTTTCCGGAACAATATCATCCGGTGGCCGGCGTAATCAGCGCCGAAGAAACCAAGCAGCGGCTCAACGCCATAAAAGACGTAATTGGTCGCGCGGCGGCGAGCCTGCCAACCCATGAAGCCTTTATTGAGGAGCACTGCAGCGCTCAAATGACACAAAAAACCGCTCCGATATCGCAAACTACGCCGGTGCGGGAAGAGGATCCGTTTAAACTATGATGCGCCCATATCGAGCACATAGACCTGCCCGATCTCAATCGTTTGCTTAGCACCTGCCAGCTGAAATCCGGCTACAGCTTGCCCCGCCGCCACTGTCATCGTCGCCCGCATTTTCGCTTCATACAGCTTCCAATTGCTAGCGATTTTTATGTCCTGATCGCCAAAGCCATCATAGGGCGCTTTGTCTTCATTGATCCGCACGCCCACAATGCCACTGCCGTCAGCGGTCTCGGCTTTCACCGCACGCGCCCAAAATGCCACGGTAATCATATTTCCTGATGTGATGCCCGTTCTGATTGGCACATTCACACCCATGTCATATTTTTGTGCGCCCTTTTTGGCGACTTTAAGCTGCATAGCGAATTGGCCCGGCGTTTCCGGCGCACTGACCTGTTTTGGCTTCTTGCTGTTGCCGTAAACAACCCAATCCACGATCGTCGGATCGTTGATCAATGTGCCCGGCAAGGCATCGTCTATTGCCTGCAGCACGGCATTGGGCTGTTTCGCTATGGCTGTACCAGCCACTAGAAATATTGCGCACAAGGCAATGACGGAATTGCGAATGATCATGACTGAACTCCCCTGCATGATTTATGTTCTTAGCTTCCCGAAAAACGGACCTTTTTTGTAATGTTGGCTCCCGGTGCCACGCTGCCCGGCTGACCGGACCCGATGCTATACTCAATCGTTCCCTGATAGGCTTTGCGCGAACCGTCGCTATCGACAAAGCGCAGCTTATTAGGCGCGATGGTGAAAGAGACTATTCTCGATCCACCCGCTGGAACAATAACGCGGTCAAACTTCACCAGAGTGCGGAGCGGTGCATCTGCTTCACCATTACGGCGGGAAGCATAGACCTGAACCACTTCATCGGAATCCATCTCGCCCTTGTTGGTCAAAGTCACACTGAGGGTCAGCGGTTTCGAAGGATCATGTGTTTCCGGTACCACCAGATTTGAATAAGCAAAGCGCGTGTAGCTTAGCCCGTGACCAAATGGATAAACGGGCGTTCCCGTAAAATATTTATAGGTCCGGTTTTTCATAGAATAGTCATTGAGCGGCAACATCCCGCCCAGATCCTTGTAAAAAGTTACGGGTAAACGGCCTGCAGGGCTATAGTCCCCCAGCAACAATTCAGTCACGGCAAGACCGGTCGCTTCTCCTGGATAGAAACCTTGCACCACGGCTGGCAGGTTTTTGTCTGCCCAAGACAGGTTGACAGCACTACCGGAGAAATTGACCAAGACAATGGGCTTACCGGTCGCCTGCAGCTTTTTGAGCAGCGCCAGCTGTTCCGCTGGCAGGTCGAGAGAGGTTCGGTCTCCTCCGACGAAGCCGGGGACATCAACTGACATTTCTTCACCTTCAAGCTTTGCAGAAAGGCCGGAGAAAAACAGGATCACATCCGATTTATCTGCCGCAGCCATAGCTTCAGCCGTCAGGTCACGGTCTAGATCGAGCCATTCCAGCCGCGCCATCGGTTCGATCACATTATTGTGCCATACAGGCGCCATAGACAGGCTGACCTTGATCGCGTGCCGTTCGCCTTTGGTGAGTTTGACACCGTCCGTTGCCACTTCCTTACCATCGATTTCAACCTTCAGATCCGGTCCGAACCGATAGCGGCTGGTACTCGCTGGGCTGATATATCCCTCCCAGACTGCGGTGAATGCTTCATCAATCTCGTCTGTGGCTGGTGATCCTTTCCATTCAAAATCGATCGTTTTCTCAACTGCTTCGCGGGCAGGCTCTCCTTGAACTTCTTCGCCTTTGTAGTAGCTTGCCTTAATACCAGGCGCGAAACCATCGCCATCCCGATGTGACAACACCGCAGCTGGAACCGGTTGATAATGGGTGAACATCGAGCCGCCAAGTGAGCTGCCCGGAGCATAGGCGACGTTGCCGTTTCCGAACCGGGCTTTCAGGCCTTCCAGAGCCGTGACCGGACGCACCGGCTTGCCATGATAGTTGCCGATCAGGACATCAAAATTATCGGCATTGGGTCCGATAACTGCAATCTTCCTGTCGGCTTTCAACGGCAAAATGCCGTTGTTTTTTAAAAGTACCAGAGATTTGCGTGCCGCTTCTTTGGTAAGAGCAAGATGCTTTTCTGATCCCACAACATCCATCGGGATAGAGGCGAAGCTGATCTCGTCCGGATTATCAAACATGCCGAGCTTAAACCGGGCGGTGAAGATGCGTTTCAAGGCGCGGTCAATTGTCATCTCATCGATCAAGCCTTTCTCGACTGCTTCTGGCAGGGCCGCATACACACTGCCTTCACCATCGCCGCAAACCAGTTCCGTTCCCGCCTTTACCGAGATCGCTGCAGCTTCAGCCTTGGTCTTCACAAAATCATGATGTTGTGGTCGATGGATATTACCGATGGCCCCGCAATCAGAAACGACAAAACCGGAAAAGCCGAGTTCTTCGCGCAATATATCTTGCATAAGAAACTCGCTCGCACATCCAGGAATACCGCGCACAGCGTTATAGACGCACATCGCCGAGGCCGGATTGGCATCAGCAATGGCGGTGGCGAAAGCCGGCAAATAGGTCTCGTACAGATCTTTGTCGGTCGGGTTATAGTCATCTGTATGCCGCGTGGTTTCAGGACCACTATGCACGGCATAATGTTTCACGGTCGCAACGGTTTTGAGATATTTGGGATCATCCCCTTGCAAACCATTCACGAAATTGACCGCCATACGCCCAGTCAAATAGGGATCTTCACCATAAGTCTCTTGCCCCCGCCCCCAGCGTGGGTCGCGGAAGATATTGATGTTCGGTGACCAGAATGTCAGACCGGTATAGATGGATGCATTGCCGCGCTTCAGAAAATCATGGTGTTTCGCGCGCCCTTCATCGGAAATGGTGGTTGCGATACGCAACATCAGCTCTTCGTCAAATGTCGCTGCCATTCCGATGGCTTGCGGAAAAACCGTTGCTTCTCCAGCCCTGGCAACACCATGGAGGGCCTCATTCCAGTAAACATAAGCCGGGACACCAAGCCGCTCAATCGCCGGCGCCTTGTCATACATTTGTGCCGCTTTTTCTCCCAGTGTCATACGCGAAATCAGGTCGTCGACGCGCTCTTCAATGGATAGAGACTGATCTTGAAATGGGAAATCAGCGTTAGAAACCACATCAGCAGAATCACTGATCTGACATCCCGCTAAAGCGAGCCCAAGCGCAATTGAGCTGATTAATTTCTTCATGACATCCATCCTAAATCGAAATTTTTGCCCTTATGTCATCGTTGTCATTCGAGAGTCAAAGAATTATTTTGAGCCGGCCGCCGCTTCGACTTTTGATCAGATATCGCTTAGACCACCGACCAGAAAAGCTGCTATTTTCCGGTCTCGTTCCGCCGAGCTGGGGCCGAGAACACCCCGGATATGCTCCGGAAGATGGTCTGCTGCCTTACTCGCATCCTCTCCAAAAACATAGTGATCGAACAACGCTCGCCACGCCTGTTTCTCATTAGATGGCAGGTCGCGAATGGAAAGCAATCCATGCGCCACTGCCGCAAGACCAGCGCCAGCAGTTTCATTGGCCCACCAATAGTTGACCAATACATTAAACGGGTCAAAGGACTGAACAAAATGCCACCATAGCGACGGAATATAGATGGCGTCTCCCGGCTCCAAATCCGCGACCAACGCATGGTTCATCGCTTCGCGATATTTGGGATAGCGTTCAAGATCGGGCGCAGTTGGATCAACCATACTTGCCGGTGGACCTGCCATCGTCACTTCGAACGGTCCAACGTAGAGATTCTTCACTTGTTCGGGCGGAAAGAGTAAAAACCGGCGACGCGCGCGCACAGCAACTGCGATATTTTCCGATGCATCAAAATGCGGTGCAACACGGGCCGCATTCCCTATCCACACCCGCGGCGTGACAGCAGGGTCGAGCAATGGCATCGGATTAGCTGCGGCAAATTGCGGAAACAATTCGGCCGATTGACCGGCGCCAGCATAGATGTGCATGGGCGACGGATCATCGCTAATGTCGAGCAGCTTGGCGATGACTTTCTTGATCGCAATTTCGCGTCGCTCAAAATTGAAACCTCGCATATCCTCGCGGTAAAAAAATCGCCCGGCCATTTCGGGCTTGCCAAGATAGGTCATTACCTTCGCATCACTGGCGAGCCCTGTCAGATAGGAGGCAATATCGTCAGTGGACCGCACGGCCGCCTGGGTGGCGGGCCAATCTGCGGCTAGCCCCTTCAATATCAATGGTTTGCCGGTTGGCCGGATTTCCGTATCGAATATATGCCGCGTCACAGCCTCGCGCGATTCCAATGCCTTGGGCGCGACCAACTCAACCATTGCAAGCCCTTTCCATATGATCCTAGCCAGCATCCAAATTTGACCCACAAAGGTCTAGCAGTTCAATCATAGAAGTAAAAGACAACGTTGACATTATTCTCTATCCCGTCCTATCTTCGTGATCGCGGTCGCCGTTTCGTTCCGATGCGGCCCTTAAGGCAAACGCCAAAACCTGCGAATGGAGAGAACCTGCTAGCCCATGCCACATGCCAGGCAAAGACTGCGATATTTGATCATGCTGGCGGCAGCCCTACTGTCATCCTGCACCATGTCGCAGTCTCCTAACGCTTCATCCGCGCCCACTGAAGATTCGCGCATTAGCCACGCCGCACAGCTCTATACAGTCCGTCATGAGCTGCAGTCGGACTTTGCCACGACTCTGCGGCGAGTTGCAGCTCTCGGCTATCAGGAGATCGAGCTCGCTGGGCTTTTCGACCAGGATCCTGCTCATGTGCGCTCCATGACTGACGCGCTGGATTTGCAAATATTGGGATCACATATCACCTGGAAGCGTCTGCGAGATGATCCAGATGGACTCATCGAGGAAACACGCATTCTGGGCGCCGAATATATGATCCTTGCGTGGCTACCGGTTGAAGAGCGACAGACGTTGGCCCAGTGGGAAACCTGGATCGAGATCATCAACGATGTTGCCCGCCGCGCTCATCAGCAGGGCATCCGTTTTGCCTATCACAACCATGAATTCGAGTTTGAACCAATCGATGGCATCGAGCCCTATGACTTGCTGCTCGCTGGCGTAGATCGCCGCTACGTTTCATTCGAACTTGATCTCTATTGGTTGACGTTCGCGGGACGTTCCCCTGAGCCATATTTTCAAGCCTATCCTGGCGGATTTCCACTGATTCACGCGAAAGACATGGACGTGCAAACTACCGCCATGGTCGATGCTGGCGATGGACGGATCGACTTTCCCGCCGTGCTGCAGCAGTCGGAATTGGCGGGCATCACACATTTGATCGCTGAACATGATGTCTCATCCGATCCCTTCCGAACATTGCGCCGCAGTCTTGCCTATTTTCAATCCTTCCATTCCCAATCGCCGCCTGTTCAAAGGAGAAGATAATGAATCGCAAAAAGCTAGTGGCTATCACGATCTGCGCTGCCCTTACATTCAGTTCCGCACTCGCCACAGCGCAAACCGACAGCCTACCGGTTGGCCGCTGCGTCAATATGGGTAATCATCTCGAACCACCACAGGAGGGGGATTGGGGACGCAAGATTGCCGATAATGACTTTCAGATCATCGCGGCCGCCGGTTTTGATACAATCCGTCTGCCTGTCCGCTGGTCAGCGCACGCCGATGAAAATTCCCCCTACACCATTCGAAAATCTTTCATGAATCGCGTCAAGCATGTCGTCTTCTTGGCTCGAGAAGCAGGACTCAATGTGATCCTGGACGACCATCATTATGAGGAACTATACAAGGAACCGGCCAAACATGCACCGCGTCTCGCTGGACTATGGACACAGATTGCGGCGGCTTTCGCCAATGAACCAACTGAGCATCTCTGGTTCGAGATTGAGAACGAACCTCATGATCAGCTAACTCATAAAAATCTGCTCGCCACGCTGCAACCTGCATTGGCAGCCATTCGCGAAACCAATCCTGATCGACCGGTTATTATCGGCGGAGAGCTATGGAGCGGAATCAAATCCCTGGCCACATTACCGCTGCCAGATGATCCGCACATCGTCCCAACCTTTCACTATTACGACCCTTTCCCCTTCACTCATCAGGGGGCGACCTGGGTTGATAACCCGCCACCTTTGGGCAAAAAATATGGCGGCGAAGAAGATCAAAAAGCGCTTGAAGACGACGTTCAAAAGATCCGCGATTATATCGCTCGTACAGGAAAAACACCGTTTATGGGCGAATTTGGCGCCATAGATGCTATCCCGGTTGCCGAGCGGGTCCAATATCAAAAAGCGGTCCGGACCGCGTTTGACGCTGTCGGCATTGGTATGTGCGCCTGGGCTTACACCAATACCTTTCCGCTCTATGACAGCAGAACAAAAAAGTGGTTGCCCGGAATGCTCGATGCCATGGGCTTGAAAGACAACTAGTTTTCTGAATCAACAAACCCGAAAAGCGGAATCGACGGGAACGGTGTAACCCGTTATGCCTTACCGGCGAATACCAGAAAATCATTCTATTCAAGCGGGCTAAGGGAAAACCGACATGGCGAAGAAACTATTACTGCTAGCGGTCATCGTAGCGGCGATATTTGCATTTTTTTACTATGATCTCGGGTCCCAACTGACTCTTGAAAACCTGAAGGCACAGCAAGACGCCATCGATGCCCAATATCGAGCCAATCCACTGCTCATCATTGGTGTATTTTTTCTGATCTATGTTGCAGTCACAGCCTTGTCTATTCCTGGCGCCGCAGTGATGACACTCGCTGCAGGAGCGTTGTTTGGCGTTTTAGTCGGGACGATTATTGTCTCCTTTGCGTCAACCATTGGTGCAACCATTGCATTTCTCACATCCCGCTATTTGCTGGGCGACTGGGTTGAGAGTAAATTTGGCCAGCGGCTCAAAAATATCAATGAAGGTATCAAGCGCGATGGCATTTTTTACCTAATCTCGATCAGGCTAGTTCCGGCCTTTCCATTTTTTGTTGTGAACCTGCTGATGGGCCTCACCAAGATGCGGGTGTGGAAATATTTCATCGCTAGTCAGATTGGCATGCTTGCCGGCACTATCGTTTATGTGAATGCAGGCACTCAGCTGTCGCAGGTGAACTCGGTAGGTGAAGTCTTCTCTCTCTCGGTCATCGGTTCCTTTGTCCTGTTGGCCATATTCCCTTGGATTGCCAAAGGGATTATCGGGTTTGTCAAAAACCGGAAGGTTTACAAAGGCTGGACCCGACCCAAAAAGTTCGACCGTAACCTGATCGTCATTGGAGCGGGCTCAGGCGGACTGGTATCCTCACTAATCGCTGCGACGATCAATGCGAAGGTCACTTTGATCGAGTCTGGGAAAATGGGTGGTGACTGCCTGAACTATGGCTGTGTTCCATCAAAAGCACTTATCAAAAGCGCAAAGATCGCCGAACAAATGCAGCATGCCGATCGCTATGGTCTGACGGCCACCAAGCCGGTCATCAATTTCAAGAATGTGATTGCCCGGGTTGAAGACATTATCAAGACGATTGAACCGCATGATAGCGTAGAGCGGTTTGAAGGCTTGGGAGTCGATGTCGTGCAGGGCTATGCTCGGTTGACCGATCCCTGGACGGTTGAGATTGAGCGCAACGACGGTGATATTCAGACGCTGACTGGCAAGGCTATTGTATTGGCAACCGGAGCCCGACCGTTCGTTCCGCCATTGCCTGGATTGGAAGATACCGGGTTTCTGACCAGCGATACGCTATGGGAGGAAATGGCCAAGCGTGACAACGTTCCGGAAAAGATGGTCGTTCTTGGCGGAGGCCCGATCGGCTGTGAGTTATCGCAATCCTTCGCGCGTCTGGGCAGCAATGTCACCCTGATCGAGATGGCAGACAGGGTTATGGGGATAGAGGACGAGGATGTGTCCGAAATCGCGTCCAAAGCGCTGGCTGATTCCGGTGTCACACTACTCTGCGGCCACAAGGCTCTACGTACCGAAATGCAGAATGGCGCCAAAATGATCATCGTCGAGAATGATAGCGGTGAACAGGCTCTTCCCTTTGACGACTTGCTGATCGCTGTTGGTCGCGCCGCCCGGCTTGAAGGTTTTGGTCTTGAAGAGCTTGGGGTTGAAACAGATCGTACATTGGTAACCAACGAACATCTGCAGGCCACTTTTCCGCATATCTATGCCGCAGGTGATGTTGCCGGCCCCTATCAGCTAACCCATAATGCCTCGCATCAGGCATGGTTCGCGACAGTCAATGCGCTGTTCGGGCGGTATAAAAAGTTCAAGCCGAGTTACGAATTTCTGCCGTGGACGACTTTTCTCGATCCAGAGATCGCGCATGTTGGCCTCAACGAACAACAGGCCGAAAAAGAAGGCATCGAGTACGAGGTCACAAAGTATGGCCTTGATGATCTTGATCGCGCCATTGCCGAAAGCGCCACTGAGGGCTTTGTCAAAGTGCTGACGCCGCCAGGCAAAGATCGGATATTGGGAGTCACCATTGTCGGCCAGAATGCCGGTGAATTGCTCACCGAATATGTCCTAGCCATGAAACACGGGCTAGGCCTTGGCAAGATCCTCGGCACAATTCACACCTATCCTACCATGGCGGAAGCGAATAAATTTGCCGCTGGAGAATGGCGCAAGAAGCACAAGCCGGAATGGGCACTCAAATGGCTGGAGCGCTATTTCAACTGGGCGCGGAGCTAGGCCCAAGAGCTACTAAGTTTACAGAGTGTACAAGGTCCCTTTGAGGGTTTCGCGCAAAGGCGCGAACAAAATTCAACCGGATCATAATATTCAAAACTGAAAAAGAGTCGCTCTGAGATTACTGCAGTTCATAGCTTGTAGGAAAGCGGATAGTACCCGCCGGCGAGACTCAACCGCGAAAGCTAAGCCATGCCAACACCGTGCGCTGAAGCACCGTCAAAACGCATAGCCCGGCAAAAATATAAGCCAGCGTGGCGAAATATCCCGGGAATAAGCAGATGATCAGGAAGAAAGCGATCGTCTCACCTCCCTCAGCAATTCCGGTGCTGTAGAAGAAGCTCTTCTCACCATGGGCGCTGGTTTCCACCCCTTGCTCGCCGGCGGTAACGGCAAAGGCGAGAAAACTGATCCCGGTAATCGTGAACGCGGCTACCAGCATCAGGGCAGGTAGTAGATTGACCGGATCAGCGATCCCGAATGCCAGTGGAATCGATACGTAAAAAATGAAATCGCAGACGATATCCAGATAGCCTCCAAAGGCCGTCTTCTCCGTTGCTCTCGCAACAGCACCGTCAAGGCCGTCCAATAGCCGGCTCAGCACTACCAGTGCCAGAGCCCAACCATAGTGCCCCTGGGAAACGGTATAAGCCCCGCCCAAGCCAAGACCGAGACCCAACAGGGTTATGCTGTTGGCCGTGAGTCCCATCCTAGCCAAGCCCCGACCAACCGCATTAAGCGGAGGATCTATCAGCGGACGGATCTTGGCGTCAAACATTGCAAGCAGACCTCATACCCATGTGATAATCCCGATCACCGCGCCGGTCATCGCGGTGGCACAGTTGCCGGCAAACCAGCTTTTCATGCCCAGACCTGCCACTTCTGCGCCGCGTTCGGGACATAGAGTACCGATGGTCGAGATGATTAGTCCGACACTTGCCAGATTAGCGACACCGCACAATGCATAGGTGACGATCAATAGTCCTTTGGCGCTAAAAGTATCAGCCGGCAGCGCCGCCAGCTCTAGATAAGCGACATATTCATTGAGGATTGCTTTCGTTCCCATCAACGATCCCGCTGCGGCCGACTCTTCCCAAGGCACCCCAATCATCCACATCAGCGGAGCGAATATCCAGCCGAAGATTCGTTTCAAGGTCAGTGCTTCGCCGCCAATCAAGGGCAAAACAGAGAGTATCTGGTCGATCAGTGCAACGAAGGCGAAGATCACTATGATCACCGCTATAACGGCTAGGAAAAGCTGTACGCCATCCATCGTACCCTTGATGATAGCGTCAAAGCTGTTGTCATATTTCAAGCCGGGTTCCTCCCGGTCTACCTTGGTATCGGACCGTCCAGGCACCATCAGCCGCGAGAGCAGGATGGCCGCTGGCAGAGAGATTAGCGAGGCGGAAATCATATGTCCCACCGCATTGGGTACGGTCTTTTCCAACGTGGTCGCATAGAGCACCAATATCGCACCGGATATCGTCGACATGGCCAGCACCATGATCGTGAACAGCTCGGCCCGGCTCATCCGTTCGAAATAGGCGCGCACGGCCAATGGTGACTCGACGACCCCAAGGAAGATATTTGCACCGCCGCTGAGTCCCACGACACCGCTCACTCCCAGCGTCTTTTGCAAAGCCCAGGAAAGGCCTTTGACGATCAACTGCAAAACCCGCCAATGCCACAGCAAGGCTGCCAGCGCCGAAAAAACGATCACCAGCGGCAATATCTGAAAAGCGATGATCAGTGGCGGAGCGGCGCCCTCCTTCAGAACAAACGGTAGCTCGGCGCCGCCGGCATAACCGAACATGTAGCTGGAACCGGCTAAAGTCGCCTGTTCAATCGCCTGCACACCCTGATTGGCGAGGCCGATAATATCCCAGATGACAGGAATGCGAACAATCGAAACGGCAAGGATGAACTGGATGGCAATCGCCCCTGCAATCCAGCGCCAGCTTGGCCGATCCTTACGATTTTCCGACAATGCCCAGGCGACGGTCAGGACAAAGGCAATCCCGATAACGCCCTGAAACTGGCTTAATATATCAAGCAATAGCGATCTTCCCCGTGCCGATGCATCAAAGCACCATCATGGCGGAAAATTACCAGAGCGCCAACCGGCTTTTACACCGTCAACTGTTGGCGGCAGCGACAGCTCCCATCATCAATTCCTGATCCTTGCGCGTTGGATTGCCGCGCAGGCAGAGACCGCCATTAACCTGCAGATTTTCGCCGGTCATGTAACATTCGTCGCTGGCGAGGAAAACAGTCGCCGCTGCAATATCTTCACTGGTACCGATACGGCCCAGCGGATAACGCGCTTCAAAGGATTCCACCAAGCCTGGCACCTGATCAACACCAGCCGTCATAGGTGTGCGGGTGAGGCCCGGTGAAATGCTATTGGCTCTTATACCGCGCTCACCAAATTCATGCGCAATGCAACGGATGATGTGATCGGTTGCGGCCTTGGTACCCATATAGGCCGCATGATCATTCAGCATGATCGTCGCCGTCGCCGAGCTGATTTGAATAATCGAACCACCACTAGGACCGTTAGCGCTCATCGCTTTGATCATCGCCTGATAAAATTGGAACGGGCCAACCAGCTGCAGGGCTGACATCATCTCGAGTTCTTCGCGGGTATTTTCCAGAAACGGCTTGAGGAAACCAAGGCCGGTTGCGTTGACCGCAATATCAACGCCGCCCATTTTGCTGGTCGCGGTTTCTGCAAGGGCATTGACTTCATCTTCGTTCGTCAGATCACACAGCGCATAATGGCCACCCAACTCTCCCGCAAAGCGTTTCAGTTCGTCTTCCTTTCGGCCAGCGACCAGCACATCGGCACCTTCATCGCGCAAACGTTGCGCAATCACCTGCCCCATATTGCCCGCGCCCGCTGCGCCCAACACAATGGCTTTTTTACCTTCAAGACGTCCCATGTTTCGCTCCTCAACCTATATGATCCTTACTGGTCCAATATTAACCGGACACCGTCCCGCCGCCACTCTCAATATGGCTATCCTCGCTGGAAACTTTGACCAAAGAAAAGGCCGGGAACAGCCCCCCAGCTGTCCCGGCCTCTTGTGATCAACGGGAGAGTTGATCAGAACTTGAAGCTGGCCTCCACAAAGACCTGGCGGCCACGGTTCTGGGTTACGACCAGATCATCGCCGACGCCTGGCTCAAGGAATGGACGACCGCCGCTGGTATTGATCCAGATTTCATCGGTCAGGTTCACGCCTACCAGTGACAATTTCCATGCCCCATCAGGATCACCGACCGAAATTGAACCATCGATCGATACATAGCTGTCTTGCTTGAGATCAGTCAGTGAGTCCTCGTTGGTGAAATAGGAACCGCTATATTGCAGGTTGCCGTTCAACCCGAGTTCAAAGGCATCACTCATTGGGATCGACCAGTCAAAGGCAGCGTTGGCTGCAAATTTCGGAGCGCGTGCCGCTGCCCGACCATTGATATCCTCACCCGATGTCGTGACAAACGGCGCGGTGAACTCGGCGTCGGTGTAAGCCAGCGAACCTGAAAGGTTCAAGCCTTCAACCGGCGTCCGCCAAGCCCATTCCACATCAACACCTTGGCTAGTCAGCTGACTGGCGTTGAAGGTCTGGAACTGAATGGTCGTCGCATCGAAATTCTGCACCTGCAGATCATCGAACACATAGTAGAATACAGATGTATTTAATGTAATCGTGCGGTCCGCAAATTGCGCTTTGACGCCAACTTCTCCGCCAAGACCTGTTTCCGACTGATAGATCAATGCGTCGGCAGTTGCCTGTCTTACCGCCGGATCGGGATCATCAAAACCAAGCAAGCTTGAAGATGGCAATGCGCTATTATCGATCCCACCAGATTTGAAGCCGGTTTTAAAGGCTGCATAAATGTTAATATCATCCGTAGCCTGATATCTGAGCGAAACTTCCGGCGAGAAATTGCTATCGCTGAAACGAATTGGTCCCGAGAAGAATCCGCTGTTAATAAATGCCGGTCCGGCAGCCAGAAATGTATGAACATAGGGCACTGTGACCGTGTTCACTTTTTTCTCGTCGGTCCAGCGGAGACCACCGGAAAGTTCAAGTTGATCCGTCAGATCAAGTGTGACGCTTCCGAACAAGGAAACTGCTTCGGTTTTCGTATTGTGTTTCTTGAACCAGTCATAGGTGTTACCAGTCACTGGATCGGGCCCAAGAAATGAGATATTGACCCCCTGTTGCGAGGTATCAAAATCAATTTCGCGGCTTTCATAAAAAGCGCCGACCATGAAGTTGAACATACCGTCAAAGTCACTTGATACACGTAGTTCCTGTGTGAATTGCTCGGTCCGGTTGCGTGGATCACTACAACCAACCCCAGACGGCACGTTACCGAACTGACCGACATAACCATAACAATCTGTATCGACCGCATCGAGATTGAGATAACCGGTAACCGAAGATAACGTCAGCGAATCTGACATATCGAGGTCCCATTTCAACCGACCGAAGAACATATCGGTTTCGCCAAATGGAATGCCATTTTCAAAACGTCCCTCACCGGCGGACCCGGCAGGCACACCTGACCGCAATGCCGCGGCAGCATCTGTATGATGATAGAGACCATCAGAATCGTTACAGTCGGCATTGGATGGGATAACCACCCCGCCCCCGAGCAGGAAGATAGAATCCGCCACACCATTGGGGCCGCAATTGATATCCGAATGCGCGATCGCACCGTCATTTTCATTCTTGATGTAATTGAGTTTCAGGTTCGCGTTGAAATTATCAAATGGATCCCATTGAAATGTTACCCGGCTAACGAAATTCTGAAGACCACGACTGGTCCGAACGGAACCATTAGGGTTGAACGCCGCTGTGCCGGGCGCAAGATCCACATAGTCTTCAATATTGTTAAACTGTGCCGCTACCCGAATGCCCAACGCGTCGGAGATGGGGCCAGACACATAGCCACTAATCGTCGTGCCATTCTCTTCAAACTCCTGAGACGCTTTTACACCCACTTCCCAATTCGGTGTCGGGTTGGCGGACCGGACCGAAAACACACCGGCCGATGCACTTTTCCCGAAAAACAGCGATTGAGGGCCTTTCAGGACGTCAATTTGTTCGACATCAAAAAATCCGGCCTGAACCAGACGCATCGTACTGACCTGAACGCCATCAAAGTCGAACGCGACAGCGGAGTCGAACGAAGCGGAAATATTGGATGAACCAACCCCGCGCAAACTGATCTGACCGCCCGAACCGGAACCACCGACCTGAACGTTCAGTGCAGGAACCCGGCTCACAACATCGGCAATTTCATTGACCTGGAAATTTTCGAGCGTATCGCCGCCAATGGCGGTCACCGTCACCGGCACTTCCTGCAATGTCTCCGTTTGTTTACGTGCAATGACCGTGATGACATTGCTGTCATCATCTTCAGCAGCATCCTGCGCATGAGCCGGAGCCGCAACACCGGCGAAGGCCAGGCTTGCCGCAGAACCCAAAAGCAATCCGCGCATGGATTTTGTCGCAAAGATACTATTGTGGCGTTTAGATTGTTCAGTCATTACTCTCTCCCAAAATTCCCGGGTCGCAGACCTGGGCCTCATCCAAATTAAGTGGCGGTTTTTCCGCCTTATTTATGGGGTCATCTTAAGCAGGAGTTTCGTGGCGCTCTGCTAGCCAATTTGATAGCAAATATGCAAAACTGTGATATTCGCGCAACATATGTTCCGTGGACATTGAAAATCCTTTACGGAAACTAACGATATTGGGGATTGCTATCATAGGTGAAATCAAAGCCTATGCGATCAACAATACAGCTTTGCAGGGAGGATTTATGGGCCGGCTAGAAAGTAAAATTGCGATCGTGACCGGTGCTGGATCGGGTCTTGGTAAAGCGATCAGCGAGTCATTTGTTGCCGAAGGCGCGAAGGTTGTCCTCACCGATATGAATGCCGAAAGCGTTGAGGCAGCAGCAGCATCCATTGGCAACGACGCGATGGCCTTACATCAGGATGTTGTTGATCCGACACGCTGGGACGAGGTGTTTGAAGAAACCGCGAAAAGTTTCGGGACCCCGCATATATTAGTCAATAATGCCGGGCTGGTCATTCCTGCCACCATCGAAGATTGTACCCTGGAGCAATTTCGGTTGACCAATGCGGTGATGCTCGAAGGGGTGTTCCTCGGTTGTCAGACGGCGGTGCGGGCGATGAAATCCAATGATCAACCCAGTGCGATCATCAATATGAGTTCCATGGCTGCACTGCAGGGTTACTCGCCGTTTCTTGCCTATGCCGCGGCCAAGGGCGGTGTGCGGTCAATGACCAAATCGGTAGCGTTACATTGCAAAGAGCAAAATTACCCGATCCGCTGCAATAGCTTGCACCCCGCCGGCATCGACACGCCGATGGTTCGGCAAGCAGCTGTTGGGGCAGAGGGTGATCCGACCTCGGAAACCGGGATGATCCCGCTTGGCGGCTTGGGCCATCCCAAAGATGTGGCCGAACTATGTATCTATCTGGCCAGCGATGCGTCGCGCTTTATGACGGCAGGCGAATATCCGGTCGATAACGGGACGCTTTATCAGCCGAACTGAGATCGCTAAGTCTGAGACCGGCACTAACTGATTACTCCTCCCAGATAAGGCTCAGGATGAAATTGAAAATTGCAACATCGCTCATCCTGATTGTGATCCTGATTGTATGGATTCCCAAAATAGGCTGCATTTACCCCATCCACTACACCCAAACTTATGTGATAAAATTGCGCATTGACGATGAAAATGTCAGCGATTTCAAACGGGAATTTGCGGAATTCGCATCCCGCGAAAAGTCAAACTTTGAAGTCAAACAGTTTTCCAGCCAGACGGTCGGTGACAGCTTCACGGTAAACCATATGGGGTTCTGCAATTTTAAAGAATATGTGTTCACCATCAACAGCTTCGACAAAAACAGGTATGATATCTTCCTGTTTCACAACTTCTTGTTTTCAGACGGAAATATTCAATCAAAAGCACGCGCTTTTGTTGAAATTCTCAAACCAAAATATGAAGTTATTGAACACGGCCACATACGATCTTCGAAAGTTGATGGCTGAAAGCTTATCGAAAAGTACTAACTGATCTCCATCACCCGCGCCATTTCATTCTGAAATTCGGCGAGATCAAAATAGTCCCGCCATTTGGCGATTTTCCCATTTGAAATCTCAAACGTTCCCATCACCCGGATAGCAACCCATTGTCCGTTAATCCGGAACTTGTCGGTCCGTTCTGTCAGCACCACATTCTCGTCGGACGCGATGTGGTGGGTTATCCATTCTGCACCATCCGATCCCATGCCGGAGCCTTCAAAAAAAGCGCGCACGGCCTCAATCCCTTCGCAGGGTTCCATTGGAATATTGTGATAGAAAATATCATCCGCCATCGCTGCATAAATGGAATCATAGTCCATCCGGTTCCAGCTTTCGATAAAGTCGACCACGATTTGTTCAGCAGCATTTGACATTATGAAACTCCTTATTCCTCGGGCGAAACGTCTAAAATGAGCTTACCCTGATTGCCGCCGGAGAACAGCTTCATGAAAGCATCATAGCTGTTCTCAATGCCTTTCTCGATATCCTCGTCATGCTTGATCTTGCCCTCGGCCAACCATTGCCCCATTTGCGCAATGCCCTCGGGAAAGCGCGGCGGATAATCGCGAACCAGAAAGCCTTTGATCGTCGCCTGACGCGAGATGAGATACCACAAGTTGCGCGTGCCCACAGGCTCGGGGCTATTATACTCGCTAATCAAGCCGCAAAGCACCATTCGGCCATATTCGTTGATCGATGCGATGCCGGCGTCCATGATTATGCCGCCAACATTTTCCCAGATGATGTCTACGCCATCTGGTGCAGCGGCTGCGATCTCTGCCTCAAGTTGCGCTTGGCTCTTACCGCGATAATCAATCGCTGCGTCAAAGCCATAATCATCCACCAGCTTGGCACATTTATCGGCACCGCCCGCGATGCCAACGACTCGGCAGCCCTTGATCTTGCCAATCTGTCCCACAAGTGATCCGACCGCACCAGCCGCGCCAGTGACTAACAGTGTATTACCTTCTTTGGGCTTACCATCGTCGATCATTCCGAAATAGGCGGTCATACCGACTGCGCCCAAGACAGAAAGGAAATTCGTCGGCGAAGGGACCAGTGATGCATCAACAGGCGCAGTAAAGCCACCCGCTTCAACCACCGAATATTCTTCCATCGCGGCCAGACCGACAACCCACTGCCCGACCGGAAAGTCGGGATTTTTGGAAGCATGCACGCGGCCCACAGCGCTGGCACGCACGGCATCGCCCAATGGGATGGGCGGCATATAGCTTTCGGCATCACTCATCCAGCCGCGCTGAGCAGGATCGAGTGAGATATAATGATTGCGGACCAGAAACGATCCATCTGCCAGTTCCGGAAGGTCTTCTTCGACTAACGCGAAGTCACTGGGTTTGGGTTCACCGTCGGGACGACTGACGAGGGTAAATTTGCGGTTTTTAGTCATGATCGTATCTCTTCTTAAACCTGATGGGACTTCTTGATTTTCTTGGCTAGTGACCATTTGTGGACTTCGGTCGGGCCGTCATAAACACGGAAGGCACGGACTTCGCGGAAGACCTGTTCGACAACTGTATCCTGACTCAGGCCAGTGCCGCCCATGACTTGTACGCATTTGTCGGCGATGCGGAACAGGGCTTCGGATACCGCAACTTTGGCCATCGAGCTTTCGGTTGTACCAATATCGCCCGTATCTAGCACGCGCGCGCACCAGTCGATCATCAACTCTGCCTGCTTCAGATCAATCTGGTTTTCCGCCAGCATGAAGCCGACGCCTTCATGATCGACCAGCGCCTTGCCAAACGCCATGCGTTTGCAGGCATAGTCGGTGGCAATCTCCTGCGCCCGGTCACAGCATCCAAGCCAGCGCATACAGTGTGTCAGCCGCGCGGGCGCGAGACGAACCTGCGCATATTTGAACCCTTCTCCACTTTCGCCGAGCATCTGGTCAGCGGGCACGCGGAGATTGTCGATATTCACCACCGAATGGCTGCCAGGCATAGAGCTGTCGATGGTATCAAGGACACGCTCGATGGTAATCGCCGGGTCGGGCAAATCGACGAGGAACATGCAGGCACCATCATCAGACTTCGCCATGACGATCCCGACCGTTGCGCCCTTAGCCCCGGTGATGAAGGTCTTGCGACCATTGATAACCCAGTGGTTTCCGTCTGGCTTGGCAGTGGTTTGCATCATCATCGGGTCAGAGCCGGCACCATTTTCACTGGCCGGTTCGGTCATGAAAAAGGCCGATCGCGTAACGCCTTCCACCAGCGGCTTGAGGAAATGCTCTTTCTGCTCTGGCGATGCGCATTTGCCAAGCAGGTACATATTGCCTTCATCCGGCGCGAAGGTGTTGACCGCCAGTGGACCTAGCGGCGACAGGCCTGACTTGCGTAACACCAAAGCCGTTTCGAGATGCGTCAAATGACTGCCGTCTTCACGAATATGCGGAGTGAGAACACCGGCCTCTCGCGCCAAGGCTCGCATTTCCTGCACCAGCTCATCGGTCGGCCCATGATCCTCGCAGCGCGGGTCTTTTTCATAGGCAAATATCTTATCCCGGACAAAGGTTTCGACATTTTCGGCTATGGTACGGGCTTCGGCACTGATTTCGTGGTTCAATGGTTTTCCTTTTATGTGTTCGTCATACTGCGCTTGATACAGCATCCAGAGTTGCAAAACGCAAAGCTAGCCGCTCTGGACCCTGAATCAAGTTCAGGGTGACAATCATGACAATCAACGCTGCAATATCGTCACAGCCGAGACACCCGGTGCACCATAGACCTGTGTATAGGCGGTTTTCGGGACACCTGATACTTGTCGTTCGCCTGCTGTGCCGCGTAACTGCACGACATTTTCGTAGACCTGCCGCAAACCGGATGCACCAATGGGCTCACCACATGCCAGACAGCCGCCATCGGTATTGACCGGCAGTTCTCCGGTAATCTCGGTTCGCCCCTCGATCAGCCATTTTTCCTGATCACCATGGGGGCAAAAGCCATTTTCCGCCATGTGCATGATTTCCGCGCCAGACTCGGTATCCTGAAGCTGGGCGACATCAATATCTTCTGGCCCCATGCCCGCCTGTTCAAAGGCCGCCTTGGCAGCGATTTCTGTCGCCGTCCCGCCGCGTTCATTATCGATGGAAGCCGCAAAAACCTCAAAAGATCCCGGCGGCCGCGTGCGCATGACCGAAGTTTTCAGGCGGATCATCGGCCCGCCCAATTCCTTCGCCTTTTTCTCGCTGGCCAGGATCAGTGCCACAGCACCCTCGGCGGGCGAACAGAACATATATTTGTTGAGTGGGTCGCTGATCATCGGGGCATTCATGATAGTTTCGAGATCCACTTCGCTGCGTCGCCAGGCATGGTCGGTCTTGGCGCCATTGCGGAAGGCTTTTTCGGAAACCCGTCCCAACGCTTCGGTACTGAGATTATTTTCGTGCAGATAGCGCATGATCTTCGCGCCGAAAAACTGCGTTGTCAGCATATAGCCGGCTTCGCCATACCAGTTGGGCAAGCCATAGGCGGACGGATCCGCGTTAAACGCGCCGCGGGGATGCTTGTCAAAGCCAACCGCCATGCCGATCTCATATTCACCCGATTTGATCGCACTCGCCGCCGCGTTCAGCGCCGAGCCCCCGGTTGCGCAGCCGTTGGAGACATTGATAAACTGGATGCCGGTCAGTCCCAGTTTCGACACCATGGTATCCGCGGCGCCAGAGGCAGCCGAACCACCAAAGGCAAATTCGACATCTTCCCAAGCTATACCGGTATCGGCCAAGGCCTGTTTTACGGCATAAACGCCCTGATCCATGCCATCACGGCCTTCGGTACGGCCAAAGGGATGGATACCCGCGCCTACTATGCATACGTCGCTCATCTCAATATCTCCTCAAACTGGCTGGAAAGCGTGGATCATGACTTTCTCGCTGGCCGGTGCATCCGGGTCCAACGGAATCGCAGTCAGTTCCACTTCCATTCCGATTTCAACATCTTCCGGCTCGATGCCAGTCAGCCGCGATTCCACCATGGTTTGTCCCGGCAGAGAGACATAGGCCACGATATAGGGTTTAAAATTCTCTGGATCAGCCGGTCCCGCATAAGGTGTTTTGGGCGGAAACCGCTGCACGGTATAAGTCCAAACGGTTCCTCGGCTCGCGAGAGCTATCGGTTCGATATCGTCATTTGGCGTGAGTGGCAGAGGGAAGAATATCTGGCCCGTCTGTTTGTTCCGCGCGCCGACCAATGCGGTCATATTGTCGTCGGTGAACAGATTGTCTGCAATTGGCTGCGCGTTCATTCGCCCTCTCCTTTATTGCTAGCGACATTAGGCCAAAGCATGCTGCTCAATAACTGCCAAAACGGCTAGGTTGTGAGTTTAATAGCCGGGGTGGACGGCGAGCATCCCGCCATCCACCAGCAGGTCGCTACCGGTCACGAAACTGGCATCATCACTGGCCAAATAGACTGCGGCACCGGCCATGTCAGCGCCCTCGCCCATGCGGTTCATGGGAGACATGGCAGCCACCCGGTCATAAATGTCCGGCACCACCTGTTTGGCGGCATCGATAATCCCGGTATGGGTTCCGCCCGGCACGATGTTGTTGCAGCGAATGTTGAGACCGGATTGCGCGCAGTGCACCGCCACTGATCGGGTCAACATCCGCACCGCGCTTTTGGAAGCAGTGTAAGTGACGTCTCCCGGAAGTGCAGTAAAGGCCGATGTCGAGGCGATATTGATGATCGAACCGGATGATCCACCTGGATTTTGCTTCATCGCCAGAATCGCATTCTGACAACCCAACATCACGCCGGTCAAATTGATGCCGAGCAAATGGTGCCAGCTTTCCAGATCGATTTCCTCAATCGACTTGGCTGCTACGATTCCGGCATTGTTGACGAGAATATCGAGACGACCAAATTCTGATTGCGCTTTGGCCACCACCTCTTGCCAGCCCGCTTCGCCCGACACATCCTGCTCGACAAAAAGCACTCCGGCGTCATCGGCGACCTTTTTACCAAGCTCTACCTGAACATCTGTGGAAAGCACCTTTGCGCCCTCTTCGGCAAAGCGTTTCACCATCGCGGCGCCGATACCGCTGGCACCGCCAGTAATAATTGCCGCTTTTCCCTGCAGCCGCTGAGTCACGTATTGTCTCCTCAAATCCCTATCAAATTAGGGAGACGCCGGTTCGGACCATGCGCCTCTATTATTCATCCTGTTCTTCAGAAAGGAAGCCCGATGCCAACACCCCAACATATAACCGATATCGTCAATCGTTATTTGGCCGCGATTAATGCTGGTGACATGCATGCGGTGATGGATCTTTATGCGGACAATGCCGCGGTTGAGGACCCTGCTGGCACCGAACCGAAAACGGGCGCCGATATCCTGACCTTTTATCAGAATGCTTTTTCTGGCGGCGCGAAAGTTGAACTGACTGACAGTATCAGAATAAGCGCAGAGACTGCGGCCTTCCCGTTTCGTGCGGAGATTGGTCAGGGGGGCGGCAAGGTTCTGATCGTCGAAGTGATCGACATTTTTGAATT
The DNA here is from genome assembly GCF_900149705.1 of Sphingorhabdus sp. Alg231-15. Lineage (NCBI taxonomy): Bacteria > Pseudomonadati > Pseudomonadota > Alphaproteobacteria > Sphingomonadales > Sphingorhabdaceae > Sphingorhabdus > Sphingorhabdus sp. Alg231-15. Next base: position 2,841,332 of record NZ_LT703001.1, on the reverse strand, counting down.
TGATGAAGCCGGTAAAGTTGAAAAAATGACGGCGCATTTTGGCCCATCCAATATTACAATGAACGAAGGTTAGATCGCTCTTTTATCACTCAATAGCCCGACCGCTTCGCTAACCGATCTGCATGGAAACCGGCGTCGCCAAACATTTGCTGCGCGACATGGACGCGCTTGAAATAAAGCCCGACATCATATTCGTCGGTCACGCCAATGCCGCCATGCATCTGGATCGCTTCCTGAGTGGACAGCTGGGCGGTCATGCCCGATTTGGCTTTTGCCATTGAACAGGTAGCCGATGCACTTTCAAAATCATCGTCGAGCAATTGCAACGATTTCAGGACAGCTGATTTGGTCATCTCAATCTCGGTCGCAAGATGGGCCGCGCGATGCTGTAGCCCTTGGAACGAACCGATTTTCTGGCCAAATTGCTCGCGCTCTTTCAGATAGTCAGTGGTAATAGAAAAAGCCTGTTGCGACGATCCTGACATTTCCGCGCCCAATACGGCGCGCCCGGCAGCTAAAATTCCTTCGAGGGCTTCATAGCCGCCGTCGACTTCACCCAATATGTCATCGCCGGTGACCTCTAGGCCATCAACCTTGATATTTGCAGCATTGCGACTGTCGATCATCGGTGTGTGGGTGCGATCAATCTCTTCGGCATCTGCATCGACCAGAAATAATGTGATACCCGATGGGTCATTGGCTTCACCCGAAGTGCGAGCCGCGATAATCAGTTTATCGGCGACATGGCCGTCCGCGACAAATGTCTTGGCGCCGGACAACTTATAGCCGTTACCATGCGGTGTAGCGGCAAATTCGATATGCTCGGGCCGGTGGCGCGGTCCTTCGTCGACGGCCAATGCGAAGAGAGCGGAGCCATCACAAATCGAACCCAGATGCTGCTCTTTCTGTTTGTCTGTTCCATAGCGCTGAACTGCAGTTGCACCCAGAACAGAAGTCGAAAAAAACGGAGATGCGGTAAGGTTCCGGCCCATTTGTTCGGCGAGAACGCCCGCGCCGACATAGCCAAATTCGCTGCCGCCAAATTCTTCATCCACGATGATTCCGGCCCAGCCCATATCGGCCATTTCTTTCCACAAATCCCTGCAAAAGCCGTCTGGATTCTTACTATCCCTGATCTCACGAAACGCAGTAACGGGTGCGTTTTCGGTCAAAAAACCATTGGCTGCATCTTGCAGCATTTCCTGTTCTTCGGTGAGAATTAGGGACATATCTATCTCGCCTTTTACGCGCTGGGCAATTCCAAGACGCGCTTGGAAATGATGTTGAGTTGAACTTCGGTCGTGCCGCCAAGGATGGAATAAGCGCGGTTATAGAGCCACGTATTGGCGAGGCTCCCATATTCAATGCCATCCGGACCAATGGTCGCGGCCTCGGTTCCGGCAATATCCATACGCAGCTGACTGCCCTTCTTGGTCAGTTCAGACGCCGTATATTTCAGCATGGATGATTTTGCGCCCAATCCATTTCCGGCATTAGCCTCGTCATTCATCCGTTCAACCGTCAAGTTATAAGCCCAGTCATCAATCTCGGCCTGCGCAATTTTTTGCCGCAAGGATGGGTCATCAAGCCGCCCCGTTGCATCGACGCCGATTTCGCCTGCAGCATAGCCGCCCAGATTTTCGGGTCCGGTAGCGCCCCGCAGCGGCGACATCGTGCCCAACATACCGCGCTCATGTACCAACAGGTTTTTCGCCACGTCCCAGCCGCGATTGACTTCGCCAACAACCGACAGATTATCGTCGCCATAAGCTTTCGGCACTTTCACATCATCAAAGAAAGTCTCGCAAAAGGGCGAATGACCGGAGATAAGGATGATCGGCTTCACGCTAATCCCCTCACTCGCCATATCCATCAGGATGAAGGTAATGCCCTTATGTTTCGGCGCATCAAAATCGGTGCGGACCAGACAGAATATCCAGTCAGAGATATCGGCATTGGACGTCCAGATTTTCTGGCCGTTGATCAGCCAGTGGTTGCCCTTATCTTCACATTTGGTTTTGAGCGACGCGAGGTCAGAACCAGCGCCCGGCTCCGAATAGCCTTGGCACCAGCGGATTTCACCACGTGCGATCCCGCCCAAATGCATTAATTTCTGTTCGTGCGTACCAAAGGCGAGCAAAGCGGGGCCGAGCATCGATATGCCGAAATTGCTGAGCGGTTTGCGTGCGTTGATCCGGTCGCGCTCTTCCGTCAGAATCTTCGCTTCATCCGTTGACAGTCCAGCGCCGCCATATTCCTTGGGCCAGGTTGGAACCGTATAGCCTTTGGCCAAAGCAGCTTCGAACCAGCGCTTCTGAGCGTCGGACTGGAACTCCCATTGACGGCCGCCCCAACACTGATTCTCTGCGGTAATGTCGCCATCGCGCATTTCTTCCGGGCAGTTTTCTGCCAACCAAGCCCGTGTTTCAGCGCGAAATTGTTCCAGATCGCTCATAATTTGCCTCTCGTAATCAAACAGTCATATTGCAGACGGCGAAGGGCTGGCACTGCGCAAATAGTTAGCATGAGGGCAGAACCCGTCCAATCGCCCGTCAGTCCAGCCGCAACATTTGCTTACCAAAGTTCTGGCCTGCAAACAGCCGCTTCAAGGTATCGGGAATATTGTCAAAGCCTTCCTGAATATCTTCCTTGAATGTAATTTTACCTTCCTTGATCCACTGACGCATCCGTTTTTGCGCTTCTGGATATTCACTCATGTAATCAAGGACGATAAATCCCGACATCGTTCCCCGCTTGAAGATCAGATTAAAGTAATTTTCCGGACCAGCGGGCATATCGCCTTTTTCATAGCGAGAAATACCGCCGCAAATCACAACGCGCGCGTGCATCGCAATTTGCGAAAGCGCGTCGTTCAATATGCTGCCGCCAACATTGTCATAAAAGACATTAATCGATTGGTTGCAAAGCTCTTTCAGCTTTGCGCGAACATCGTCATTTTTATAATCAATCGCATGATCATAACCGACATCCTGCGTCAGCCAGTCACATTTTTCCTTACCGCCAGCGATGCCAATGGTCCGGCATCCGGCGATCTTGCCGATCTGACCCACCATGGATCCTGTTGCTCCTGCCGCTCCCGAAACCACCAGTGTATCACCCGGTTGTGGTCGGCCATGTTTGAGCAGACCGAAATAAGCGGTCATACCAGTTGTTCCGAGCGCGCCCAAATTGGCACCCAGCAAGTCATCATCTGGTATTTTGTTCAGTTCACTACCAGGAATCATGGCATAATCCTGCCAGCGCAGCATGCCCATAACCTTGTCACCGGCTGCAAATCTCGAATCGCGGGACTCGACGACGGTTCCAACACCGCTCCCCCGCATCACTTCACCAATTTCGGTTGGCGCAACATAGCCACCTATATTTTCCATCCAGCCTTTTTGCGCAGGATCGAAGCCGAGTATCTCATTTTTGACCAGCACATGACCTTCGGCAACCTCAGGGACCGGTGTCACGACTTTCTTGAAATCATCATCCACCAGCCCGCGGCCTTTTGGACGTCCATTAATCAGCCACTGTCTGTTGTCGGTCATTATCTTCTCCCGTTACGCTTTATGAGCAGCTTGATAGATCACGGACGGTCCAAGAGATAACTGGCAGCTTTGATAGCAGCCAAGGGGGTAGCGAATTTCCGAATCTATGGCATATCGTTTGCATGAAGCGATTCATTGCCTCCACCGTTTTGTTTTTCCTTCTTCTTGTTGGAGCCGGTTTTCTGGCCCGCGCATTTCTTGGTTGGAATGATGGAATGCGTGAAGCGCGTTCTGAAATTCACGCGGCAACACTGAATGGAAAACTCTATGTCGCGGGTGGGATCGGACTGTTCCGAGTATTGGACAGCTGCGAAACGCTGGATTTAGAATCAAACGGCTGGTCGGACTGCGGCGAGCTTCCGCGGGCGCTGCATCATGTAGCAATGGCCGCAGATGACCAGCATGTCTATGCATCGGGGGGATATGTCGCACTGCCGTTTGAGACGGACAAAGCAGCCGGTCTCTTCCGTTATGATCCCGACACCGGCATTTGGACCGAAATCAGCAAACTGCCTCATCCGATCGGCCAACACGCGATGACCCATTTTGGCGGCGCGCTTTATCTGATTGGCGGCCAGGATGACGGGCAGGATCTCGACACTATGTGGCGCTACGATATTGCCGACAAGACGTGGTTGGCGCTGTCGTCGATGCCGACCGCGCGCCATTCCCATGCCATCGGCCGTTCTGGCCCCTTGCTCTATGTGACCGGCGGACGCAGCGCCGAATTTGGCAGCGAAATGAAGCAGGTCGATGTTTATCATTTGACCGAAGATCGCTGGGGAAAACTACCGAATATGCCGCAAGGGCGCGGTGGGCATGGCGCTTTTGTCAGCAACAATAACCTGCATATATTTGGCGGAGAATCGCTCAGCGCAGGGAGAGTTTTTGTCGATCATGACATATTGGATCTTGAAACATTGCAATGGTCTGTCGGAGAGCCGATCAATCAGCCACGTCATGGCTTTGCGGTCAGCGACCAGGAGATATCGGGCAGCGTTACAATCGTTGGCGGCGGCGCACGGCCGGGGATGGAAACTTTATATTCGGTGACAAGCACGGCCCAGACACTGGCTGTAAGATCACAGGCATCTACATCAGATAATGCCCAATAATGATGGGAGGAGAACCAGAATGAGAACAAGTAACGATGAAGGCATATTGCTCTACGCATTTACCTGCGGGTATATTACCCTGCCGATGAGCTTTTTTCTGGATGGCGAGCCGGGCAAAGCGAAAGTGCCAGCCTGCGTATTCCTGATCGATCATCCCAAAGGTCTGGTTCTGTTCGATACCGGTTTCAGCGACCGGTTCGTTGGAATGGAAAAAGGACTCGGTAAAATTGTCGATATGCCGGAGGGGGAATGCGTTGCTGACCGGTTACGCGCCCTGGAAATTGATCCGGCACGGATCGACTATGTGATCAACTCCCATCTCCATATTGATCATGCCGGTGGCAATGCCCTGATCCCCGACGCGACGGTCATCGTGCAGGGACCTGAATGGGATTTTGGGAAGACTGGAGAAGACACCGCCTATGACTTACAAGATTTTGACACGGGTCAGCCGGTCAAGCGTATCGCCGGAGATCATGATCTATTTGGGGACGGCACCGTTATAATTTTTCCAACAGCCGGCCACACCCCCGGCCACCAATCAGTACGGGTAAAGACAGCCACCGGCGAAGCGGTGCTCGCTGCCGATTGTTGTAATATGCGGCGTTCTCTGGATGAGATGCACCTCCCCGATCATTGCTACAATGTGGATCAGTATCGCGGATCTCTGGAGAAACTCTCGCAGTTACGACGAGACGGAGCGCGGATTTTCTATGGTCATGATCCGGAATTCTGGGCCACAATTCCGCAGGCGCAAGCGCTCGATCTTAGTGGCTTGGGGGCAATCTGATAGCCGCCCTACTCCCTATAACAATAGTGGCGAGTAACCCTGCCTGCGCTATGTAGATTTTAAAGCAAATCCCCGTCAGAGGGTAACCATTAAAGGAGCGAAGCCTTGAGCGACACACAGATGGCAGACAAAGATGTCATGATCGACATTTTCACCCGTGCAGACCTGATCATGCAATCGGATATCAAATTCCGCAAAATGATCGGTGCCGGACAGTTGCAGATTGTCTATTATCCCGTGCGCGGGCAGGAAGTTGTCTCTGCCGCGATGATGGCGGCAATCAATCAGGAAGATTATCTCGTCACCATCTATCGCGGACTACATGACCAATTGGCCAAAGGCATTCCATCCAAAGATTTGTGGGCTGAATTTGCGGGTAAAATGGCGGGAACTTGCAAAGGCAAAGGCGGGCCGATGCATATCACCCATCCCGAAACCGGAGTGATGGTGACGACTGGCATTGTCGGATCAGGAATTCCGATTGCCAACGGACTGGGTCTGGCCAGCCAGTTGGAAAAAGATGGCAAGGTTACAGTCTGCTGTTTCGGTGATGGCGCATCCAATATTGGCGCGTTCCATGAAGGTCTGAACATGGCGCAAGTCTGGAAGTTACCGGTGATTTTTCTCTGTCAGAATAACCTTTACTCCGAACATACACCAATGGCCTTTGCGACCAGCTCCGAAACGATCAAACAACGTGGCGATGGTCTGGGCATGCGATCGGTACGGGTCAATGGCAATGATGCCAGCGAAATGTATGCTGCGGCAAAAGAGGCTGTCGAATATGCACGCGCCGGAAACGGGCCGACATTGATCGAGGCAATGACCTTCCGCTTCCACGGACATTTGCTCGGCGATACAGGACATTATATCCCCGAAGCAGAGATGGAACAGGCGCTGAAAGATGATCCGATGCCGATCCTGCGTCAGCAGTTACTCGACATGCAGATTAGCGAGGCGGACATTGCCGCGATTGAAGCGAAAAATGCGGCGACTATCGACGAAGCAGCGAAATTTGCACTCGACGCGCCTTATCCTCCTGGAGACGAATATCGCATCGATGTTCTGGACGAGGAGATTGCAGCATGAGCGACGCACCAAAGGAAATCATGTTCGCGCAGGCTTGTAACATGGCCATGGCCAAAGCAATGGCCGACGACCCCAAGGTCATTCTGATGGGCGAAGATATTGCCGACGATCAAGGCGGCGGTGTGTTTAAAGTAACCGCTGGTCTGTCTGCGCAATATGGTACAGATCGCGTCCGCTCGACCCCGATTTCGGAGCAAGCGATTGTCGGAGCAGCGGTGGGGTCGGCACTGGTCGGCTATAGACCCGTTGCCGAGATTATGTTGATGAACTTCATCACCGTAGCGATGGACCAGATTGTCAATCATGCTGCCAAGTTGCGTTTCATGTCCGGCGGTCAAACCAGTGTGCCGCTCACCATTCGTACCACTACCGGCGCCGGAACCGGCCTTGGCGGACAGCATAGTGATATGCTGGAAGCATGGCTGGCCCACGTACCCGGATTGAAAGTGGTCGCCGCATCCAATCCTGCGGATGCCTATGGTCTGCTCTACTCCTCGATCATGGACGACAATCCGGTGATCTTCATTGAGAATACGCCAACCTATTTCACCAAGGGACCAGCGCCCGCGCCAGATCATGTCGTGCCGCTTGGCAAGGCATCCGTACCGCGAGAGGGTTCGGACATCAGCCTGATCACCTATAGCCGCGGGGTTGGGGCCTGCCATGCTGTGGCCGAAAAACTCGCTGGTGAGGGTATTTCCTGCGAGGTGATCGATCTACGCACCATCGCGCCGTTTGACGAAGAAACAGTGCTGAAGAGCGTTGCCAAAACGAAGGCTGCGGTGGTCGTGCACGAAGCGGTCAAGAATTTCGGCACCGGCGCGGAAATCTCCTCACGCATCCATGAAGAACTATTTTCTGAACTAAAAGGACCGGTTGGCCGTGTTGGATCAGGCTATGCGCCAGTTCCCTTCTCACCCGCCATCGAAAAAGCATGGATGTTCAGTGAAGATGATATCGAACGCGAAATCCGCAAAATACTGGGGTAATAATGGCTACTGAAATACGCATACCGAAACTGGGATTCAGCATGGAAGTGGGGACACTGGCCGAGTGGCTTGTGCCCGATGGTGCGGATGTAACCGAAGGGCAGGAAATCTATGCCCTGGAAAATGATAAATCGACCCAGGAAGTAGAATCTCCTGCGACGGGAAAACTCAAGATCATCGTCGATACAACCGGGGAAGAATATCCGGTTGGTGAGCTAATCGGGACGATAGAATAATCAGCGACAAAAGCGGCTTATCAAAGCCCTATCAACATTATTAGTAATGTTTGGTTGACTGCAAAACCAAACAACGCGACAAGTGGCGCAAGTCGAGGGTCCAGAAACAAGGATTCCGTGGAGGATAAGCGCTATTATGGCAGAGAATTTCGTCGCCGAGATACCTGATGTTTCAAAAGCCACATTTCGTCGCAATGTGGACAGTGTCACTATCACCAATGCCGCGGAAATCCGTCCTGCGGCGGAAGCGATCCACCAAATTGCGCAATCCTATGGCTTTCGCATCGCTGTCAGCGCGGACATCTCATCAAAGGCCCATTTGGTTGATGCCGAAGGGGAGCTGATCAACAAGGATATTTTTGGCTGGGTCGCTGAAGGCGAGCGCTGGTGGGAGGACACCAGACTGGCGCTGAGTTCACCTCTTCCTCGCGCCTGTCGCTACGAGAGTGAGCCAATCTGGTGCAATGCCGAAGGCTTTCATGGTCATTGGCAAAATGAATATCTCGATGAGATCGACCTCACAGAATTTTACGACAATGGTGCCACCGCAAAATCGGCAATATTAATCCCGGTCCATTTGCCATTCGGCCAGATCGCAGCGGTCAGCTTCACTCCCAAGGACTATGATGTCACAGATCTAAGTGAACCCTACCGGCTTTACTCCGATTTTCTTGCGATCGTAACCAGCCGCTTTGTGACCGGTTATGTTCTAGCAATGCGTAAGAAGCACCGGATGCCAGCCAATTGCATATTGTCCAAACGGGAAGCTGAATGTCTGCACTGGGCCGCAATCGGAAAAACGGACAAGGAAATCAGCATGATCCTGTCGCTCAGTCATGCGACTATCCGCTATCATGTCAACCGCGCCGGACAAAAGCTCAACAGCGTCAACCGCGGTCAGACGATTTTCAAGGCGGGCCAGCTCGGCTATCTCGGAGCGACTGACTAGCCTGCTATTTGCGTAACAACGCGAACACTCCGGTCATCGTCATCAACAACCGATCACCGGCGACAATTTCGCCATGGCAATAAGCGGTGCGCTTTCCCTTGCGATCAATATGGGCATGGGCCACGACCCATTCTCCCAGCTTCGCGCCGCTCAGGAAATTGGTGCTAAGATTAATAGTGGCGATGGGTAAGCGCGGCTTTTCGCTCACAAATAGTTGATAGCTAAGCGCTACATCGGCCAGAGTGGTAAGCACGCCGCCATGCGCAACCTGGATCCCGTTAATATGCCCTTCCGATATTCGGATGCCGACCGCGATATGATCAGCCTCCTTACGGGTGAAGTAAGGCCCGGCAACATCCAGAAAACCGCTGGAAAATGTCGCGGGTTCAAATCCTTCCGGTACTGAATCCAAGACGTTATTCAGCCGCCTGGAGCTTGGGACTTTTTGGTGGCTCCTTGCTCGTCAGCCATCTGTCCAATGTCTCGTGGAAGTGACGAATTTTGCTTTCCTGATATTGTGCAAAAATCGAAACGCCGTGCGGTTGATTTTTCACGCCCTTTTGCATGGCCTTGTGATTGATGTAATCCTGATTGAACACCTTATTCAAATAGCTGCCAAACTCGGTCGCCTCGGTATAATCATCATGTAGATCGAGGAATGTGCATTTTGCTGGTTCCGGCCGCTCGGCACCTTCCGGCAGCGCGACCATGAACATCACTTCATGCAGTGACTGCTCCGGATTATCCCCGTCAGGACGGAAGCGATAGAAGATCGGATTAAAATCCGCCCAAGGACTCATATTCGGGAACACGCTGTAGAAGATCGCATCGGTCAGATCGGCGTCGCTGATCTTGTCGACATCATCGCCCCATGTTGGACGCATCTCTTCGCGGCGGGCTTGGGCTGCCTCGTCGCGCATCATGTGCGCAGACACATCGGTGAACACCATCGGCATGTCTTCTTCTTCCGCAGCGATTTTGCCGCCGATCCAATTGCACATATGGGGATCGGCGGATTTCAGATCGCCTTCGATATAATTGGCTTCCATGTCGAAGATACCGCTTTTGCCATTGGGCAATGAGACCTCGACACGGTTTTCTTCCAGCCGCTTGAACGTGTGCTTGCTGATCGGATGGATAAAGCTCTGAAAAGCCTTCTGATCAGGGAAAGCCGTCGGATCAGGATTCTCAAGATCGGTATGCGGGCTTGGTGCACCGTGAGCGGACATCGCGCGCGACACATTATTCCAAACGTCATATTTGCTGTTCGCATCTGCAAAGGCAGGCATCAGTTCCGGATGGGTACCGACCACATGATAGGATTCCATGAATGCTTCCTGCGCGATCTTCCAGTTGCACGGCAGACGCTTGATCATATGCGCGGCTTTGTAACGACGCTCGAACGGGATCTGGAAATGGCGGTCGAGATCGCCAAGAAAATCTTCCAGCGGCTCGCAATTGGGATCGGGATTGATAAAGACAAATCCACCCCATTCACCAACGCTGATTTCTTTCAGGCTATGGGTCTCTTCGCTGACGGACGGGAAATCCCACTGGCACGGTACTTCTTTCAGTTTGCCATCCAGCTCCCATGACCAGCCATGGAAGGGACAGCGCAGTGCTTTCTGACCCTTTTTATGATTGTCACAAATCGCACGACCCCGATGCATGCAGCTATTGGGATAGGCTTTAATTTCGTCTTCAGAAACGCGCACGATGATGAAAGACAATCCGGCAATATCATAGACATGGGTATCACCGACATCCTTGATATCATCTTTGTGGCAAGCCATTTGCCAGACCCGCTTCCAGAGCATTTCAACTTCGCGGTCATGCTCTTCCTTCGTCCAGTAACGACTGACCTCAACTTCCGTCAGACCAGGCTCCATCGGGGATTCTTCAAAATATACCTCGGGTGCGCGCACTTTGTCGCCTTCCAACAACTCGGTATAGGAAATGCCGTTTGACCGATTGTGACCCGTTAACGTCTCGACCATTATCTTCTCCTGAAAACTAAACTTATTTGCGGGCAGACTACCGCAAGAACCGGCAAACTCCACTAGTGAATCTGGCAGCCCCAGGTTTGTTCAGCAGCCTTGTTCAGTTGATTTTTCTGCGAGGCGAAACCAGCGATATAACCTAGTGCTTTTGAGAGGACCGTTCGGTCCGCTTACCTGTGTATCTTGCTTTGCAAGAAGCAGGTTTTGAGTCTGCCGAAAAAAGGAGAGCAAACCCGTGAAACTCTATTCCAGCCTTGGCCCCAATCCTCGGCTTGCCCGCATGTTCCTAGTGGAAAAAGATATAGAGGTGGAACGAATCCATCTCGACATTATCACCGGTGAAAATCGCAGCGACGACTATGCGACAAAAAATGTGATGCAGACCACTCCGACACTGGAGCTGGATGATGGAACGCTGCTGAGCGAGTCGACGGTGATTTGCGAATATCTGGAAGAGATAAAACCCGACCCGGTGTTGATCGGATCAACACCGACTGAGCGGGCAGAAACGCGGCGCTGGGCACGGCGTATCGATCAGGAAATAGCAGTTCCGATGACGCTCGGCTTTCGCGGTGGCGGTGGCCGTCCGATGTTCGAACCACGCATGAATGTGGTCAGCACCGAAGCCGCAGCCGAACTATCGGCCATGTCGGACAAGCATTGGATTTGGCTCGACGGACAATTGGGTGACAAAGACTATATCTGCCATGGCAAGCTGACACTCGCTGATCTGGTTGCCTTCTGCTTTATCAAATTTGGCGGTACGGTGGGATGGACATTGCCCGAAGGCACCGACAATCTGGCGCGCTTTGCGGCCATGATGGAAGAACGGCCTTCGGCTGAAATCTGGCGCGGCGAAGAATGACCGATACGTCAACCTCTTCTCCGGCCACTCTCGCTAAACTCGGCACGATCATGCAGATCAGCTATGTGCCGGACGATTATGATGCTGCACTGGACTATTGGACCCAAAAAATGGGTGCAGGCCCCTTTTTTCACACCGAGGGCGTGCAGGTTGAAAATGTCAAATATCGCGGCGAGCCTTCCGATATCCAGTTTTCTATGGCCATCGGCTATTGGGGCGATGTGCAGGTCGAGTTGATCCGGCCCGACAATGATGCGCCATCGATGTTCAAGGACTGGCGTGCAAAGGGTCTACAGGGTGTCCAGCATCTTTGCATCATCGTCGATGATCTGGCCGAAGCGCGGCAAATCACCGAAAGTAAAGGTGGTGATGTCATCCAGGAAGTCAGCCTGCCCGGCGGTGTCGGCGGTGCATTCTATGCCGATTATGGCGGTGGGCCCGGTACCATCATCGAATATCTGCAAATCCCGCAAGCAGGCCTCGACGGCTTTGCGGCCATGCGGCAAGCGCATCTCGATTGGGATGGCGTGACCAATCCGGTAATAGGAAAAGAATAGAATATGAGTGAAACTCCACCAGAACGCCGGCCCGACCAGAAACCGATCAAATGCGTGCTCGTCGCTGCAGGCAAATATCATGACATCGATTTTGCCAGGCTCGAAATATTAAAACTGCTCGCCGAGGATGACCGTATCCGCGTTCGGGTTTTTGAAGATTATGAAAATCTCGATGCCATCAAAAATGCCGATGTCCTGATCAGTTATACCTGTGATCTTTTACCCAGTGAAGCGGCGCAAAAAAATATCCAAGCCTTCGTTAATGGTGGCGGTCAGTATTTCGCACTACACGGTACCAACAGCGTTCTGAAATTCCTGGAAGACGGCCGGGTCGATGCGCCCGATGACATGCCAACCTTTGTCGACACATTGGGCAGCCGCTTTCTGTCCCATCCACCGATCATCCCGTTCACTGTCGATAATGCGCAGCCGGATCATCCGCTAGTCAAGGACATACCCAGTTTTGAAACGGTTGATGAGCAATATCTGGTTGAAACCCGAGCGGAAATTGATGTGCTGCTCGACACCGAATATAATGGCACCGATGATATTAGCGGCTTCGTGCATAGTGACATTGAAAAAAGCCGCCACCCGGTTTTCTACATTCGTAAAATGGGCGAAGGCGCCGTACTCTATCTAACCATGGGCCATTGCCGCGGCCACTATGATATGGATCCGGTCCTCGACTGGTGGCCTGAAGTGGATCGTTCCGGTTGGCAACAGCCGATAATCTATGACCTGCTACGCCGCGGCATCAAATGGTGCTGTCAGCCCGCGATAGCAAAATTCTAGACGCATAATTTCAACCCTGAACACAATTAAAGGAGAGCAAAATGGATTTAGGACTGAAGGGCAAAAAAGTTATACTCACTGGCGGTAGCCGGGGCCTCGGACGCGCAGCGCTTGAGCATTTTGCCAAGGAGGGTGCCGATGTCGCATTTTTCTCACGCAATGCCGAACAAGTGGCCGCAGCCAAGAGCGAACTGGAAGCCCACGGTGGCAAGGTCTTTGCAGAAGCTTTTGATATGACCGATGCCGAAGGCTATCCCAAATGGCTGGAAAAAGCAGCCGGTGAACTTGGCGGCTGTGATATTTTCATCCACAATGTCAGCTCGTCCGGTGCCGGAGCGACCGGTGATTGGGAAGTCACCTTCCAAACCGATATTATCGGCGCGGTGAAGGCTCTTGAGGTGCTTGAACCGCATCTCGAAAAATCGGATGATGGCTCGGTGATCTTCATGTCTTCGACAGCAGCTTTCGAGACGTTCGTTGCTCCGCAAGCGTTTAACGCGATGAAAGCGGCATTGATCACCTATGGCAGCCAGCTTAGCCAAGCGCTTGGCCCCAAAGGCATCAGGGTGAACATGGTTTCCCCGGGCCCGATCAAATTCCCTGGTGGCAACTGGTCGCAGATAGAAGCAGGCATGCCGGAATTCTATGAAATGACCAAAGCGGGCTTTGCCCTTGGTGATTTTGGCGGAGCGGATGATGTTGCACGCAGCGTGGTCTTCCTCGCCAGCCCGGCCTCAAGCTATACCACAGGCGCCCATTTGGTCATTGACGGCGGCTTTACCAAGCGCGTTCAATTCTAATGTGTCGGGTCCCGGCTATGGTCGGGACCCGCAACTTTCAGCACCGCGATCCCGCGAAAAGTTTATCCCGAGGCCAAGCTCTACTTTTTGGTGAAAGCTGAAATTCGGTCATGCATATCGGGACCATGGCCTTCTGTTTCCATCACTTCCCATTGCAATCCGGCATCAAGCGGATCGCCATCGGTCGCCTCCAGAAGCCGCTTGTTCGCAGCATGAGAAAACCCAGAGTTCGACACAATTTTCTGGGCTAGTTGGGCAATTTCATCATCAAATTGCGCCAGCGGAACGGAATATTCCGCCAGACCAATACGAACAGCCTCCTCTGTGCCGATCATATCTGCCGTGAACATCAACCGCTTGGCGGTTGCGATACCGACCCGGCGTGGCAGGCGCTGACTCATACCCCATACCGGCGTTAATGCCCATTTCGCATGGGTATCCCCAAAACGAGCGCTATCGGCAGCCAGGATGAAATCTGCTGCGAGTGCCACTTCCAGTGCACCGGTATAGCAATGGCCGTGCACCGCCGCGATTACCGGTTTCGGAAGCTTTTCCAGCAGACGAAGCGTTTCGGAATGCCAGCCGCGTGATGGCACCTCTTCACCTTCAGCAATATCGCTCAGATCATGCCCTGCAGAAAAGCATTTTCCGGCACCGCGAATGACAACGCAGCCAATCGCATCGTCCTTGCGCAAGTCCGCAACATGCCTTCGCAACTCGCGAAACATCTCGACGGTCAGCGCATTGAGCTTGTCAGGCCTGTTCAGTGTCAGCATCGACCATCCATCGTGATCTGTCCGTAATACACAATCCGTCAAAGCAGGCTCTCCTCGGCTATTAGTATCTAGTTGACCGCCCGGTCTTTGCCATCCCAATAAGGCGCACGCAATTCGCGACGCAGAATTTTACCGGATGGATTGCGCGGCAATTCAGGGATGAAATCGACAGATTTAGGGCATTTGAAACCGGCTATATTGGTCCGCGCATGGGCAATCAGATCTGTCTCGTCTATCTCCGCTCCTGCTTTCAACACGACACAGGCCTTGACCGCCTCTCCCCATTTTTCATCCGGCACGCCAATTACCGCGACATCCGCAATAGCTGGGTGACCATAGATCGCATTTTCAACCTCGGCCGGATAGATATTCTCCCCACCGGAGATGATCATATCCTTCACTCGGTCATGGATGTAGAGATAGCCGTCTTCGTCAAAATATCCCGCATCACCTGTGCGGAGCCAGCCATCGCTATCGATTGTTGCCGCCGTGGCATCAGCCATATTCCAATAGCCCTTCATATTGAAGGAAGAGCGGGTGGCAATCTCACCCACTTCGCGCGCGGGCAATGTGTCGCCGTCTTCGTCGATTATCTTCACTTCTACACCGTGCAACGGTTTGCCGACCGAGCGCATCTTGTCATTGCCGTTCGGATCATGATCCTCCGGAGGTAGCGCGACAATCGTCCCTGATGTCTCGGTCATCCCGTACATCTGCACAAATTCGCAGCCGAACATGTCGATGCTCTGCTTCATCATTTCCAGCGGGATAGGCGATGCACCATAGGTGATATAATTCAACTTCGAAAAATCGACCTCTCCCACCCTGGGATGATTGAGCAATATCTGAATGGCAGCAGGAACCATGAATATCTTGCTGATCCCATATTGCTCAATGAAATCAAGCGCCTGTGCCGGGTCATATTCCCGCACAATAATAGCATGACCGCCACTATACATGTTACCGAGCCCGGATCCGGTACCACCAATATGGAAACAGGGCATGGCGAGCAGCATGGTCTCACCCGGCTGAGACTTTTGCCAATCGGCGAGATCGTCTTCAGTGAGTTTGGAGCGCGCACCAAAAATGGAATAGCCGGTCATGATCGCACCCTTGGGGTGACCAGTAGTGCCGGACGTGTATAGCTGCAACGCATCGTCATCCGGCGCGCAGTTGACCATCGGATCGACATCAGAAAACCCATCACGCCAAGCCGGATAGCCAGCAAATTCCTCGGTCGCCTCTTCAGAGCAGAAAATCGTTTCGACATATTCGAACTGCGGCCTGATCTGCTTCACCAGGTCGACAAATTCAGGGCCAATGAACAGGATTTTGGCCTGACAATTATTGACGATATAGGCGACTTCCGGACCGGCCAGCCGCCAGTTGACCGGCGTCATAACCGCACCAATCTTCGCTGCACCCAGCAATATCTCAAAGTAGAGATGCGAGTTTTTGCCCATATAGGCAATCCGGTCACCTTTTTTGACGCCTAGCGAAGCCAGCCCGTTGGCGGCCCGGCTGCTACCTACATCAAGCTGGGCATAGGTCATCTCGTCACCTTCAAAGGTGAACACCAGCCCGTCACCCTGATCTTTGGCTTGTTGCCGGATCACGTCCGCTATGGTTATGATATCTTCTTTCAGCATGGTCCTGTCCTGTTCTCGAGGCCCTCCGTTCGGACCGATTCTCAATACTCTATCTAAAGGGCGCGGCGTCGCGCACAGCCTAACATATTGACTAGCCTAAAGGTCATGTCTGCACCAAATGCATAGGTGCAATCGCATCGGCTTGGACTAGGATTGGTCCATGCAAAATTTGGCTCTCCATCAAATTACCATGACGCAGGGCGGTCCGGCTGGACTTGTCCGGTTTGCGGCAGCGGCTGGTCTCAGCAAGATCTGCCTGTTCACCGCAACGCCGCTGGCATCCGATGGTAGGGAGATGTTTCCAACTGTTACACCTCCCGAAAGAACAGAGTTTCAAACCGTCCTTGCCGATAACGGTGTTTCGATCATCAACGCCGAATATTTCCCGATCACGCCAAATATTGATGTCAGTCAATATGCCTCAGAACTGGAGCTTGCGGCTGAATTAGGCGCCAAACGCGCTGTCACCCATATTCACGACGTTGATGCGTCCCGTATCTCCAATCAACTCGGCAAGCTTTGTGAAATGGCTGGTCATTTGGGCATGGAAATCGGATTGGAATTTACCGGTTTTGCAAAGGGTTGCGACAGTCTTGAAAAAGCAGTCAGGCTGCATCAGATGATGGACCTGCCTAATCTGAAAATAGCCGTTGATGCGCTGCATCTTTTTCGAACGGGCGGTTCTCTGGATCAGCTCAAGTCCGTCGATCCTCAGATCATTGGCTATGCCCAGCTATGCGATGGTCCGCACTTTCGGAAATCGGATGACTATGTCGAGGAAGCGATGAACCGGATGATTCCGGGTGAAGGGATGTTCCCGCTTTCCGCCTTGATCGAACTTTTGGGGGAGCATGTCGACCTGGATATAGAAGTACCACATTATGCAGCTGCACCGTATTTTAACCCGGAAAATTGGGCGCGCGAAGCGATAGTGGCAAGCAGAGCCCTGCTGGAATGATTGGAGACGATAATGACACATGACGATTTGATCGACCGGGCAAATATCACGGATCATGTGCTGAACTATGCCACCGGCATCGACCGGCACCAATGGGATTTATATCGCTCGATCTTTACTGACGAAATCACTCTGGATTTCTCAAGTTGGTCGGGTGATCCGGCCAGCACCATGCCGGTCGATGATTGGGTTGCCGGTGTCCGCGCAACGCTGGAGCCGTTTGACGCGACCCAACATGTGTTGACTAACTTCAGCATCAACCTCGACGGTAACAGGGCGATTTGTACCTGCTATATGGCCGCTCATCATCATCTCATCGTCGAAGGCGATCGTCAGATGCATTCCATTGGCGGCTATTATGTCCATGAGCTGGAACGGGAAGGAGACGGTTGGCTGATTCACAAAACCCAACTCAACGTGACCTGGGAAATGGGTGATCGCGGCTTATTCGAACTAGCGGCTAGACGCGGTGCCGGCTCGATGGCCTAATGCTGTTGCGTCCTGCACAATTAATGCTAAGTTGTCCGGACAAATTATTTGTGAAGGATCCGTTCTATGTCTCTCACCAGCCTTTCCATTCTGGCACTCGCGGCCGGATCGCAAAGCGCCGTAACGCTGGATCAGCAACTACCCGGCATCTATACAAATGAGGAACAGGCCTATTTTGAGAAAGATGCCGGCCGTACACCACCACCTTGGATCGCTCTGAAAATTGAAAGTCAGGACAATGGACTGACCATCACTCGCACCGATGCTTTCGGCAAACCGGTCGCGTCCCCGCAAACTGGGCTTGTTACCTCGGGAGCAGAACGGGATAGCCTGACAGTCGACAATTGCACTCGTAATTTTGATCGTACAGATGCAGGCTGGACTTTCAGCGCCGTGCAAAACAGAATGCTATGTAACCAAGATTATCAGATAATCGGGGTCAGTGCGGAAGGATTGAAACTGCGCTTTGCAGATGGCACCGAAACCCAACTAAAACGGGCTCGCCCGGTCGAATGCTGGGCCGCTGCCAAGAAGACCGAACCCAAGGCAGATGGCAGTCCGGATTGGCTTTTCGTACGAAAATTGAGTCTGCACGATCAGGGCGGTCGGGTAATGATTGGCGGAGAGGAGAGCGGAACCGAACCGCTAATCCTGCGCATGCGGGCCGTTTATTGGCCCAAACCCAGCACCAACCGTCCAAGCATGGTTCTTTATGTCCATAAACCCGACAACCCGGATCGTGCAGTCAGCTATAGCTGGGCCGACATCGACGCCAGTCGTGTGGGACTTAATTTGCGCTGGATGCAGGCAAGTTGCACAATCAAGGGTGCAGAGCGGGCTTCCGATGTAACAGGCAGCAATTTTCGCGGCTGATCAATTGGACGGCGGCGTAAACAAAGCTTCGTCAATCTCCGCATTCACTCTGGTCTCGGTCCAGAACACTTCATTGGATTTGCGCCCGTCATAATAGAGCGTGACATGGCGCGCCTGTAGCCAACGCGGGTCTGTCAGCATGACAAAATCATCGTAGACCCGTTGATGCCAGCCTCTTGGTGTCCGGAAACCCATGGTGCGGATCGCATGGCTCTGCTGATCAATACCGAACAGAGTCTTGCCACCCTTTGGATCGGTCAACTCCACCATGTAGAGCGCATGACCGCCGACATCATCATCCGGCAAGCGGGTCGCAACAAAACCCGGCTTGTCGGCCTGCCGGATAATCCCGAAACCGAAATTGCTCGCCCAGAATTTATCTGCCTCTGCCTTGGGTGTAATCCCGCGCTCGGTCCAGGTGATCTCACCGTCATAACCGACCTCGAAAATCAGTTTGTCGGCATTTTTAGCAATGATGCGGACCTTGCCGTCCGCTCCATGGGCCACTTTGCGGTTGGGATCGAACACTCGCCACATTCGGTAGTTGGTAGCCTTGGTGCGCGGTTTGTGGCCCAGGGGTCCGTAGAAAACGGCATGACCCGACAATGTCAAAGTCCGTGCATTAGCCCAATCATCACCACCTGCCGCTTCCCTGGCCATTGCCAATATCGCGGCACCCTCCAGCGAGTCATCTGCTGCCTCAACAGGAAACGCGATTGTCGTCAATATCATCACTATCAAATAGTGGAGATATCTGTTCATGCGGGCACCTCTTTATTTGTCCGGACAAATTTATCTTGCCTTGGTCTGGTGGTTTCTGTCAACATGCGTACATGAAACGGGGCTATAGATATTCGATAAATGGACGGGCACTCAGCAGGCGCGCATTTATCGGGGGTGCCAGCGCGTCTCTGGTTGCCTGTGCAACGCCGCGTCAAAGCTGGAGCAAAACCACCGCGGATGTCATTGTGATCGGCGCTGGACTGGCGGGATTACATGCAACTTGGCAGCTGGAACAGGCCGGGCTGAAAGTGATGCTATTGGAAGGCAATAATAGAACTGGCGGACGGCTATATACCCTGGACAACCTGCCCGGAACACCCGACGCTGGCGGGGTCCAGGTTGGAGCAGCCTATAAACGCTTCAATACTATTGCGGATCGATTGGGCGTCGAGCGTTATCTGCCCGAAAGCGGTCGGGGTGGATATCTGTACAATGTCCGCGGACAGAATTTCCAGAAGGATGAATGGCCAAGCTTGCCGCAAAATATGCTCGGCGATGGTGAAAAAAAGACAACCCCTGATGCGCTGTTTTTCTCCTATTTACGCAAACTGCCCGGACTAGAGATGACCGCGGACTGGATGTCTCCTGAAATCACCGCGGAAGATATCTCGCTTGCCAGCTGGTTGAAGGCGCAGGGCGCGTCGGATGAAGCGATGCGCTTCATGAACGCCAATCTCAACGGTCGCACGCTTGAAGAAATGTCGATGCTCCATATGCAGCGGACACTTTCCATGTTCACTACCGCGCGCAACGCCAATCCCGGACCGACCAAATTCATCCGCGGTGGATCGCAACGTATGACCGATGCCATGACCAGCGCACTAAATTCGGATATCATATTAAACGCCCCGGTTTCGGCAATTGTCGACAAGGGCGATGGTGTGGAAGTCAGCTTGGTCGATGGACGGAAGTTTGGCGCACGTCAGGTGATTTGCACCGCCCCTTTCAGCACGGTCAAAAACATGAAAATCGAAGCGCCCCTGCCGCCGGTTCTGCGAAACACCATCCAGCAGCTACCCTATACAAAGGCTAGTTTTGTCTTCCTGCGCGCGACCGATGCTTTTTGGAAAGAGGATGGCCTGCCAGAATATATCTGGAGTGACGACCCGCTACTCGGCCGGGTATTCACGCTAAACAGCAGCCCGCCGCTGCTCAAGGTCTGGATCAATGGCCCTGCGGCAGAAGTACTCGACAATATGAACCCTCAGCAGGCGGCTGCCGAAATGATCACGCGCATTGAGAAAGTCAGGCCATCTGCAAAGGGAAAACTGTCCTACCTCAGCATGTTCAGCTGGCAAAAGGAGCCTTTTGCGCGCGGTATCTATCATCATATTGGATCGGGTCTCGGTGCTGCCCTTGCCAAAACTGTGCAGTATCAGGGCCAACGCCTCCATTTTGCCGGTGAACATATGACGCAAAACTGGCCCGGCATGGAAGGCGCGCTCGAAACCGCTGAAAGAGCCGCAAACAGAGTGCTAGCCCTAGCTTAGCGGAGAAATATAAAGCCATGAGTGATCGTCCCAAAATCTTGACCAGCCGCCGTGAATTTATCGCCGCCGCGGCAGCGACGGGTTTTGCGACTTCGGCAACCGCCAATGCCAAATCACATGCCGATCGCACCGAGCATAGGTCCGGGAGCGCTGCCCAGACTTTCGTTCTGGTCCATGGTGCTTGGCATGGCGGATGGTGTTGGCGTGATGTCCGGTCGCAACTGGAGGCACAAGGACACCGTGTGTTCACACCTACCTTAACCGGACTCGCAGAGCGCGCGCACCTGCTGTCAGCGGATATCGGGCTGGATACGCACATCAAAGATATCACATCGCTGATCGACTATTATGACCTGAAGGACATCGTGCTGGTTGGCCATAGCTATGGCGGCATGGTGATTACCGGTGTTACCGATGCCATGAAGGATCGGATCAGCGAGATTATCTATCTCGACGCCGCCTTGCCGAAAAATGGCGAGACAATGATCACGCAAGGACCGGAACGCAGTCCGGAAATTATCGAACAAACCCGTAAGGCATTAGCGGGGCTTGCCCCTGACGGCATTGCTATGGCGACCTTCCCGCCTGAGTTTCTCGGTATACCGAAAGACCATCCCAGTTATGATTGGGTCGCCGGGAAACTCACGCCCCACCCGCTCAAAACCTGGCTGGACCCTATATCGTTTGAAAATGGCGGATCACACGGGTTGAAGCGCAGTTATATCCATTGCACTAACCCTGTCCTACCTAATAGTAACTTTCCTTATCATGCCGCGAAAGTACAAGTCGATCCAAGCTGGACATACCATGCGCTTGCCACTGGCCATGATGCGATGGTGACAGCACCTGACGAGCTGATCCGGATTTTGGCAGCGTAACAAAAGCGCGGCACCCAAAGCCGCATTTCATTCTATCTGTGCGAGGCTGACAAAAAAGGCGTCCCTGAGAGACGCCTTTTTTGTGGAACTGCCAATCAAATGAGCTACTTGAACGTATATTTCAATTTGACGCCAAATTGCCGCTTGTCACGCAGACCAACACGGTCGCCTTCCCGGCCAAAGTTGAAGAACCCACCAGGGAGTGCACGGGTACCAAAGCTCGTATCCGCAAAGTTGAAGGCGGTTGTTGGAGCGTCTTCATTCAGAAGATTGGTGACGAAAAACTCGATGCCCGCATTCTGGCCGGTTAAACCCAGGCGCAGATTGACATCGGTTGCTTCCTCGACCTTGGCAACATTGGCATTGCTGTCAAAATAGTCGCCCGTGAAATAGAGGTCGCTACGCAAGTACCAGCTTTCGAAAAAGTCACCAAATCCGTTGAAATCGTCTTCATAGGTTGCGCCTAACGATAGCGTCAAAGGTGGAAAGCGCGGGGCCCGTTGCCCGGAGATATCGGCATCGGGGCCAAAGATATCGCCAAAGTCTCCGGTGCCGCCCTCGGCAGGAAAGGATGAGATCGTTGCATCAATATAAGCAAAAGATCCCTGCATCGACAGATTCTCGCTGACGTTCACTGTCGCATCAAATTCCACACCATAGATATTGGTGCTCGCTCCGTTAGAGGTGAAATTGACCGTACGCACTGGATTGGGTGCTCCGGGGTCCGTATCGGTTATCACCTCAATGGAGCTGAAAATTTCGTCACTCCGTTTCATGTAGAAAGCAGCGAGGTTGAACGCGAAAATGCCGCTTGGGTGCTGTTGCTTCCAGCCGAATTCATAGTTGGTCAGCTGCTCCTCACCAAAGAGCACATTGGCATCGGGTGCCAAAGCAGCCAACTCGGCTAGTTGCACCGCATCCAGTCCAGCGATTTGCGGATTGAAACCGCCTGGCAGATTGCCCTCGCTGTAGGTTGCATAAAATGTTGTATAATTTGACGGCTGATATCGCAAGGTACCGCGCGGCAGGAAACTGTTGATCTCGCCGGGCGAGATCGGTGTTGCCAGACCGTCATTTACCTCAGGGTTGCTGAACTCATCTTTCTGGAAACGCCCTTCGAGTGTGATCGAGAGCTGGTCGGTAATTTGGTAATCTAGTGAACCAAAAAAGCCGAGAGTTTCAGCGCCCGAAACAAAGGGATCAGACCTGAAAATATCGCCAAAGAAAATCGATGGGCCAAAGAAACTCGCCGTTCCACCCAGCTCGTCAATATCGATTTTTACATAGCTCGCACCGGCTGAGATATTGAGGCTATCATCAAACAAAGACGCGGATAGGCGCCCTTCGACAGTTAAATCTTCCGTTTCACGCGCGGTAAAGCTGGTGAAACTATTGTCGGGGGTTGAATCGAAATCGGTGTAAAAACCAAATCTCTCCTTATTATACCCAGCCAGGAAACTGAACTCGATATTGTCGGTCAGATCCGCAGAACCGACGGCGCTCAGACGCAATGAATCCAGGTTCAGACCGAAATCATCCACTGTGGTTGGATTATATTTAAAATCAAATATGGCATCGCTGGGATCGGAACGCCCATCATCCAGAAAACCCAGAAACGCCTGAAGATTTTCAGGTGCTGTGTTCAGTCCTATGCGATCAGCCGGTGGCTGGGTGATCCGTCCACGGAAGACCGATTCACCGCGACTACCGCCGGGTGAAGGCACAACGGAATCCGTTTGATCTGCAATGCCATTGACGATCTCGAAACCGCCAAAATTGTGCTGGCTAGTACCAAAGTATAAAACAGAAGCCGCCGGGCCGTCATCAATTTCTTGATAAGAGCCTCTCAATTTAAGCCGGAGGCCATCGCTTGGTTCGATCAGCAACGTGCCAGCGATGGACCATTGTGACTCATCACCCAGGCGCTGACCAGGAACAGCCACATTGTCAAAATGACCGTCTTTCGAATCATAGTTACCGCTCAAACGGAAAGAAAGCCCGTCCATAATTGGCCCTTCTATGCCTGCGGCAAAATTATATTCATCCCGGGTTGCAGCGGTAACGCTCAGATCAACCTGAAACTCGTCACTGGGATCCTTGGTGACATAGTTGATTGCACCAGCAAAAGTATTGCGACCGAACAGTGCCGATTGCGGACCCTTGATAATCTCCACGCGCTGCAATTCGTTGATGCCAATCGTCTGAGCGCCTCCGCTGAGGAATACGCCGTCAAGAAAAACGGTTGCAGTCTGTTGCAAACGGTTACCACTGATCAAGGTGATGCCGCGAAACCGGGGCGTGGAATTAATGCGCGCTGTGCCATTGGTATTGTCACCGAAAGGTTCGACGAAAGCGCCCGGAGCCGCCTTCGTGACTTCCGTTATGTCATTGAATCCGGCGCCCTCTAGCTCGGCCTCACCAATGACGGTGACCGCCAAAGGAGCATCCAACAGAGTCTCTTCTTTCTTGCGTGCAGTTACAATGATGACATCGGAATTGTCATCAACACCTTCCGAGGCGGTGTCCTGCGCAAACACTTGTGTGCTGCCCAAAATGGTGGCCGACAATAGCGCAGCCTTTAATATCACTCGCATCCCCACATCTCCCCTGGATTATTTGTCTGGACAAATTTATTGCAACCCAAATCCCATTGATCCGGTAATTTGTCCAGACAAATTTTTGAATCCGTCAGAGTTTTCAGCTTTGGCGCAAGATTTGTGCTCAATTTGCATCAGAAAGATGCAAAAAAAGACCCGCTGCCAATTTCTTGGCAGCGGGTTTTACGGGGAGTAAACCGATTAGTATTTGGCTGAAAGGATTAGCCCGAAACGACGGCCAGGACGTAGACCAGCTATGAAACTACGCCGGAAACTATCACTGGAATCGGCGTACCGAATGATCTGCGCCACGGCATCTTCATCGGTAAAGTTCTTCACATAGGCCTGAATCTTGAAATTCTCATTTTCAAATCCCAGCCGGGCATCTGCCACAACTGACCCGCCGGTTTCGGCCAGATTATGCACTTGCGCAAAACTGGTGGAAACCATTGTGACATTGGCTCCGGCGAAGAATTCCCAATCGCCCGCCCCAATCGGCATCCGGTAATCTGCATCTACAAAAAACTGATGTACAGGTGCACGCGGTATGCGCTTGCCTTCAATGGAACCAAATACCGCTTTGGCATTTGAACAACCGGTAAGCTCAGGGAACTGAAAACCGGTTGAGCAATTGTTAAGTCCATCGTCGGCGACGTCATTGAGAACACCTTGGTTCTCATCAACACCCGAAGTGAACTTGCTGTCTGCCAACGCATAATTGGCCGTGAACGTCCAATTTGGATTAGGCCGAGCGAGCAATTCCAGTTCGAGGCCAACCACTCGTGCATCGCCAGCGTTGACAATCGCGGAAACCGCATTTGCCGCTGACTGGACATTCTGGGTCAATTGGTAACCCGTTATGTCATTGTAGAAAGCCGCAGCGTTAAAGATGAGTTTTCCATCGGCGAAGGTGTTTTTTGTACCGATTTCGAACGCATCAACCTCCTCTTCTTCATAGGAAGGCACACCAGCATTGATGGCTGTCACACCATTGAAACCTCCGGGCTTTTGTCCTTGGCCAAAGTCGGCATAGATCAAATTATCCGGACTGATTTTATAGTCCAGAGTGATACGCGGAGAAAACTTCTTGAACGTCTCACTAACCGCTACGGGTGCTGGGAACGGATCACCAGCATCGCGATCAATAGTCGACTGGCGAACCCGCTCTGATGCATAACGTCCCTCAACACCCAAGGTCAGCCTGTCAGTTATTTCGAAGCTGGCAGATCCGAAAATCGCCCAGTTGCGAATATTCTGACTATTTAGATCACGTGAATTGGGTGTGGCGGGACCGAAAAGCGGAAACACAAATCCGCAATTGGGATTAGCTGTACAAATTGCCTGCTCATTTGCCACCGCGGCCCCAAAACTGGCACCTGCACGGGCAGCTGCATCGGCTGGCACCTCGCGGATGCTCTGACTGTCGCTATCCTGATCGAAATAATATCCACCAAGCAAGAAATCAAAGCGGTCACCATCATAAGACAGACGCAATTCCTGCGACCAGTCCTCGGTCAGACTATTGTTGGAGAATGAGAAATCCACTGTGGTACCGACAAAACCAAATGGGAAAATCGGTCCAGCCGGACCAAAACCAATGGGAGCACCAGCTGGGAAGCGGGCAAATACCGCTGTTTCAAAACTGGTCGGTGAATAGTCACCGTCGGTGTTCAGAATTTCCCTGCGATAGTTATAACCGGACAGAGAGGTCAACGTCACTTGGTCACTAATCTCATAGTCCATCCGAAAGGCAGCATTGAAGGTCTTGGCCTCCAAGCCGACATCGCCTGCATTCACAAATTGCCGCGTATAGTCTGTGTTGATAGGTTGCGGCTGAATGGTCCCGCAGAAATAGCGTCCACCGCCACCGTAAAGGGCACCATTGTCGGTAAAGCAGTTATTGGCGCTTGTATCCTGCGCAAAAATGGCAGGCTGACCATCATCCGTGCGATTATAATAGGTTCGCAATGACGCAGTGAATGGACCATCATTATCAAATTGGAAAGCACCGGAGAAAGAATAAGATGACTGATCGCCAACTTTGTCGCCGTCAAACAAATTTGTGAACTCTCCGCCAAAATCGTAGAAGCGAGCAGATACCGCAGCACTAATCGAATCTGTTATCGGCCCTCGGATTCCGCCGGTCACCTCGTACCGGTCGTTCTCCGAGATATCGAGGGTAATATTTCCCTCAAGCTGATCAGCCGGACCCTTGGAGATGATATTTATCGCGCCGGAATAGGTGTTGCGGCCGTAGAGAGCACTTTGCGGCCCTTTAACAACCTCAATACGTTCAATATTGTCGACATTATAGTCGCCTATCGAGCCACTGAAATAGATTCCGTCAATAAACACGGCAACACCGGAGTCACCGAGAATATTTGCCTGGCCACGGATTACCGGACGATTGGAATCGCGACCAAAACTGTCGTCAAATGTCAGTCCTGCGGTCAACCGCGAAATATCAGCCACACTGTCGAGCGCCAAATCCTCAATTGCATCGGAACTTACAACCGCAATGGTCGACGGAACTTCCTGCAGGTTTTCCGACATTTTTCGGGCGGTTACGATGATGACATTGGAGTCATCCTCCACGGCTTCATCGCCGGCACCTGTATTCTGTGCATATGCCGAAACCGGAATAGTAGCGGTTGCTGCCAAAAGCGCAGCCTTGAACATCGTTTTCATTTTTTCCTCCCTGAAACCGGCGAATGCCAGTTTTATCGACCTCCATCTTTAAACTTTCATTCTCCAGATAATTTGTCCAGACAAATTTTACCAAACGTCGTTCGAAGCAAGAAACTGTCACAAAAATGCAACGCCTATTGGTTGCTCAAGGTGAAAGAAAAGCCACATGCAGGTTCAGTCAAATAATTTGTCCGGACATTTCGCGCGTTTTCTGGTAATCACGCCAAAAAAGCCGCTGAGGGAGATTTGATGCGACTTTATCAAGGTCATGTTTTTCTGTTGTATTTTATGATGTTGACGATGTTCCTGTACGCTCAGGACAGCGCTGCTCAGTCTCATTCACCCGCAAAAACTGAAGCTTCTTCGATAAAAATAGAACGGGATTTTATCGCCGGTCCGTTCGGTCAGGTTCATGTTCGCACCGCCCGCTCCGAATCAAAAACCCAATTTCCCGCGCTGGTACTTTTTCATCCTACACCCTATTCTAGCGACTATTTCCTGAAGTTCATGCGGCTCATGGCAAGTGATCGGGTAGTCATTGCCATCGATACGCCTGGCTATGGTGATTCTGAGCGACCAAGAGAATTACAATCGATCGGCGGCTATGCCGGATCCGCAGCAACGGTCCTAATCGCGATGGGCTATGGTGGCGACCATGGGCAGCCGGTCGATATACTTGGCTATCATACAGGCACGTTGATCGCGACCGAATTGGCAATTCGCCATCCTGGCCTTGTCCGTCGATTGGTTCTCCCTGGTTTACCCTTTTTTGTCGGCGAAGCACGCAAAGAGGCCTATCAGGCTAATGTTCAACCGGAGCCCATTGCGCCTGACGGATCGCATCTCGCGAAGAAATGGGAATTCGCCGCCGCGGCAACCACCGCTGGCCTGCCGATAGACCGGGCGCAAGAGCATTTTGGCGACATGATGCAATGCTACCCGCATTGCTGGGAAGCCTATCACGGCGTCTTCACTTACCCTTCGAAAGACCGGTTCCCGGCAGTCCGTCAGCCTGTCCTGCTGATCACCAATGACGGCAGCCTGAAGGAAGAAACCGAAGCGGCTCAGCCTCTATTCCCGGATGCGCGACTGACTCACATTAGTGGCATAACGCTTGGCGGTTTTGATCTCGCACCAGAAAAATATGTGGCCGCCATCCGTCCCTTTCTGGACGGCGATTCGGTGGCAAAGATGCAAAATGCAAAGGAGTTAGACGATGGACGAGAATGATGGCGTCTCGCGACGCCGGCTGTTTACGGCGGGTGCAGGATTGGCCGCCGGTGCCGCTTTAAGCTGGACCGATATTGCTGAGGCCACCGTGAAAGGCGGGCCAGACAAGCTCAACGTCACCCCAGATGGTCGCTACGAGACAGTTCCTCTGACCAAAAATTATATCAATTTGGGTGTTGTCCAGTCGCGCGTGATTTCAGTCGATGAGAATAATCTCAAACAGACACGCCGCGCCAACGTCCAGCATATGATGGACTTGATCGACTATGCCAGCGGTTTTTCCGGGCCAAAGGACATGCTGTTCTTTCACGAGTTTCCTATCACCGGCTATAATTTCAAATGGGGTCTGAAAGAAGCACGCAAGGTGGCGATCGAGATTCCGGGTGAGGAAACCGAGATGCTCGCGAAAAAGGCGCGTGAATATGGCACATGGCTGGTCTTTGGATCCTATGTTCGCGACCCTGACTGGCCGGAAAATCTGCTCTCGATCACCACAATTATGAATGACAAGGGCGAAGTCGTCGACAAGCATTGGAAGGCGCGCAATATCAAAGGCTTTTTTGGCGGTGACTTCGAGCTGTTCACAACCACCATCTATGATGTGATGGATCGCTATGTTGAGATGTACGGGGCTGATGCCGTCATTCCGATCACCCGTACACCGCTCGGTAATTTCGCTACCAGCTCGGTCCAGCGTGAGCCCGAGTTGTTCCGGGCCATGGCGATGAAGGGTGCCGAGATTATCCTGCGCACCGCATCGGGCGGCTTTACGCCCCTCGATATGCAGGCGACGTCGCTCTATAATGGTGTTTATACAGCGATTGCTAACAACAGCGCATCCCCTGATAACAAGCTCTATTTTGAAGATGCTGGTGGCGGTGGTACGGCAATTTACGATCCCAGCGGCAAGGAAATGAACAAGGCGAAAACTGCATTTGAAACCAATGTCACGGCCCGCATCCCGATCGCTGATTTCCGTGCTCGCAACAGCCAGCCCATTGTCCATAGCGAATTGTTCATGCCGGTCTTCGAACAATATAGATCCAAATATGGCCCCAATCTTTTCAGCGAATATCAGCCCAGGGACACAAAGGATTCCGGGCGCTATTTGCGCGACAAAGCCAGATGGCCGCAATAGCTGTAAAATAGCAGTTGCAATCAGCCGCCTCTCGCGTAATTTGTCCGGACAACTTTTTAAGAGGACTCACCTATGCCCGCCTATATGATCGTTACCGCCAAGATTGCAGATCGTGACAAATTCATACAGGGCTATGGCGCTGCTGCAGGTGCCTTGGTTGAGAAATTCGGTGGACGCTATGTATTACGCGGCCCCGGAGCCGAGCTTCTCGAAGGCGATTTTGGCGACGGAGCCTCGATGGTTATCTCCGAATGGCCCGATAAGGCAGCCGTCTACAAATTCTGGAACAGCCCGGAATATCAGGAAGCCAAAAAAATGCGCGCCGATATCGCCGATTGTCAGGTCCTCGTTATAGAAAGCCCGAAAATCGCATGACCGATATCATCAAACGCACGACCCTTATGGTTCGTGATGGCGACGCTGCGTCCAACTGGTACGAAACCGTCTTTGGCATGACCAAATGGATGGACACGCCCTTTACCCTGTCGGGTACGCAGCTGGCTGCGGGTAAGAAAGGCGATCAGACACGGTTGATCATCCTGAAATGCGAGCATGACATGATAGGCATGATCGGATTGCTCGAATGGCTCGATCCCAAACAGGATGCCCCGGATGAACTGCCCGCCGAAATCAAATTTGGTGCACCGGTTTTTGTTGTCGCATCGGAAGATGCCAACGGCGCAGTGGAAAGAGCAAGAGCGCTCGGCTCCCGGATCCATAGCGAACCGCGTGAATGGAGCGTCACTGGCGCTGATGGCAAACAAAAGGACATGATCGGTTGTTCTTTTTGGGATCTTGATGGCTATTTCTTTGAAGTGAATCAGGTCGTGAAGGTTCATGACTGAGTGACCGCCGCCGGTTCCTCTCTTACCGATTTTGATGCCCTGTCTGCAGACAAGCAGGTTGACAATGACGCCAACTACCAATGGCGCGTCGCGGCCAGGCCGGTTGGTAATGTTGTACCGTCGGACTTTGAATGGACGGTCACTGAAATACCCGAGCCCGGCGAAGGCGAAGTACTGCTGAAAACCCATTATCTCGGCCTCGCCCCGGTCATGCGCTTCTATATGCAAGGCACGGGTGCCGCAGGTGAACGCGTGCTTGAACCCGGCGATGTCATTCACGGCCGCGGGGTCGCGCAAGTCGTTAAGTCCCGCCACCCTGACTGGCGCGAAGGCGAGATGGTACAGGGTCAAATGGGCTGGCAGACTTACAAGGTCTCCAAAATGACGGAGCAGGAGAAATTTTTCCGGATGCCGCCGAATGGATTACCCGCCGCCCTTGGTTCTGGCGTGTTGGGGATGACCGGTCTCTCCGCCCATGCCGGGCTCTTTGCCTGCGGCGACCCTGAAGAAGGCGACCGCATGGTTCTGTCCGGAGCCGCTGGCGGGGTTGGTTCAATGGTTAGCCAGATGGCAGCCAATGTGGTTGGCTGTGATATTGTCGGCATGGCAGGTGGATCGGAGAAATGTGCGTTCATTCTCGATCATGGCTGCTCTCATGCGATTGACTATAAATCCGAGAATATTGAAGCGCGACTGGACGAGCTGCGCCCTGACGGCATTGATCTGTATTTCGATAATGTCGGAGGCGAAACGCTTGAGGCCTGTCTCGAACGACTTCGATTGCACAGCCGAGTGGTTCTCTGCGGATCAATTAGCGAATATACACGGGACGAACCGTTCAAACTGTCGAACTACACTCGGCTTCGCGCCACCGAAACCCGAATGCAGGGCTTTTTTGTCTATAATCATCTGGACCGCTGGGAGGCTGTGATGGATGATCTGGCGGGCTGGATTCATGACGGCAAGCTGAAACCCGTGCAGGATGTAGAACAAGGTTTTCAACATATGCCCCGCGCATTGGCCAATCTTTATTACGGTCAGAATGTCGGCGTGCAATGCTGCTCGGTTCGCGATGAACCGGATGACTGGATTTGAGGGAGAATAATTGTGGGTGAAAAACAACAGACGCGGTTCCAGCGCGGTAATTTTGTCGTTGCCGATATCGACCGGGCGCTGACCTTCTATCGCGATGTGCTCGGGTTCGAGGAAACGTTCCGCAAAGGCCATAATCCCGACAGCTATTCCTTTCCTGTATTCGAAATTCCCAATGAGGCGGAGATTGGTTTTTCGATCCTTTCACTGCCGGGTCAGCCGCGGGTCATGGCTTTATCAGAGGTCAAGAATGTCCCCCTGGACCCAGTGCCGCATCCTCGGCGCGGCGCTATCGTTCTGGACGTCGCTGATCCGGATGCCGTGATGGAAGGCGCGCGGAAACTGGGCCTGCAAGTCTATGAGGAGGGTCGTCTGGAAACTCATGATGGGCGGATCGGGCGTGAAATTGGTATTGTCGATTTTGATGACAATCTGGTGGTCATCTATCTCATCCCGGATGCGCAATAATGGCCAGTCAGACGGATCAACCCGAAGCAGAGGCCGCTGCTGCTTCTGATACGCCTGTGAAGCCATATCCCAGCGCCACGGCTGGCTGGTTTCTGGTGGTAATGCTGACCATTGCCTATATTTTCAGTTTTGTGGACCGCTATATCCTCGGGCTTTTGATTGAACCGATCAAGGCGGAGTTTGATTTGTCCGACCGTCAAATCGGCTGGCTGCTTAGCGCATTCACATTAGTCTATGGCTTTGTCGGCATTTTCATGGGCTGGCTGATTGATCGCGGTAAGCGCATCTGGATTGTATCCGTTGGTGTGGCCTTATGGTCTGCGGCAACTGTCGCAACCGGCGTGGCAAAAAACTTCTTCCAATTGTTCGCCGCGCGCATGGGCGTCGGCGTGGGTGAAGCGACTCTTAGCCCCGCGACATTTTCAATGATTGGCGACAGTTTTCCCACTGAGAAACGCGGCAAACCGATAGCCTTTTATTCCTCCGCTCTTCCGATTGGTGCCGGCCTCGCCTCCCTGTTGAGCGGCGCGATCATCGCTTGGACCGCGGCGAGTGGCAGCCAGTCCCTGCCCTTTTTCGGAGAATTGTCACCATGGCGTTTCACGCTGATAATTGTTGGCCTTCCCGGCATGATTTTTGCGCTCTTCTTCCTGTTTATGAAGGAACCGGCACGGCGACCGGTAGAAGCCTCAGCAGAGGTCATCAGCGGCAGCGGCTTTTTCGACGCTCTCAAATATATCTGGCGCAACAAGACACTCTATATCGGCTTCGTACTGATCATCTGCACCATGACGACCATCGCTTATAGCCAGGGTTTTCTGGCTCCCACGTTTGAACGAACCTGGGGATGGTCGGCGCAGAAATATGCTTTCGTAAACGGCGTTGCGTTGCTGATCATAGGTCCAGCCAACATGATGATCATGGGCACCATTTCCGACTGGTGGACGAAAAAAGGCGTGCAGGATGCATCTTTGCGCATTCTCTATATAGGCTTTTTCATCATGGTTCCGACAGCCGCCATTCCCCTGTTCATGCCCAGCGCGGAACTGGCCTTTGCAATATTATGCATAAATACCGTCGGTATCGGAATTGTCTCGGCTATCGGTGTCACATCCTTGCTGGTTATCACGCCAGCACAAATCCGGGGTCAGGTGGTCGCTCTCTATTATCTGGCGATCAGCTGGTTCGGTTCACTAGGTCCTATCGCAGTCGGTGAATTGTCGAGCAGCGTTTTTGGCGAAGATAATCTCCGCTATGCCGTCGCAGCGGTTCCGCTGATCTTTGGCCTTGTGCCGTTTGTGATGATGCCAGTGACGCGGCGACTCTATCGGGAACAGATGGTGCGCCTGGGCGCCGCCAGCGAATGATCCGCAAGGGCTATAGCGACGGCCCGTTCGGTCAAGTGCACTGGCGGATGCTGGAACCGAAAGGACCGTTGACTCGACCCGACCTATATTGCCTGCACCCGGCCCCGTTCAGTGGGCTCGCCTTTACCACCATAATGCCGCATCTCGCGCAAGATCGCCGTGTTTTTGCGCCGGATTATCCCGGCCATGGCGGATCGGATGCTTTCAAAGAAGAACCGACAATAGAGGAATATGCTGCAGCGATAACTGCAGTGGTTGATGAACAATCAGGCGATGGTCCGGTCGACCTGATGGGCTTTCACACCGGCAATCTCGTCGCAGCCGAATTGGCTCTGGCCGAGCCCAAGAAAATAGGGCGTCTGGCGCTGGTCGACGTGCCAGCCTTTGATGTCGAAACGAGTGCTAAATTTCGAACCGCGAGTGCAAAGCCTTTCGAGATCACACCGGACCTTGCCTGCCTTGAAGGACCATGGGATCGGGGAATGACCAAGCGTATCGAAAGCCAGACACTGGACCGCAGTTTTGAAATGTTTACCGAACAGTTGCGTCCGGGCCGGTTGATGAACAAGGCTTTCCATGCAGCATTCAGCTACAATGTCGAAGGAAAATTACCGACGATCACACACGAGACATTGATATTGGCCTCGCAATCAGGCTTACTTACCGCCACCCGTCATGCTGCCGAGATCATGCCGAGCGCAACATTCATCGAGCGGCTGGATATCAAACGCGCGGTGCTCGACGAGGCGGCGGATTTGACAGCTGAGGAAGTATTGAACTTTCTGGACAGGACCACATCATGAAAGCCTTTGCCATATATTGCACTGACAAGCCGGGTACCGAACAAAAACGCCTCGACACACGTGCTGCCCATTTTGCCCATATCGAAAAAACAATCGACAATCTGTTTGTCGCTGGGCCATTTAAAAACGAGCAGGGCGACACGGTGGGATCGCTGTTGATCGTCAAGGCCGAGACGGCGGAAGATGCCCGCGCGCAGCTCGAAGCCGATCCCTATTTTCACGCCGACATCTGGGCCGATATTCGCATAAATGAATTTACCGCTGCCGCTGGTGACTGGATTGGTGGCAAGATATGGTAGGCTTTCATATTTCTTGAGGAGAGCAGAAAAATGACTCGCATCACGCCACTGGCCATGGATGAACTGCCCGACGAGACGCAGGCTGCGTTGAAATTCTCCGAAAACCTGATGGGCTATGTACCCAATTCGGTGATGACCATGGCCCATTGGCCGGAGTTGCTCGGCGCGTTTCGCGGGCTGGTCAGCGTGATCTATGGCGAAAGCGCTATCGACAATGGTTTGAAGCGTCTGATCGGGGCCGTCGTCAGCGCGGCCGCCGGGTGCCAATATTGCAAGGCGCATACAACATTGGGCGCGCGCGATGTCGGCGTGGATGAAGAGAAGGTGAAAGCGGTCTGGGACTATCAGTCCAGCGTTTTATTCACAGAGGCCGAGCGGGCGGCCCTCGACCTTGCGTTTGCCGCCGGACAGGTACCAAATGCAGCGACTGATCAGCATTTCAAAGCACTTGATGCCTTTTATGACGCACGCCAGAAAACCGAAATCATGGCAGTAATCAGCATGTTTGGTTTTCTCAATCGCTGGAACGACAGCCTGGCGACGGCACTTGAAGACAAGCCCTTTGACTCTGCAAGTGCGCTGTATAAGCCCGATCAATGGCAAGCAGGACAGCATCGGCAAAACCCATGATCAAGACCGCAATATTAGTGTCGGCGATATTCGCTTTGTCGATCCCAGCTTCATCAACTTGGGCGGCGGAAACACATGCGCAAACCAAGTCGACCGATGAGCAGAAAATTGCACGTTGGAGCACGCGCTGGAAACAGTATTTCGAGGCTGGCGACACGGAACAGCTGCGTGAAATGTATGAATCCGATGCAGTTTTAATGACCCATGGTACGCCCGCCGTTCGCGGCGTTGAAGCGATTCTCACTTTTCTCGGTCGCAATACAAAAGCGGGCAACAAAGTCCGTATCGACTTTGCCAATGAGGAGATTCTCATCGATGGAAATCGCGGCTATCTCACCGCAAAATATTGGATGACTATCGAAAGGTCCGAAGGCGATCCGGTCGAGGTGAAGGGTCGCTCCTTCCTGGTCTTCAAAAAAGGGTCAAATGGTGCATGGCGACTGTGGCGTGACATGGATAATCAGGCCCCGGATGTGCTGACCGAAGAGCGGCCTGCCAATTAGCCGATCTCGACCAGTTCCAGGAGTTCACCCGCCGGACCAAGCGCCGTCGCTGTTCGGCGATCCCGATAAAGCGCGCCCGCCCGCACCTTTGGCGGCGCAATCCAGTCGATTGCGATCGCATCCAGATCGGCGACGGCGAGCGTTACCAGCGCATTGCCCGGTGGCAACATACCGTCATGCCGTGGCCGCGGCGTCGCCTCTTCCGGATAATCGTCAACCTCGACAATCGGTAATCGGTCATTTTGAACCATGGTTAGATCAGAAACCGTGCCCGCCGGTTTTCCGAACGCGTCGTTGATCATGCTATATTCCAGCGTATAGGTGTCACCGACGGTCAGATGTAGCTGGTCGCGATACCAGTCCACGGTCCCCGCGCGATCCGGTGTCGCCAATATGACGATGAAGATATGGTCGGTTAACGACTGTGCTTTGGGAAGATCCGTTGAAGGCGTGTCTTCGCGCACCTCATTGAGATAGACCATTTCCCGCCCGGTCCCCAGCACTTGCATCGGCACGAAAAAGGGTAGTCCTTCCAGCTCCTTCGGAGAACCGATGATATCAAAGCCGCTGCCTTGCAACCTGTCAGGCCAGCCAAACACATCCTGTACCGTCAGCTCATAGGCCGCCCAGCCATAAGTAGTCGTTGGTTTGAAATCCGGATGATCAGGCTGTTCGACCAGACGAATGAAGCAGTCGGCTCCGCTGGCCGGTTGCAGCACCGCCATGGGTGCACCGGCGCTGTTCGGGCAATGCCAGCTTTGCGCCAGATCATCGCTCATTGGTCCGCTATCAACGACCTGCATGCCGAGCACATCGCGATAGTCTTTCAGCGCCGCTTCCAGATCCGGCACCGTCGCGACGCCGCCGAGTATCGAACCATGTTGCAAAGCATGTGTCATATCAAAATTCCGGCTTTCTCTTTTCCATGAAGGCGCTGACGCCTTCCTTGAAATCATCGCTTTCAAAGGCAGAGTCAAACAGCGCGGATGTCTCGGCATCGTCGTCAGCTTGCCCGTCCAATATGCGCTTGATGATCGACTTGCTCATCGTCTGGCTGTGTAAAGAGACCGACGCCATCGTAGCAGCCAGCGCTTCAGCCTCTGCATAGGGATCGTCAGCCAATAAGGTGATCAAGCCGATATCCAGCGCTTGCTGCGCAGACAGCAGTTGCCCAGTGAACAATATCCGCTTGGCTTGCGAAGGCCCGACCAGATCGACAAGCAACTTGGTGTCGTGCAGCGGATAGACCAATCCCAGTTTCGACGGCGTAATCCCGAAACGCGCACCTGGCGCAGCAACCCGCATGTCACAGGCCAGTGCGATGCCGCAGCCGCCACCCACACAATCGCCATCAACAATAGCTATGGTTGGCTTGGGCGCTTGCGCCAGTTCATGCTGGACCCGGCCAATAGCAGCCTGATTGCGCGCGCGCCATTCTGGGTCGCTGGAACCAGTCGCAAATTCGCCAATATCGGCACCGGCGCAAAAGGCGCTGTCTTTGCGGCTGGCATGCAGCATCAACACGCGGATTGCATCATCCGCCATCGCATCGGCGAGTAATTCGGGGAGCAGCTCCCACATGGCCTGATTAAACGCATTGCGCTTTTCCGGCCGGTCAATGAGCAGATGCGCGACCTTGCCCTTTTTCTCCAACCGCAATGTCATGCAGGATCAACCTTCGCCAGATGCTGGGCAATCTGATGACGCGTGGTCACCCAGACATCGTTCTTCGACCGCACATGCTTTAGAAATTCTTCAAAAGCCCAGATGCGCCCCGGACGACCGATGATGCGCAGATGCAGACCTAGCGACATCATTTTCGGATTGCCTTCTTCGCCCTCGCGAAAAACTTGGTCGAAATTATGCTTGGCATAATCCAGCCATTGCTGAGGCGTCATCGCCGGATCGGTCCACATTTTCATATCGTTGCTATCGAGTTGATAGGGCACAATCGCAATTGGTTTTTCCGGCACCGTCGATTTGTCCCAAAAGGGAATATCGCCGGAATAATCATCCATATGATAGGCAAAGCCCTCTTCGATCAGCAGACGGCGCGTATTGTCGGTATGGAAATAGCGTGACAGCCAACCATAAGGCCGCGTGCCGGTTGTTTTCTCAATCGATGAAACTGCCTTGCGGATAAACTCACGTTCCTTGTCCTCATCCATCTTGAACTGATGGACCCAGCGATAGCCATGGCTAACCGGTTCATGGCCCATATCCGCAATAGCCGCGCCAATTTCCGGATGGTTTTCCAGACTCATAGCCGCGACGGTCCAACTCGCCATGATCTCATATTCTTTGAGCAGTTTGACGATGCGCGGGGCGCCTGCCTTGATGCCGTAGAGATAATTGCTTTCATTGCCATAGTTGCGGATTGGCGATTTGATATGGATGCCAAGCTCATCCACCGGCTCCATCCCGCGATCGCCACGCGCCACGGTCATCTCGCTGCCTTCTTCGACATTGACGACAATGCTCAGCGCCATTTTCGCGCCATCAGGCCAATCCATTCGTTCTTCCTGCATATCAGTTTTTGTCCTTGATCTTGGCCGGTGTCCAGCCCTTCGCCCGGCGGTCCAGGCGTGAATCCAGTATTTCCCCATCGAGGTCCATGGGCGCGGCCTGCGCGAGAAAGACCGCGCTCTGCTCGAGACAGTCAACACGGATCACGCCGAGCAACCGTCCCTCAATTTCGCTGACAACAGCAGGAACGACACCGCAATTTGTGCAGACCAGAAATTCCGCTGTCTTCGTTCCGAAACGATATCGCGAAACCGGACCGGACAACGTGATAACTACATTGCCCTCAGGGTCGGATGTCCAAGACGCGCCATGCACTTGGCAAAAAGAACATTGGCAGGTCCGCGCGCCGAGTTCCGCTGGCGATTTTTTGCTGCGAAAATCCAGCGTCAGCGCGCCACAATGGCAGGCCCCGGCATAGTGCATCATCAATGCATTTCCTCTCCGCCAGAGACGTTAATGGCTTCTCCGGTGACATAAAAGGCATCGTCGCTGGCCAGCCAGGCACAGGCCGCCGCTGTGTCAGATGGCAGGCCGGGCCTGCCCATCGGATTACTCTTGCTCATATTGGCGAGGTAGTCCTCGACGCTGTCAAAGCCGAGCAGCTTTGAAAAATATGCATTCTGCTGCGCACCCAGACCGGTCGTCACATGATTGGGGCAAACAGCGTTGACGGTAATCCCGTGCGTACCCAGCTCGACGGCGCTCGCCCGGGTCAGACCCACCATACCATGTTTGGAACTGACATAAGCGGGCAGATGCGGGAAACCGGTTTTTGCGGCCTGCGATGCTATATTGATAATTCTCCCGCCGTTGCCAGCTGCAACCATCGTTTTAGCTGCCGCTTGGGTACAGTAAAAGGCACCGGATAGATTTACACCGATAACCTGATCCCATTCCTTCGCCGTATCGACTTCCAGAAGTGGCTTCATCATGAAACCGATACCGGCATTGTTGACGAAAATGTCAACCGCGCCAAAAGCATCCACGCTTTGATCGACCAACGCCTGACATTGCGCTGCATCGCTGACATCGCATGTAATGGTCGCCACTTTGGCACCACGCGTGCGCAATTCCTCGGCTACGCCTTCTTCTTGGTCGCCAATGGACAGGTCAGAAACCACGCAGTTTGCTCCTTCATCGGCAAAACGCTGCAATATGCCCTGCCCTAACCCCTTTTCCTTGCCGGAGCCGGTAACAACAATCGTTTTTCCCGCAAACCGACCCGACATTAGAGGTCTTCTGTCAGGATGAATTGAGGACCGTCGGCATAGTCCTGAAACGGTGCTGCCATCGCCTGAAAT
This sequence comes from Sphingorhabdus sp. Alg231-15, assembly GCF_900149705.1. Classification (NCBI taxonomy): domain Bacteria; kingdom Pseudomonadati; phylum Pseudomonadota; class Alphaproteobacteria; order Sphingomonadales; family Sphingorhabdaceae; genus Sphingorhabdus; species Sphingorhabdus sp. Alg231-15. The sequence goes on along the minus strand of NZ_LT703001.1, from coordinate 2,802,213 downwards.
TCAGGGTCCGACACATCGGCGACAAATGCATCCATCCCGGTTATGTCAATAATCTCGAAATATTCATAAGGCGAAGGATCATCCGAACCGAACAAGCCGGTCGCCTTATGGACCGTGAAAGACGTGACCGAACTCAGCGCGCTGGCCGTCGGAATATCGCGCGTCTTCGCCCATTCCTCATATTCGCCAATATCGACACCTTCTTTCAGGTTAAACAATACAATGATGCGCATAATTTCTCTCCTCTTATGTGATTTCCAAATAAACTTCGGGGCGACGATGACCGCGTAACTTCTCGTCCAGCTTTCGCGCCAGAGCAAATAGATCCGCTTCACATCCTTGTGGCGCTATAATCTGGAGCCCCAAAGGCATGCCATTATCGTTAAAGCCGGAAGGAATAGTAATCGCCGGAAGGTCTGCAATATTGGCAAGGCAGGTATAATCAGCCTGATTGGCTGGTGCATCGTCGCTATGCGGAAAGGCACCTTGCGGCGCTGTCGGCAAGATACAAAAACCGTGTTTCGAAACCAGCATCTGCATCGTTTCAGCAGTCTGTTCGAGAATCGCCTGATCCTCGTCCCAATCTGAAGCGCTGCGTTTCGGGCCATAGGTAAGCAGTTTTTTAAAATTATCGGAAAGCTTGCTTTGATCTTCGTCCGCAAAATGTGCAGCCATGGCTTTCGATGTTTTTATAAACCCGGCAAACCGAATGCGCGACAAGCTATGTTTGAGCTGGGCCACGGCAATAGTTTCCCCCGCCCAGCGCATGATGTCGCGAAAATTCTCGATGACTTCCAATTCGCACTCAACACCCGTTTCGACCAATGTCGCCAGTGATCCAGTCGCCGCCCGGTCCTCACCAAAATCGCTAATGATTCTTGCGACCTTTTCCAGCAGGTCTAAATTCCGGGCCAGCGGTCCGATACAGTCCAGCGATGGTTCCGCGAGCTCCAAACCATCCTGACTGATCGCCGATTGTGCAGGCTTAAATCCGAACACCCCGCAATAAGCGGCCGGTATACGCACAGACCCCATTGTGTCCGTTCCTAACGCGACATCGCATAGACCAGCCGCAACCGCAGCCCCGCTTCCGCCAGATGAGCCGCCGGGCGTATAGTCTTCCTTGTGCGGATTATATGTTTTGCCGAACCATGGATTGTCGGTCTTTGCGCCCAGCGCGGCCTCCTCCATATTCAGCATTCCGATAATAGCGCCGCCATCCGCTCGCAGCTTTGCCACCACAGCAGCGTCTTTGCCCGCGATACGGTCACGATATAGTTCGCAGCCAGCGGTCCAGGGCATGGCATTAACTGCGATATTGCCCTTCACACCGATGGTGACCCCGGCCAGAGGTCCGGCACCACCGGTCGCGGTCCGATCAAAATCGGTAAAGGCATTTAGCGGCCTGTTGGCCGTTACCAAGGCATCCCAGTCGATCATAAACCTCGCTCATCTATCAGGCGAATGGGTTTCTGGCGCGTATCAATTTGTGTATCTTTTGCAGTCTCTCCGGCATCAACCAATGCCACGCCGACTTCAATACCAATGCCTTTACGTAGCAGCTCCACCAGCTCCGCTTGGCTGCTGCTGCCTTTGCTTTCCAGCGTGACATGCATCTCATCCCGTCCTTTGTCATCTCGGGTGACACGGCATACATATTCACCGGTCAAGTCATTCCGCCCTTCGATGATGGCACCAATGGCATGCGGGAAGATATTGATACCGCGCAGCTTGACCATATTGTCGCTGCGTCCCTTGAAACCGGTAATGCGCTTGAACACCATGCCAGTGGCGTTGCTGTCGGTGCGCTCCTCGGTAATATCATGAGTGTTGAACCGGATACAGGGCGCAATATCATCTTTGAATAGACAGGTCACGACCATGTCGCCGGTCTCGCCGGGCGCCACGGGCGCACCGGTATCGACATCCAGCAATTCGAGATACTGCGCATCTTCCCAAACATACATGCCGTCGCGCTCGGGCCCTTCGCCCGCAATGCTGCCGGTATCACCGACGCCGTACCAGTCATAGGCCTTGGCCCCTTGCCAAGCCGCTTCTGTCGAGGCCCGATCTTCTGTTCCCAAGTGACCGATAATCATCTTGAGATTGATCCGGTCAAACAATTCCTCTGCCGCAGCGACATCGGCCAGTTTGCGGATATAGTCGACAAAACCAACCATGCAGCTGACATTGAAATCCGCCATCAGGTTGACCTGATTGATCGACCGGGTTTCAATCCCGGTTCCTGCACTCAGGAACAGGGCGTTGGTAAAATGCGTCACCGCCTCGCGAATATAGTGCCCACCATTGATCATCCCGTGCCCATAGACGGACTGCACCACATCATCGCGTCCCAGACCCATCCAGCGATACATCCGTCCGACCAGCAAATTGGTAATTTCTCGCCCCTTCGGCCCGAACATCAGCGGTTGCGGACGGCCTGTTGTTCCTGATGTCGTGTGGAACACTACGGGTGTGTCTCCACGTCCGTCAAAATCACCATAAGGCGGATAGTCATTGACCGAAGCCATCAGATCGCTCTTGTCATAAACCGGAAGCTTTGTGATATCCTCCAGCCCCCTGATATCGCCTGCCTCTATGCCCTGATTGCTCCACAAGCGCCTATAAAATGGTATCTCCCATCCGCGCCGCATCAACCTCAAAAACTGCTTGTCCTGAATGGCAAAAAGCTCATCTCGGGACATGCCGATATAGCGCGCAGTGAAAGCGTCTCCGACAGGATAGTCAGCAAGCATCTGCTGGGCATCAAAAGCTTCGAAATAAGTCGGAAAGGTCATTGGGGCTCCGTGGCATAGGCTAAGGGGTCATCAAATATTCTGGGGTCGCAGTTCTTATTCGCAAGCGAACGAGCCAGATCGCGTTTGGATTGCGTTTGGGCATCCGACATCGGCGCAGTAGGACTGCCGAGATTGTCGGTTATCACATGCTCGATCATAGTGCCGTCCGAAAACGTAATGCGCAGCTTTTGAGGTGCCAGTGCATTGTGATCAGGATTATCGTCGATACGAACGATCACATCGCTACCGAGCCTCACCAAATCGGGATTGGTAAATTCTTCGGAATGGAAACAAGCGGGATCAATGATCCGGTCACGCAGCATCAAGGGCACCAAGAAGGGCAGGCAGAGCCGTGCATAGCTTGGTGTCATATCAGCGTTATAGGGACGCCCGACCAGCCGGTGGATCAGCGGCGGTGCTGCAACATCAACCGATTGCACCATTGTCGGGTCCAGCGATCCGTCGCGGATCATATCATCAATCGCACCCAAGATACCGTGGCTGGCGCGGCCAGAGGGGAAGGGTTTGATGCTGACTTCCTCAATCAACCAGCGTTCACCAATATCATCAGTGTAGCGCGACAGATCACCCGGTTCGAACAGTTTGAAATATCCAAATGGCCCATCCAGCGCATCATGGGGACCATCCATACCGGCCTTTGCCAGATCAACAGCGGTAATTGCCGCGCGAGAGGCATTGGCGATCTGCAGCGGCAAAGCAATCGATGCTTCAACATGGGCCTGCATGGTGCCTGCGGCTTGGGAGTAAGCCAGCCCCATTATGTCGGCAAATTTTTCCGCTGGAAGGCCTTCCAGTCTCGCGACTGCCAGAGCCGCACCGATTATGCCTGCTGTCGCGGGGCGGAAAAACTCCATCGCCCCGGTCGCAGCAACGCCTATACCGCTGGCAATATCCACCCCGACAGTCAAAGCGGTCAGAAATTCATCTTCACCGCATCCACCCATCCGATCCGCACTGGCGAACAAGGCCGCCGTAACAACAGACATAGCGTGCACAACCGCTGGTTCGTGCACGGCGTCCCATTCCAGACAGTGGATGGCAAAGCCGTTGAACCAAGCTGCCGATGGTGCTGGGAGCCTCTCACCAATTCCCAAAGCCCGCGCGTCAATACTGTCACCCCATTTTCGGACGGCGAACAGCATATTTTGCGCTTCGTTGGAGGCCGCACCAGCCGCGCCGCCAGCCAAAGTATCGCCCAATAAATGGAGCGCAGTGGTTCGGGTGCTGTCTGGCAGCACATGATCCGCTGCCACGAAATCCAATATTTTCCGGGTCGCGCTCATGACAGCCACTCTGATAGCATCTCATGAATCGCTGCTGGATCATCACCGTTTAACGCCAGATCAATAGCTCGATCGGCCTCTTTGTCCGCCAAACCGCCCCAGGCAATCAGCGCGCGCGCTTTATCGATGATGCCCTCTTTCGACAATGGCCGTTCCGGATCACCCAGTGTATCGACCAATTCGACGCTCTCTCCGCCACATATAATCCGTGCGCCGTAATGTTCAGGATAACGGGTCGTTATATCGCTGGCTTCGCGGACTGTGACACGGGAACGACTGTCGGCTAAAGCCGTTATCGCATCGGGTTCAAAATCCGCCAGTTGCGGAATCCCGCGTTCAGCTACCACCGCCACAGCATGCTGAAGCGAGAATTTCGCGTCGATCACAGTTTGTGGGTTTGGACGGTCACAGAAGCTGATGGCATCGCGATAGGTTTCGACCTGAACATCGCCGTCCAGTGCACCCAGTTTGGCCTTCAGTTCAAGCGCGGCATCAATCGCCGGATGCGCATGGCGGCAAGCGCCCCATGGCTTGAAGCTAACTTCATGGATGCGCCACTGGTCAGGTAAGGTCATGGGTTTTGGGTTTTTGCAGGTGGCGGCGTAGAGCCCTTGTGGGCCTTCGAGAATGAAGCGGGGGCCAACGACACCTTCCAAGACAGCGTCGGCAGCACGCCATCCCGTCTGTGCGGCATGGGAGATATGCCATTGTTTTGTCTGGCCCTGCTCGTGCCGCATCTGCCAGAGCCCTCCTGCTACAGAGCCGACCAGCCCCATCGCAGACACAAGAGCGTTGTAATCCATTTCTGGTTCAAATAAATGACAGGCTGTCACTGCAGCCCCAAAAATTCCGGCCGTACTGGTGTTATGCCACATGGCATAGTGACCGTCATCCAAAGTAGCGCCAATGCAAATTATCGCGTCATAGCCACGAACAGCTGCATCGACGATCTCGTCCATATCGCCCATCTGATTAGCAAAGGCAGTACCCCAGACAACTGGGCCGGGATGGAGAATGGCGCTCCTGTGAATATCATCCATTTCTAGCAGGTTTCCTAACCAACCGGCTTCTGTCGATGGTCGAATTTCAAAAATATCCTTGGGAAGCGTTCCCAGTTCTGACTTGAGCGCCCCCGCCACACAGCCCAACCAATCCAGCAAATGCAGCCGCGCGCGTTGCCGGGTTGCTTCGTCAACCGGCCGCATTAAATGTACGGACAATTTCTCGGTCAGGCTCTCTTGCGTCATAGCCGCACCCGTCCTAAGACTGACCGATGTCCGGGAGAGAAAAATTGGCTGCCAAAGCGCCCGTTAAATCGAAAAGAGCGTCCAAGAAGAAACCGCGCTATCTGGAATTGGCTGACGAACTGCGTGAAGCGGTGTTGCGTGGCGACTATCCCGATCCCGGTGATTTCCCAACCGAATCTGTCCTGTGCAAAAAATATGATGTTAGCCGCTTCACTGTACGGGAGGCGTTGCGGAAACTGACCGCCGAGGGCCTGATCACCCGCAAGCGTGGCTCGGGTACGGTGGTTCAGCCTGCCACCGCGCGTGCTGGCGCATTGCACCAGCCGCTGAGCAATGTCGGCGAGATTTTGCAATATGCACGCGACACCACGATTGCTTTTGAAAAGAAAAAAGCCGGGGCCATTCCTAAAGATGTTGCGGAACAAATTGGCGCGAAAGCCGAAGGCGACTGGTTCGCCTTTCGCGGCAAGCGGATGAAGCCCGGACGCAAGCGACCCATTGCGGTGACCGAGGCTTGGGTGCATCCCGAATTGGCTGATGCTGTCGCTCAGATTGACGTCAACGCCACGACCCTGTTTGGGCAGATTGAAACGCTGGGTGAAGTCAGTGTCGCCCGAGTGACGCAGGATATTCAGGCGATTAAAGGCGCGAAAGATATTTTGGCGGAGCTTGGCCTGGAAAAAGGCGATCCGGTACTGCGCATCTTGCGCTGTTATTTTGACGAAAGCGACCGGATGTTCGAGATTTCGGCCAGCTATCATCCCGGCGAACGCTTTGCCTATTCGATGCATATCGAGGTGGACTAAAGCCCGCGTCATTGCGGCTCATCCAGAACCGGCGCATCTTCCGGTTGCCAATCTGATTCCGATGCAAAGCGAAAAGACGGGCCAATTTGATGGCTGCCATGTGCTTCGATCAGCAGGCCGCGCTCACGCAGGAAATTCTGATCAAGCGCTTCGCGAAAATCGAGAACGGGGGAGAAAGCAACGTCTTTGTCGGCAAACCACTCAACCCATTGGTCGCGAGTTTTGTTTGCAAATGTTTCCCGCAAAAAAGCAACAAGCGGCGCTTGCCCTTCGCCCGGTTCCGCCTCGGCGAGCGGCAACAGGTCGAGCCGATCAAGCGCGGTCAGCAAATTGCGCGCAAATTTAACTTCCCGCGCACCCAACACCACATGCCTGTCATCTGCAGTCTTGTAGACATTGTAAAAAGCCGCGCCGCCCAATGATCGTTGCGATTGCGATCGGGGCGAAGCGCAGCCAGCAATGGCCGATCCGGCAATATGCGCACACCAGGGCAGCATGGAATCAAACATCGCGATGTCGATATAGTCGCCCGCACCCGAATTTTCGCGCCCAATCAGCGCCATCAGCACCGCCGATAGTCCGTTCAATCCCGCGGCCATATCAGCAGACGGAACGCCGGGCACCACTGGCGTCCCATCAGCACCATCATTAACCGACAGAAAACCGGACAAGGCCTGCACCGCCAGATCATGCGCCGGATGATGGGCCATTTCACCCTCCTGCCCAAAGGCGGAAATCGAACAATAGACGATACGCGGCAAACGCGCTGAAACCGTATCATAGTCAAAACCGAGCCGCTTCATCACGCCCGGCCGAAATCCCTCGATCATCACGTCGGCGTCGGCCAGTAATTCCCAAAGCCGTGCCCTGCCTGCATCGGATTTCAGATCGAGTGCCAGTGCCTGCTTGCCGCGATTGAGATTACGGAACCAGACCGACTGATCAGCTTCCATTGGTTCCATTTCCCGCGCCGGGTCACCGGTCGGGGGTTCAACCTTGATCACCTCTGCGCCATGGTCAGCCATCATCATACTGAGCATCGGGCCCGGCAGAAAAAGCGAAAGGTCAACGACCTTGATACCCGTCAACTTGGCCATAGGTGTGTCAGACTATCCCCTTCGCGCGCAGATCGGCAATGGCACCGGCATCATAGCCTGCCTCAGCCAATACCGCATCACTATCAGCACCGAGCAGCGGGCCTGCTCGGTTAGGCAAGCGTTCGCCGTTCAACTTAATTGGGCTGGACAACACATTCATGTCCGCGCGGTCCGGATGGCTGACCGTGTCCCGCATGCCAATGGTCTTAAGCCATGGGCTGTCGAGCGCCTGGTCCAGATCATAAACGGGAGCGACCGGCATCAGGCCCTGCAGCAGATCAAGCCAGTGTGCGACAGGTTGCGGAGCGAATATCTCGCTCAAAACGTCCGATAGGGCCTCCCGATTGGTCAGACGATTGGCTGGTGTATCGAAGCGCGGATCTGTCATCAGTTCCTCATGGCCAATGCGCTCGCATAATATGGCCCAGAATTTTGGCAGCTGCGCCATCACGAACATCCAACCATCGGCGGCCTTGAACATCTGACTGGGCGTTGCGGAAGGATGCGCGCCATAGGGTGCGCGGCCCGTCACGTCTTCTTCGTTCATATACCAAAGAGCAGGATAGCTGGTCTGGTGCACGGCGGCGGATAAGAGATCAACATCGACATCACAACCCTCGCCGGATCGCTGGGAGTCCAGCAAAGCCGCTAGCAAGCCAACGGCTGCCATGGTGCCCGTCATGAAATCGACCATCGATAAACCAAAGCGCACTGGCGGCCCGTCCGGATCACCGGTCAGCGCACAGAAACCGGCCTCGGCCTGCATAAGATAATCATAGCCTGGCCATTTCGACCGCTCATTGCCTCGTCCATATGCAGAGATATGGGCACAGACGATAGCCGGATTGACCACCTTCAGCGCATCATAGTTCAAACCGACCTTGTCCGGCACATCACCGCGCAGATTATTCGCCACGACATGAGCGTTCTTGGCGAGCGTGTGCAGCACTTGCTGCCCTTCGTCGGTACGCAGGTCGAGAGTCAGTGAACGTTTGTTCAGATTGAAGCTCTGAAAATACAGGCTTTCCTGTTCACGCAGCCAATGCGGCCCGACATGACGGGCCGTATCACCCCCTTTTGGTGGCTCGATCTTGATCACATCCGCACCCATTTGGGCCAGGAACATGGTGCCATAAGGACCGGCGCCATATTGCTCGGCAGAGAGGACGCGAAAGCCCTTCAGGGGTTGTTTGACGGTCACGCTATGTCGTCATTCCAGCGAAAGCTGGAATCTCCTGGAGACTTCATAAGGACTTGAGCGGATCCCAGCTTTCGCTGGGATGGCGGGTTTATGGGTGCCAGCCCCATCACGCAGGGTTCCTCTTGACCCATTGTTTGGAAATAATCATCCGCTGCATCTCGTTGGTCCCCTCACCAATACACATCAACAAAGAATCGCGATAATAGCGCTCGATTTCATATTCCTTGGAATAGGCATAGCCGCCATGCACGCGCATCGATTCCTCCGAATTGCGCACTGCCGCTTCCGAGGCGAAATATTTTGCCATGCCCGCTTCCAGATCACAACGCTCCCCGCGGTCGTAAGCTTCCGCCGCATCGAGTGTCAGCAAGCGCGCCGCTCTTGCACGGGTCACCATTTCACCGAGTTTCAATTGGATCGCCTGGTGTTCGGAAATCGGCTTGCCCATGGTTTCGCGCAACTGCGCATATTCGGTCGCCAGCCGCAAGGATCCTTCCGCCAGGCCAACACCGCGTGCAGCGACATTGATCCGGCCCAGCTCCAGCCCGCCAGTGGCCTGAAAAAACCCTTGCCCTTCGACGCCACCAATCAGGTTTTCTGCCGGGATGCGATAATTATCGAACACCAGTTCCGCGCTGTCGATGCTGTTATAGCCGAGTTTCTTGAACTTCTTGCCAACTGTAAAACCTTCACCCTTGGGAGCGATCATCAGACTCATGCCTTTATAGCGCGGATCTGCCTTGGGATCGGTTTTGACCAGCAGCGCAAAACAGCTGCCGTTAATCCCGTTGGAAATCCAGGTCTTGGTCCCGTTGATCACATATTCATCGCCGTCTCGGACCGCAGTCGTGCGGATCGCTTGCAAATCCGTGCCGGCATTGGGTTCAGTCAGCGCCAGTCCGCCTCGAATCTCACCGCTGGCAAATTTGGGGAGCCATTTGGCTTTCTGCTCTGCGGTGCCAAAACGCTCGACCGCGCAGGCCATGATCAAGTGTGAATTGAAAATGCCGGTTATCGCCATCCAGTGCGATGCAATTTCCGCGACGATCTTCGCATAGCTGGTCGCTGGCAGTCCGAGACCGCCATATTCCTCGCCGATGGTTGCGCCGAACAGGCCCATGTCGGCCATTTCGCCAACCAGTTGCTCCGGCCATTTGTCCTCATGGTCATGCTCCATGACCACCGGCTTCACTGAACGATCGATCCATTTCTGGATCGCGTCCATGAAAGCCTGTTCTTCTTCCGGGTCAATCATATGCTGTGCATTATCAATTGCCGTTGCCATTATCGTCGCTCCTGATGTCTCAAATTCGGGGTCCCCTCCCCTCTTATTTAATCGTCTGCGCCGCCAAAGCCGCGCTTCCAGATCAGCATGGTACGTTCAAACGTACACACAACTTTGTCGTCTTGGTTTTTCCCAATGGTTTTGATGGTTACGATGCCTTGCTCCGGCCGTGACGCGGATTCTTTTTTGTTCAGCACCTCGCTCTCAGCGTAAAGTGTGTCACCGGGAAACAGCGGATGGGTCAGGCGAATTTTATCCCAACCCAGATTGGCCACTGCTTTCTGGCTGGTGTCCGAAACGCTCATCCCGACCATCAACGCGACAGTCAGCGGAGAGCAGACCAGCGGCTTTTCAAATTCGGTTTTCTTGGCAAATTCATAGTCGAAATGTGCTGGATGCGTGTTCATCGTCAGCAGGGTGAAATGCACATTGTCAGTATCGGTGATCGTCCGGCCAGGACGATGCTCATAGATATGCCCCACCTCAAAATCCTCAAAATAGCGTCCGAACGTCTCACGGAATCGTCCCGGGCTAACTTCAATCACTCCATCACGCATGTATTTGTCCTTGTTGATTAAACATCCTCATCTTCTTTTCTATCCGGCTGCTGCCGCGATATGCCGGTATCGTTGCATAACCGGTGCTTCTAACATACGCCCATTATAACTAATCGCTTTGCCTCCCGCTGCATCAAATGCATTGATTGCGTCGATCGCCTCCGCCACTTCCGCCTCGGTCGGCTTCATCGCCTTGGCGATGAGAGCGATCTGTTTGGGATGAATGGCAGCCTTGGCGTGAAAGCCCATCGCTTTTGCCCGGGCCGATTCTTCTTCCAAACCTGCCTCATTGCTCATGTCGATATAAGGGACGTCAATCGCTGCAACGGCGGCCGATGCGCAGCACAGAATGAAAGCACCCCGCGCCGCGAGCAGCGGCTCCCATTCCAGCTTGGTTCCCAGTTCCGCCGAAAAATCGCCTCCACCGAACATCATACCGGTCACACCTGCACTGCCAGCAATGGCATCACCAGCGCGCAGGCCTCTGACGGTTTCGATCAGCGGGATCAAACCTTCGACGCGGTCTCCTAAAATGCTATGCGCAATCTCCACCTCCGTCGCACTTTCGACCATCGGCAGAAAAAGCAGAGCTGGAAGTTGTTCGGTGGCCGACAGAGCGAGCAGGTCGGCCAGACCAGCGGCTGTCTTGAGGCCATTGATTCGTACCGCCATTTTTGCCCGATCGAGCGTTTTCAGGGCATCCAGCACAGATTCGCGTGCGCTGTCTTTTTGCTCTGCCGGTACCGAATCTTCGAGATCGATACAGATGAGATCTGCACCACTATTCGCCGCTTTCTCAAAGCGTTCAGGCCGATTGGCAGGTACAAAAAGGAAGTTGGTAAAACCGGTCATAGGGTCCAATATCATGTTCGATCAATATTACCTCTTCACAATTTGTCCGGACAAATCTAAAGTCAACCAGAAAGTGAAATTATTTCCAAGATCACTTGGCACAATTTTTAGGGAGAAGCGTGAAATGAATCGATTTTTTAAGCAGACTGCTTTGGCAACGATGGTGGCATCTTTTGCTCTTGCCAGCTCTTCTTCAGCGCGGACCCTTGATCCGAAAAAGCCCGAAGATGCTCTGGAAATCATGAAGCGAACACAATGCGGTACTGCTGATGGTGTGCCTGCCGTCTATCACTGGTCCGGTAAAGTCTATTCCCGTGTTCAGGGGGAGCCTGATCGGCATTTGTACAATGGTGAAGGCATGAATATCCGGCAATGTGTACGGATCGAAAACCCTAAACGCGGAGTCGGTTATCGGCAGGTCAGCCGCGAAGTGATGTTCTATCTTGATCCCAAGACCAACGAAGTCCTGCGCACCTGGGATAATCCATGGACGGGTGAGACGGTCAAGGTCATGCAAATAGCCAATGATCCGGTAAACAGCCGTCCCAACTATCCCTACCGCGCCGATGGCACGCCTTATACGCTACCCAATATCCGGCAGCAGGGGAACTGGATGTTCATGCCGATTGAAGTGCCGCTCTTTTACCATAATGTGCTGGCGGGCGATTATCAGGATTATGTCGGCAACAAATATCATGCGATGGAGATTTTCGACTTCACCATGCTCGCCGACGAGATACTCGATACCAATAATCCAACCGCCTATCCGGCGATCAGCTGGGTACGCATTTCCGACTGGATGCCGTGGATGAAAATGCGCGGACGACAGGGACAAATGGTCTTCAACGCCATGGGCACGAAGCTGAAAAGCTATGATGAGCTGCCCGACGTGATCAAGGATGAGATTGCGCTCAACTATCCCGAATATACCGCGCCGCCACCCGGCGATGATCCGCGCAGAAATGAGACCACCTGGACGGTATTCAAGAAGATGATCGATGCGGAGCGGACAGCAGAAAAAGACAAGAAATAGCGCTTCCTGTAAAAGTTTTCTCCCTGGGGGTCGGCCATATTGGTCGACCTCCTTTTTTCCCTAGAATGGCTTGATATTGCCGAGAAACGCGGTCGCGAGCAGCAACAGATAGACAATCCAAACCCAGATTCGGGTTGTGTCCATCGTCTTGCGTAGCGGTATCTCGGTCTCATCCGACGATCCTTCGGCGATTAGTTTGCCGAGTTGCGGTCCGACCGGCTTGAACGCGACATCAATCATGATGGCGGCGGCAAAGATAAGGCCGAACATAAGCGCCTTGGTGCCCAGCCATATCGGGATCAATGGCTCGCCTTGCAACAACGAGATGATCCCCAGACCAAGATAGAACAGGGTCAGGCCGATTTTCAGCACGAACTCGATTTTCCGATCCCGCGCGGCCCGCTCGGTCTGGTCATGGATATGCGCATCCCAGACCAACCATAGCCAGACAGCACCAACTACCCAGGAGAGTGCCACACCCCAGACTGGCACTTCCCACCAGCCGCCAGCATCGACCATCGTAATCGTCAGCGGCACCATCAAGGCCCAGGCTGTACGAGGCGTCATATCGAGATTGACGAGCAGTTGCAGCAGGACCAACCGCTGCGGCAGGTCATATTTCTCTCGCTTGCGAAAATGCTGACCCAGCATGAACACACCAACATCTGCGCCCAGCCACAGGACAAATAGAATGATATGGATGAAGACCAGCAGTTGATAAAAGGAAAAATTGAGTAGCTCTGTCATCGCGCCGGACCCCCGTTTGTTACCTGATCACCCATGATCATATATGTCCGGACAAATTGCAATGCCGATCCGCAAGCCCCAACAGATTGGTTAGTCGGCTACGCGGTGCTCGTCGCACAAAGTTCGCTTGAACAATTGCCCATCCTTGAACCAGTGCCACGTTCGTGCTCGATGACTGCCATTGGCGCCGAGACAGATAATCTCATAGAAATTTGCGCCCGGATCATCCTTGCGATTGAGGTTCAAAAGGATCAGGCCAAAGTCCGTCTCCCAGCCACAACCGTCGAAATTCTCGTTGTCCCACCATAGCTTTCCGTCACGCAGCACACCGTTCAGGGTAGAGCGGTATTCCCGGCCATCCTCCCACTCGAACAGGTTTTTCTGGATATAGGCATAGGGACCGTCATGCGGAAAAATGCATTCGACACGAGCCTGGTGCTGGTCGACCAGCTGATTGTCCGTGTCGACATGCCGGTAGACCCCAGACCAGATGCCTTGATGCTTCAACATGCCAGGCATGATATCCGTCAATATCGCTTTGCTCTTTGCCATCTCAGCGATCATTCCTCGTTGCTCGATAAAATTTCGCATTCGTTAGGCGACGTGATAATGGGCTGCTAACAACCTATTTTGGCTTTTGCACAGCCATTGATTGTAACAGGTTTGCAGAGGAAATATGGATGACCCAGCCCGACTTGCGCCAACGCTTCATCAAGCCGTCGATGGACCCGCAGAAATTGCAGCATTTCCTATCGGTCTACGACACCGGGAGCTTCTCTCGCGCCGCGAGCAATAATGATGTCAGCCAGCAAGCCGTTTCGAAAAGCGTCGCGAAACTGGAAGAAACACTTGGCGTGCGATTGTTCGAACGGGGGGCGTTCGGTGCAGAACCCACACAGTTCGGCCATGCCCTGGCGCGCCGAGCCAAGGTCATCACCGCCGAAAGCCGACTCGCAGCTGCAGAGATCAGCGCATTACGCGGCGCTGACAAAGGCTATGTACGGATCGGCCTCGGCTGGTCATTCCTCACCCGCATTGCTCCAATGGTCATCAATCGATTCAGTGAAAAACAACCGGGTGTAACACTCAGCATCACGTCGGGAGACACCAAAACCCTTTACGAGAAGCTGTTGCGCGGCGAGGTGGAGTTTGTCGCCAGCGCGCCGCCAACCGATCTCGACATCGACAATGCAATCGACGCGACGGAAATGTTCGAAGACCGCGATGTCATCATGATGCGACGCGACCATCCGCTGGCATCCAAATCCGATATAACGCTGGAAGATCTGGCTTCACAGACATGGCTGGTATCCATGCAACTGCAGATGCAATGGCAGCGCATCTGCAATGTGTTTCTTGCCGCCGGACTTTCTCCACCGGCCAAATATGTCGATATGGACTCCGTCATTCTCGCCAAATCAACCCTGTTGCAAAGTGATGCGGTCATGCTGCTCGCCAAGGAATTGTTCGCCACCGAAGAGGAACGTGCACAATATCATATCGTGGAAGGTACCGAGTTTCCGGTGGCACGCACTGCCTATTTCGCCATACGCCGCAATTCGGTGCTGCAACCGGCGGCCCAGAGCCTGAAAAACGAGCTGATCGCCGCCTGCCGTGCTGTGGTTGGCATCAATCAACTGCGCGGCATCACTGTGGCGGAAAAACCATAAAAACTCGGAAAATCCTTCTGGTTGTAGGTACAAACCAATTGGTTGTTAGCATTCCCCCTATCAAGAAGATTAGCCAAGACTCCTAAAATTTGTCTGGACAACTTGGATGTGAATCACGCATTCTCTGACTGTCGGGAACCAGGGAGACAAAAATGATATCGCGCAAAACTGCATTCAAAAACTCAACCATTTTCGGTTTGGCATTGGCATCACTCGCTGGTGCGCCGGCCTATGCACAATCATCAGCAGATCAGGAGGCTTCCGAGGAAGGCGGACTGAATGTCATTGTGGTGACGGCACAACGCAGAGAAGAAAGCGTTCAGGACATCCCCATCGCGATCAGCGCCTTTTCTGCCGAGGAGCTGGAAACCCGCGGCGTTTCCAATGCGTTGGAGGTGACACAATTTGTACCCAATCTGGTTGGACTCAACAATACCGGCCTGGGCACAGCCAACTCCTATTTCCTTCGCGGGATCGGCAACACTGAATCCATTGCCACATTTGACCCGCCAATCGGCACCTATGTCGACGATATCTACATGTCTCGGCAAAATGCCAATAATCTGTCCTTTTTCGATGTCGAGCGACTGGAGGTGCTTCGTGGTCCTCAGGGGACATTATTTGGCCGGAATACAACCGGCGGCGCCATCAATGTGATTCTAAAAGAACCCGGTGACGAATTTGCCGGCTATGTGGAAGCAGGATATGGCAGCTATGAACGCTATCTCGTGCGCGCATCGGTTGATGTACCTTTGGCGGACAGCTTCGCCGTCAAAGTCTCTGGCTATTTCCAGGATGACGAGGGCTACGCTCAGAACACGACCACCGGAGAGCGCACCAATGAAAGCGATGGCTGGGGCGTGCGCTTGGGCTTCCGCGGAGAATTGTCTGACTCCGTCCGCTGGACCGGTTCCTACATGCATACTTATGCCGATGCCGGGAACATATTGAACTTTGATTGCGATCCGGCAGATCCCAGCAACTGTTCAGGTCGGTTTGTCACCACGGGCCTGACCAAGGACAGCAATTTCAATGGTATTTTGACCGGCCCAAAGAGCGATTTCGGGCTGGGTAACGAAGTCGAGATGGATTTTATCTCTTCCAATCTCGAGATCGATCTGGGCGATTTTGAGATCAATCTGATCACCGGCTTCATTGATCTAAGCCAGGATTTTGCTCTCGACTTCGCCGATGGTCGTGGTCTCCCGAACACTTCGACACCAATTCCGCCAGTTATCGGTTTCACCAGCGGCGGCTTCACCATCGCCAATCAGGGCGAACATGACCAGTTCACTCAGGAAATCAAAATTACCGGTTCGCTGGCCGATGGCCTGATCGATCTCGTTGGTGGCGTCTATTATTTTGAGGAGAATAACCGCACCGACTTTGGTGACATTTTCTCTCTCGCCTTCCCGCCGCTGCCGGCTGGATTCCCACTGGTTCTTGCGGATCGCGAGATTCGCAACGAAACCACAGCATGGGCCGGCTATTTGCAAGCCGATCTCAATGTCACCGACGCACTGAAGCTGACTGCCGGTATCCGTTACACAGATGAGGAAAAGACCTTTGCGGTGCGCGACAATCGACCGATTGTTGGAACAAATGCTCTGGGACAGAATACCTGCTTTGGGCCTTTTCAATTCGGTCCCAGCACCTGTATCGACAGCGCCAATCTGGTTGCGAATAACGGGGCTGCGATTCCGCAGGAGCAGAATGTCAAAATCTGGACCCCGCGCTTTGCGATAAATTATGACGTGTCGGATGACATTCTGATTTTTGCATCCGCTACCCGTGGCTTCAAATCAGGCGGTTGGAATGCGCGCGGAACATCGCCCAGTGAGCTACTGCCGTTTGGTCCTGAAAAGGCATGGAGCTATGAGGCCGGATTCAAATCGGAATTGTTTGATCGCCGCGTTCGGTTGAATATCACCGCCTTTCAGCTCGATATCGATGGCTTACAAACCCCTTCCGCCTTTATCCGGCCCGATGGATCGCTAGCCTTCATCACTCGCAATTTTGCTGATTATCGCAACCGCGGGATCGAAGTCGAACTTAACACAGCGCTCTATGATGGCCTGAATATCTTTGCATCATTGGGCTATCAGGACGATAATTACCGTATTGATCGCAATGCCGCTGCGCTCGACCCCTTCGGCGTACAATCCGTCAATGCTCAGCAGGCAGCCTGTCAGGCCCAACTGGCTGGCGGATTGATTCCCAATGCGGCCGGAGCCGACACGGCGGCCTCTTGCGGCGTTGGCATTGTTGCACCGGATGGCAGCATCGCCGAACCCGTCAGAACGCCTGATTTCACCATCGCGATTGGCGCGAGCTATACCGCCGAATTTGGTGGCGGATTGTCGCTTGTTCCTTCGATCAACGCTAACTGGCGCAGCGACAGTGAAACCGGCACCAGCGAAGTTACTCTGTTTGATCAGCCGATAACCGGCCCGTCCGGAACGGTTTTCCCATCAAACACGCTCGGCAATGGCGATGTCATAACCGGTAGCTTTTCGGAAGACCGGTGGATCGTCAATGCCGGACTGGCGCTGAAAAGCGAGTCTGGCTGGTCGATTACGGCAGAGTGCAAAAACTGCTTTGATGAGGAATCGGTGGAATCAACATTAGCCAATTACAGCTATCTGAATCCACCACGGACCTTCTTGATCAAAGGGCGCTTTGATTTTTAACGGCAAAAGGAAGCAAGGTCCCAAATATCCTTTTCCGCTGGCACCGTGCGCAAGCCCGGTGCCAGCGGAATATTTAATTTCAGGCGATAGGCCGGGTGCTATGCACGTAAATCATGTCGGCGCACATGTCCGGAGCAATCATATCTTGCCTGTCATTCATCGGAGAGGCACAATCGCGCAATGAGTATGTCACAACCATCAGTGAACGATCCCGAGCGGAGTGAATTTGCCATGGGCTGGAAGGTCCTGCTGGCAGGTGTCCTTGGTGTGGCCTGCGGGGCATCACCGATACCGTTTAACGTCATCGGTTTCACCGTCGAACCGCTGATTGAAGAATTTGGCTGGACCCGGACCCAGATATTAATCCCGATCACAATTTTCGGCATTATCGCGTCTTTGCTGGCACCGTTTTTCGGATCACTGGCCGACAAATATGGTGTGCGGAAAGTCGCGCTCTATTCACTGCTCGCCTTTGGTCTGTCTTTTGCAGCCATTTCCTTCACACCTACCGCGCAGGTCACATCCACGCTCTACATTTACTATGCTTTATGGGTTCTGGTCGGTCTTATCGGCATTGGTTCAACGCCGGTCAGCTGGAGCCGCGCAATCAATTTATGGTTTTACAAAAATCGCGGACTCGCGCTTGGCATATTGCTGCTAGGCACCAGCCTCGCAGCGATTACCGTTCCCAAGCTCGCCGTTTGGGGTATCGAAAACTATGGCTGGCGAGCGATGTTTGCGATTGTCGCCGCCTTGCCGCTTTTCGTCGCCTTACCGCTAGGCTATTTCCTGTTTCGCGAGCCGCGCCCGGAAGAACGGCCCAAGGCAATATTGAGCGATAGCGGCAACCTGACTGGTGTCACCTTGGGTGTGGCGCTGAAAGACTACCGGTTCTGGCTGATCTGGCTGTCGATTGCGGTGATCGCAACGGCCTTTGGGGGCGCGTTTATCAACTTGCCAACGATGCTCGGCGACCGCGGACTGGATGCCCAAACTGCGGCCACCGTCATGGGTGTTTTGGGTATTGGCATATTGTTGGGCCGGATCATCACCGGCGCACTTCTCGACGGGTTCTGGCAAGGCTTTGTGGCTTTTCCCCTGCTCTGCCTGCCAGCCATCTCCTGTTACGTTCTGCTCGGCGACAGCATTACCTTTCCGCTGGCCGCACTAGCGGCATTTCTGCTTGGCTTTGCGGCCGGTGCGGAAAGCGACCTGATTGCTTATCTTACCGGACGCTATTTCGGCATGGCCAATTATGGTAAGATCTACGGCATGCTCTATATGCCCTTCGGCTTTTTCTCGGCCCTGTCACCGATCATCTACGCCAGTGTGCGCGACAATATGGGCAGCTATGATCCGATCCTGGGCGTGGCGATTTTCGGTTTCGTGATTGGCGGTGGCTTGCTGCTGCTACTCGGACGCTATCCGGAGAGCCTACCGGAAACTGATCCCTCCCCCACCGACAAGCTAGCAATGGAGTCAAGTTGATGGCCACGAAAGCCAATCTGACCGCTATTGAATATATATCCGAAACCGGTGCCGAAGTCCTGACCGACGCCGATACACTCAATTTCTATGCCCATGATGTCTATCAGCGCGGTGCAGATCTGTTGGCGGTTGTTCGCCCGAAAAATACCGACGAACTCTCTGCCGCGATTGCCGCAACAACGACGCAGAATATTCCAGTAATCCCGCGCGGTGGCGGGATGAGCTATACCGGCGGCTATACCACGGACAAGGCTGGTGCGGTGCTTTTTGATCTGGCCGCGATGGACCGGATACTGGAGATTAACGAGACTGATATGACGGTCACGGTGGAAGCCGGCTGCACTTGGGCGAAACTATATGAAACGCTTGCGCCCAAGGGATTGCGTACGCCCTTTTGGGGAACGCTATCTGGTCTGAAAGCATCAATCGGTGGCGGCATGAGCCAGAATTGCCTTTTCTGGGGATCGGGGCGCTATGGTACCGCCGCGCAAAGCTGCATAGCGATGGAAGTCGTGCTCGCTGACGGCACAGTCATGAACACGGGCGCCAATTTCACGCGGCCTTACGGGCCGGACCTGACCGGCCTGTTCCTCGCTGATACGGGTGCGCTTGGAATGAAAGCGACTATCACCTTGCGGATGATTCCAGAGGCCGAGGCACATGGCTATGCCAGCTTCACCTTTGAAAATCACGACGACATCCTGACCGCAATGGGAGCCATTGAACGTTCGGGTGTGTCAACGGAATGTTTCGGTTTTGACCCCAGTCTGAACGCCATTCGCATGCAGCGCGACAGCCTCGGCAGCGATGCCAAGGCGCTGGGTCAGATGATGAAGAAACAGGGCAGCGTCTGGGGGGCGCTCAAGGAAGGCGCAAAGGTTGTGGCCGCGGGCCGGGATTTTATGGACGAGGCGAAATTCTCGCTCCACGTGCTGACCGAAGCGCGCATTCAGGCAGCAGCGGATGACGATCTGAAACGCGCAAGAAAAATTGCTTTGGGAAATGGTGCAACAGAGACCGAGAACACGATTCCCAAGATCATTCGCGCCAATCCGTTTGGGCCGCTGAACAGCATGTTGGGGCCGCAGGGCGAACGCTGGGCACCAGTACATGGTTTGTTACCGCATAGCCGGGCAGTTGCTTGTTACGACGCGATCCTCGCATTGTTTGAAGAGCATCGTGAAGAGATGGACCAGCATGGCATCTTCACCGGCATACTGGTGTCGGCGGTCAGCGGTTCCGGCGCGATTATCGAGCCCTGCCTATACTGGCCGGATGCATCGAACCCGGTCCATGAGGCAACCATAGAATCTGCACATTTCGCTAAGCTTCCGGCGTTGGATAGCAACAGCGCCGCTTGGGAACTGACTCAGACACTGAAACAGGCACTGGTTGACCTGTTCCACGATCAGGGTGCGTCGCATCTGCAGATCGGGAGAACCTATCGCTACCGCGACAGCCTCGATCCCGCCGCTGATGGCTTGCTGCAAGATTTAAAGAAAACCGTTGATCCAAAGGGGCTTATGAATCCGGGATCGCTCGGTTTATAGAGTGAAGCCAAGATGGATTTTGACCGCAGACAGATGATGGCCGCAGCACTCTGTGCCACTGTCACACCGCCTGCTTTTGCCGCGACCGGAAAGAATGATAAAGATAACATTATGATCGAAACCAAAAATTACGCCGCCGTCGCGATGCAATTGGCCGCGCGTTCAATTGAAAAGACACCGGACAAGGCCGCTGCCCGCGCGCAAATGCTGGCGATGATCAGTGAGATCGAGACGAAGATCCGTTCCGCGATGATTTTCATTCAGCAATATGCCGGCAACCCTGTCAAGCTGGCGGTGCTGCCCGAATATCTGCTGACCAGCTATCCGGGGCGCATTTCCATTCCCGATTTTGCCGATAAGGCGGCGTTGGAAGTGGATGGCCCGGAATATGAAGCACTGGGCGCGATGGCGCAGCGACTAAAGATGTTCATTGCCGGTAATGCTTACGAATTGGATACGAATTTTCCCAGCATCTATTTTCAGACCAGTTTCGTGGTCGCGCCGTCCGGGGACGTGGTGCTGCGCTATCGCCGGCTGAATTCCATGTTCGCGCCAACGCCGCATGATGTCTGGACGAAATATCTTGATATTTATGGCCTCGACGGGGTGTTTCCGGTGGCCAGGACCGAGATTGGCAATCTTGCCGCCATTGCATCGGAAGAGATTCTCTATCCCGAAATCGCCCGCGCCCATGCGCTGCGCGGCGCCGAGATTTTCGTGCATAGCTCTTCGGAAATCGGTTCCCCGCTCGACACGCCCAAGGATATCGGCAAGCGCGCGCGGGCGCAGGAAAATATGGCCTATGTCGTGTCTGCCAACACCGCTGGCATTGAAAACACGACCCTGCCCCTGGCCTCGGCCGACGGCAACAGCATGGTCGTCGACTATAAGGGTCGGGTGATGGCAGAATCGAACAGCGGCGAGACTTTCACCGCCTTTGCCGATATCGATGTCGGTGCCTTACGCGCGGCGCGGCGCAAACCGGCCATGACCAATTTCCTTGCGCGCCAGCGACTGGAGCTTTTTGCCGCCACTTATGGTAATTTGTCCGTACAAAAAGCCAATGGTTTGATCGAGGTCAATGAACTTAAGACCCCTGATCGCGATTATTTCCTGCGCACACAGGAAGAAACGATAGAGCGCATGATAAAGGAGGGCTTGATATGAGCAGCAGCACACCGCCTGACCAGAAGTTGGCTGACCAGAAGTTGGCCGATCAGAAGTTGGACGTCGCGCCGCCCTATAATGCAGTGGCACGTCACGGCGTATCCCCGACACCGTCGCATGACGAAGTGGCGCGCTTTGACTTCCTCGCCAATTTCAACAAATTCCTTTCTGGCACCCTGGGCCCGGGAAACCAGTTGGCCTATGACAGACGCGTCCTGCCGGCCTTTCTGAAAGAGCATGGCCGGGAACCGCAGGACCGGTTTGAAATCCGCCGCGCGATGAACGACGATTCGTTCCACAAATTTTGGTCCGCGCTCAAGCGCAACTCGATGGAAATGCGCCAGCAAAATGGCCGGTCTATGGTGCTGCGCCAGATTGGTGAACTCAATGCCAAAGCACGGCAGTTTAATGAGGGTCGCGACACGCTGGAGCTACATCCGGAAATTGAAGTGCCGCGCTACCAAAGCGCCGTCGATATCCACTGCATGCCCGGCAGCTATCATGGTGAAGAGCTGTCCGGCGATATATCGGCCGGTGCCAATTATGATTGCGGTATCTTTGCAACCACAGCAGGCGGACTTGGCGCGCTTTCGGACGGCGGAGGCCAAGCCCTCGTCGACTGGATCAAAAAAGAACGCCCTGGCTGGCAGCCACGACGGATGCTCGATATCGGCACCACTGTCGGCCATAATATCGTGCCGCTGGCACTCGCTTTTCCCGATTGCGAATTTATCGCGATCGACACCGCCGCGCCGATATTGCGCTATGCCCACGCCCGCGCGCAATCGCTCGGTGCGATCAATATCAGGTTCATTCAAGCCAATGCAGAGGATCTGACCCGCTGGGATGATGGAACATTTGACTGGGTACAGACCACGATGTTCCTACATGAAACCAGCGGCAAGGCGTTGCCGAAAATTATCGCCGAGGGGTACCGGGTACTCGCCAACAATGGCTTGATGCTTCACCTAGAACAGCCGGAATATTCCGATGCCATGCCATTATTTGAGCAGTTCCTGCGTGACTGGGATGCGTTTAATAACAATGAGCCGTTCTGGTCCTCCATGCATGCGCTGGATATGAAAGACGAGATGGTCACGGCTGGTTTTGATCGCGAAGAGCTTTTCGAAACGGGTGTCCGAGCGGTTGTGGATAAGGAAATTTTCCCAGAGGCACCAACCGGGGCGGATGAAGATCATGGCCGCGCGGCTTACTGGCATGCTTATGGAGCGTGGAAAAACGCCGACCAGATTCAGGAGGCTGCGGAATGACCGATACCCCTTTCGACTGGATGGCTGCGGCGAATAAAAAGGCCAAGGGCAAGCGCCCGGAATATTTTGACGATCCCGAGGATGAACGGATGCTCTCAATCCTGATGGCTGTGGTCGGCGAAGTGTCCGTATTGCGCGAACGCATGGATACGGTCGAAAGGCTGCTCGATGCCAAGGGCACAATCAGCCGCGATGACATTGAGAGTTACACACCCGACAAGCAGGCAGCCTATGAGCGCGGTGCGATGATCCGTGAATATATCTACCGGGTGATGCGCGGACCCCACCAGATGGTGGAGGAATTGCAACAGGCGGAACCGCCGGTTGAAGAGGTCAGTCGGGAGCTGAAGGAGATTTAATTCGGTTTTTCCTCAGTCGGCAGCAGCTCATAAATCTCCAACACATGACCGCTTGGGGATCGCAAGTACATTTGCCTGGATCTTCCGGAGCGGGACAATCCCAATGGTTTCAGCACAGTCCCTGCTGCAAGTGCGCGATTATGCAGCGCTTCTATATCTTTTGCGACATGCACAAAAATCACGCTGCCATGAGCATTAGGGTACTTTTCCAATTCCAGATCGGGAAATCCGGGTTGCTTGATTTCCATTAGACCGATGCCCGCACCGTCCGGAGATTGCAGACGAGCAAATGTCAGCACGGCATTCTTTGTCCAACCCAGATATTCGTTCTCAAGCGGCGGTAATTGCCGCGGCTCGAAAAGCAGGTCAAATTGCATCACGTCACGCCAGAACAGAAGTGATTGCTCCATGTCCTTAACGATCAACGAAGCCCGATCAAACCGGGCGGTACCCGACGTTTCCGCTTGAACAGGTGAGGCCGAAACCAGAAAAGCCGCGACCAACGATATGATCAATTGACGGTATTTGCGCACAATAAGCCCTCCAAACCAATGATCAGAACGGCTTGACGGCCCCCAGAAAACACACGCCGGCAATCGTGATCCAATAGATATAAGCGGCGATCCGCGCTTGTCCGATTTCCCGTTCTAGCGCATTTTCTTCGGCTGCATCTGGCCCCTCTGCCAATTTTCGAAACCGTACGGTCCAGCGGCGCATGACCACGCGCAGGAACAGACCGATACACAGGGCAAAGGCATAAAGACCAATTTTCGCAGGATACCAGTGATTGCCCTCCCCGGAGGTAATCGGTCCGCTGCCTTCCAGCGCCATGAAGGTGACGATAAACAGGATAGCGATGAGAGGATAGCGGAGCATCTCCTCGATTTTAGTCACCTTGACACCGATATCGGTTTCACGCTTGATAAACGCGGTCCAGGTCATTGCCAGCCAGATCGCAAAAAACAGCCACATCCACCAGATTCCCGGACCATCGAGCGAAGGCACAAAACCATATAGCTTGCCCATATGCAGACCGAGCGGAAGCAATAGAACAATGCCGGTGCGCGCCAATATGTCGATCCGATAGGCTGTTTCCATATGCCGACGCCGTTCTTCCAGCGACAGATTGCGATTTGTGACATTATAGCTGGTCTGGAAAACACCCCATTCACCGCCCAGCCAGTAAACCATCGCCAGGATGTGTATCCATCGCAAAATGCTCAGTTCATTTGTTGTGAGAAATTCCATTACCAACGTCCTCCCAGACCGTGTAAATAGCTATATGTAATTTGTCCGGACAAATTCCTCTTGGCAAGAGAAAAATGCACTGGCATGAAGAAAAGCGAGGAGAATAGGCATGAAGCACCGCATTATCGAAGGCCGTCTGGAATATACGTCGCGTAAACCGGAAATGGAGGGCCAAAATCGTGGTTTCGAAACCTTCATGTTCACCCATCATAGCGACGGCAAGGTCACGATGCGGGCGCATTGTGAGATTTACGAGCCAGAGCCAACGGTGATGCGCGATATCATTTACGCTATGGACGAGCATAAGCAGCCGATGGATTGTCATGTCCGGCTGACAGTCGGTGATGCATTTATGGGATCAGGCTGGATGCGGTTTGACGGATCGCATGTCGAGATGGAATCCTATGGCCCCTCAATCGGACGCCTGTCTCAGCGTGTCGCGGCCGAATTGCCGCTCGACGGTTTTGGCACCCATCCGATTGTTTCAGACGGTTATATGCTCTCGACGAAGGATTGGGACAAAGAAACCAAACGCTTACTGAACTGCTACCTGCCCTCCCCCGATCATCGCGGTGCGACGCCGCCGCAAATTGCGCAGGTTAAAATCGGGGCTGTCTATATCGGCAAGGAAGAAGTCACCGTGCCCGCCGGTACCTTCCAGTGCAAACATCTGCAATTTATTGATGATGCCAGTATCGTGCCAGGTACCGGCGGAATGGCGGGCGAACATCCCGCCTATGATGTGTGGATTACCGATGATGACGATGGCATATTCGTACAGGGCGGCGTTGGCGGTTATATGATGACCTGGTACGAGCTGGTCGAACTTAAACGGTAATCATCACCTTGCCCATATGGCTGCCGCTTTCGAGATGAGTGAAGGCCGCTGGTGCATCATCGAAATCGAACACGCTTTCAACCAGCAGTTCGATATTATTTTGCGCGACCACATCCAGCGCCTGTTGCAGCATTTCACGGTTGCCGGACGCGATGCCCTTGATCGCTATATTCTTGCCAATAAGCGCTCCTTGACTGGCGCTGGACTGGTCCTGCGGTGTTCCAGACAGCGCGCCCAAGGATCCGATGCGCGCATTGACGCCGCATGCCTCGACGGTTTCACCCAGCGCCGGAAAGCCTAGTGTATCGACAACCACATCTGCACCGCGACCTCCGGTGGCTTCCAGCAATGCCGCCCCCCAATCCGGCCGATCGCGATAGTTGATGCCGTAATCGGCACCCATTTCTTTTGCACGCGCCAGTTTTTCGTCACTCGATGACGTGATCGCAAAATCCATGCCCATCGCTTTGGCCAACTGCAGGGTGAATATCGACACCCCGCCGGTTCCCTGTGCGAGCACAAGATCACCCGGCTTGGCGTCTCCAAAAGCCATCATCGCATGCCAAACGGTGCTGCCGACGACCGAGAAGGTCGCCGCGCTGCTGTCACTGACATTTTCCGGCACCACGATAGCGGCATTTGCAGGAAGAATGATTTTCTCGGCGAGCCAGCCATTGGCAGTTACGCCGAGGTCCCTGCCAAATACGGCAAAACTATAGGCTCCATTCAACCAAGTGGCAAAATGCGGCGCCATCACGCGCATGCCGACATCCAGTCCGGTAACCTCAGCGCCGACAGCTTCGATCACGCCGACGCCGTCGGACAAAGGCACGCGATCTTCGGGCAAATCTGTCCCATAATCGCCGCGCAGCACCATCAGGTCGCGATAGTTGAGACCGGCGGCAGTGACTTTGACCAGAACCTCATCCGGCCCGGGTTCCGGATCGGGATGGTCGGCAAGCTGCAACCCGCCAATGCCGGTTCTGGATCCGATTTGCCATGCCTTCATGCGTCATCACTCCCTTGTTCGCGCAGTGGCGCAAAAATGCGGTCGATAAACTCTTTCAGCTTTGCTTCGCGATCCGCTTCCGATGCTTTTAATCCTTCGAGCGCCATTAATCGCTCTTCCTGCACCCACATTTCCTGTGCCATGTTCATTGCCACCGCTACAAAACGATCCATGCCGGGATCATCGAAAAACTGCGGCTTGCCATCCGGGCCGTAAATTTCCTTCGGCGTATCGTCAGGTTTGAATGCCGGACCGGGATTTGCGGTCTCACCACTCATCTTTTCCAGGCTCCAAATCCAAACCACATGATACCTTCGGCTAGCCGCCCGGTGGTTTCGCTATCAACCGCATTGGCAGTCTCATCCGCTATAGCTTGCGCGACCGCTTCCTCGCCATAGATGCCGATGCTTGGCACAACGAACTGGAAATAGTCGTCTGCACCAAAGCCGCCTACCTGGCACAATTCCGACGGGCTTTCGTCGCGATAGCCTTTGTAGAAAGGTTCCGAATTATACCAGCTGTCCCAATCGAGATAAAAGCCGTCAAAGGCATTCATCTGGTCATTGGGCGGTAACTCCATATGAAGCAACAAACCGCCGGGTTTGAGAACCCGGTACGCTTCCTTAAACGCCGCCGCCCGTGCCTTTTTCGATAGTTCATGGAGAAACATCGAAGAAAAGACGAGGCCAAAACTGGCGTCGGGATAGTCGAGCGCATCGGCCGACATTTGGGTGAAATGAACGTCCTGCCCCTGCATTTTGGCCCGCGCGGAAGCATAGCGCAGGCCGCCAGCCGCTGCGTCAATCGCTTCGACCTTCGCGTCAGGATAGGTCTGTTTCCACGGCAAAGTATTGTGACCGATGGTACAGCCCGTATCGAGAATGCTCTGCGGGTTGAAGTCCGGAAACTTACCCTTCACATAAGCAGCCATGGACAGGCCGATATCATCAAGATTGGCACCCATTAGGCCCATGGAAAACACAGCCAGACCTTGATCATAGACCGCTCCAGCCTCTAGCGTTTCACCGCCGCGCGTATAGCTGCCCGGCATCAAATGCACTTCGATCGCATCGACATTGCGCGGGATGTCGAGACTAGGGTTCAGTTTCACCGAACCGGGCCGGTCAGCAACATTTTCCGCTTCCGCCTCCAACCGTTCGAGATCGCGCGCGACCACATTGCCGGAAGCATGCCAGACCATTTTTTGCGCCTGTACCCGCATGGCCGAATAGATATTGAACGCCGGGTCGCCGCGCAGTGCCTGATGCGCTTCATTGCTAGTTTTCGGCGCGCGGCCCTGCTCACGGGCAAAGGCAGGAGCGGCCCGCTTGTCATAAGCGGTGCGCAAATCGCCGGCGAGATCATTGAGGATAAACGCCCTGATACCCGAAACAAATCGTCCGCGCGCCGCTTCCTCGGCGGTTAGTTCCGGTTTCATCGGATGCTGTAATTCCACGCCCATCAGAAATTCTCCTCTGCAAAAGCCTCTATCCGCGCCGCTTCACCTGATTGCCGGATCAGCGCCTGCTTGCGGAAAAAGCGCATCAATCCGCTGGCACCCATCCGCGATGCACCAAGGCCCGAGTAGCCGAAGCTCGATTTTTCGGCTTCCCAGACCATCGACGTCAGCGAACCGTCATTAATCGACACCGCGCCTGCTTTCAGACGCACAGCTATCTGTTCCGCCTCTGTCACCGATCCGCCAACAACCGCAGCAGATAATCCGAAGATACTGTCATTCGCCTGCGCAATCGCCTGTTCAATCTGATCATAGATGACGACCGGGATAACGGGCCCGAAATTTTCCTCGCAGATGATGACGGAATCCGGCGAGACGTCGGTGAGTATGGTCGGCCTGAGATACAGCCCGCCGCCGAGATTCTCGACCGTTCCGCCGGTGATCAGTTTCGCGCCTTTTTGGATCGCATCATCAATCTGACTCTGTGCAATCTTCGCTTGTTTTTCAAAGATAAACGGGCCGATATGTCCTTGATTGATATCAGGGTGGTTAAGCCGGACCGCCTCCGCTTGAGCGGTCAGACTGGCGAGAAACGGTTCCGCAATCTCCCGCGCCACATAGACTCGCTCGATCGACTGGCAGGCCTGACCCGTATTGACAATACTGGCTCTGAGAGCTGTGGCAGCCGCCTTTTCTGGATTGGCACTGGCAAGAATGATCATTGGATCTTTACCCCCCAATTCCAGGCTTGCGGGGATAAATGATTTTGCGGCCGCCTCGCCTACCTTACGCCCGGTGGCTACCGATCCAGTGAAGCAAATATAGTCGACCTGATCGACCATTGCCGAACCCGTTGCGCCATCGCCTTCGATAATTGACAGCACAGCAGCCAATTCCGGGATTTTCCGCACGGTTTCCATTAGCGGTTTGATAAAGCGCGGGGTCACTTCGGACGGTTTAACCAGCACGGCTGATCCCGCCATTAACGCTGGAATCGCATCGATCAACGCGAGAGTCATCGGGAAATTCCACGGGCTGATAACCCCGACCAATTGATAAGGCACTAATCGTGTCGATGTGGTAATTTTCGGCACCGATGTTGGTTGCTCGACGGGTTGTCCTTCAGCAATCAGTTGCGGTGCCATGGTCGCCCATCGCCTAATTTGCCCCGGCACTCCAGCCGCCTCAATTTTCGAAATTCCGCCGCGTCCTGTGTCCGCCGTGAGGGCCGGAATGATAGCACTAAGATCAGCTTCTATCGCATCCGCCCATTGCAGCAATATCGCGCCGCGCTCTTCAGGCTTTTTAGTCGCCCAATCACTTTGCGCTCCGCGCAATCGGTTCGCCTCTTCTTCCACTGCCTTGCTGCTAAACGGTGCGATCTCGTAATCTGCTTGGCCGGAGCGCGGATTGCGTATCTTCATTGCTGCGCCTTCCAGCTGTCAAGTACCGTATCACCTCGAGCGAACCCAATATTCTTGTGCTTGGCAAAATCCGCGATCAAAGTCTCAAAACTGCTGATACGATAAGGCAATCCCATGATATAAGGTGTCAAATGCATCGGCAGCATCCGACCACCATATTGTTCGGTTTCCTTCAGCAACCAATCAGCAGCATCGTGCATCTGCTGCGCATAGCTATCAACCGATTGCTGCTGGACGTTGATAATGTGGCGGTCTGAAAGTTCATGATTGAGCGGGATATTGGTGATCGCTCCACCGTCGGTCTGGAACCCATAAGGCAATTCGTCATTGGCCCAGTCACACATATACTCAACGCCTGCCTCGGCAAGAAATTTTGCGGTGTTAAAGCTCTGCGAACGCGCTATCGACAACCACCCACGTGGCCGCTTTCCGATTGTTCTTTCGAGCGTTGAAAGCGTGTCCTCGATCAAGGCCTTCTCATCCGCTTCATCCATACCGCTAGCAATTGTGCCGTTCATGTCTATACTATGCGCGATGATTTCATGACCACTGGCGATAATTTCCTCAATTAACTGTGGGTAACGATCAGCAATGACGCTGTTGGCCGCTACCGAAACCGTTGCACCAACCTTTTCAAACGCATCTAGCAACCGGTAGATTCCAATCCGCGTGCCATATTCCCGCGCAGTATAATGGCGATAATCGGGATAAGCCGTCTGCATGTGTCCTGGCGCCCGGAATGGGTCATCGTTCGGTACCATCGGAAAATATTCCAGGCTGATGACAGGCCAGATGAGCAGTTTTTTGCCATCGGGCCACTGCAACGGTTTGCGATCAAACAAGCTGCTATAGGGATAATAGTCATGATCCATCCCGCGGCCGCGTTTGGGATAGTCCAGATAGCTGGGGTCAAGGCTCATAAGGCACCTCCCGTCTGCTTCCGGAAACAGTCCACTATATCGCCGGCTTTGGTGATCCATGCCCGTCCATCAGCGGCGATATGCTCAAGAACCTCTTCAAACGGACCAATGCGGTGGGGCTGACCAATTAAATAGCTGTGCAACGGTATGCACATCACAGTTCCCGATTGTATGCCTTCTGCGGCCAGTCTGTTATATTGACGGATCAGCGTATCGGCATATTCCCGCGGCGACATATTGTAGATGAAGAAGCCGTAATGATCATTGACCTCCAAGCTGTAAGGAATGGCAGTCAGCTGGCCGGATTTCACCTTCACATCGGTCGGCTGGTCATCATGATAAAGGTCGCAGGTATAATCCAATCCATATTCGGCGAGCAGATCGAGCGTACGAGGCGTATGGGTCAGCGCCGGAGCCAGCCACCCTCGAATCCGCTGACCTGTGGCGCGCTCCACAGTTGTGATCGAGTCCTCAATAATTGCACGTTCCTGGGCTTCATCCATGCCATAAGAGTAGCGCGTATTGTAAATACCGTGGCTGAAAAACTCCCAGCCACGCTGGCTAGCATCTTCAACAACTTCAGGAATATGGTCACACAGCGCCACCGATAAGCTCACCGATCCCGGAAAGCCATGCTTAGTCATCATCTCCGCCATGCGCCAATGGGACACGCGATTGGCATGATCACGATGGCTATAACCGACCACGTCGGGATGCGGCTTTGGCCAGCTTTTCCGATGAGGATTCACTGCCGGGTCCAGTTCATAAAACTCGAGATTGGGCGCTACCCAGACCGCGCAGGTCTTACCATCCGGCCATTCGATTTTCGGGCGGCCACGATAGGGCAGATAGTCATATAACCCTGGATCGGATTTCTGTACTTCGGACACTAGCGCGCCTCCAGCCAGTCAATCACGGTTTGTACCGGTTCCACATCGGCATATTTCAACTGCAAGTCGGTCAGGTTGGCGAAATGATAGCTTTCATGCTTGTCTGCGCAGGTTTCGATCGGGACGATCGTGCGATACCCGTGGCTCAGCGCATCCACCGCTGTGGCCCGTACACAGCCAGATGTGGAGCCACCTGTCACAACAACTGTATCGACTTTATGCCAGGTCAAATAGCTCGCAAGCGGCGTTTCAAAAAAGGCACTGGGCATGCGCTTGGTATATTCCAGATCATCGGCGTCCACTTCGCAGCGCGGATCAAGCAGATGTCGCTCGCTGTCATATTTGATATTCTGCAGCGAATCTTCGGTATCCGTTCGCGTGCCCCAGACTCCAGCATCTGCAGCGTCGTCCTTATAGGCCACTCGGCTCCAGATGACCGGCATGCCTTTGGCCCGCGCCAGGGACGAAATCCGGTTAATATAATCAATCTGATTCGGATCGGTCTCATAGGCCGTCTTGAACATGTCGGTCCGCGTATAAGATTGCTGGACATCGACATTGACGATGGCGAGCTTATCGCCGAAACCGAATTTCTTTCGTGCGGGGTTACCAATGACTTCTTCAAAGATCTCCCGCGCCGTGCGGCTATCAGAAACCATTTTTGTGCCGACAAGCGTCATAATATCTCTCTCCGGATTCGATAAAAATACAATAATCTGCAAAAAAGACTTGTCGAGACAAATTTGTCCGGACAAATTGGAAAAATGATCACACGCCACTTTATAGACATTGACCATAGCGGCAACATACGCCGCGTCCATTATCGCAAGGCCGGTAGTGGCCCTCCGCTGTTGATGGTGCATCAAAGCCCACGCAGCTCGAAAGAATATGAAGCACTAATGGAAAAATGGGCAGCACATTTCACCTGCATTGCCCCTGATACGCCGGGTTTTGGTCAATCTGATCCGCTCTCAGGTCATCCAGAAATCGTCGAATATGCAGATGCAGTTATCGATTTTCTTGACGCGCTGGGCATAAAAAAATGTGCAGCTTATGGTTTCCATTCCGGTGGAATCATTTTGGTAACGGCGGTCAAGCGTCATCCGAGTCGAATCACGACCCTGGCGGTTGGCGGCTATGCAATCTGGACGCCCGAAGAAATGGCGCTTTTCAGTGATCGCTATTTACCCGAGTTTCACCCCTCCGATTATGGTGAACATCTGACATGGTTGTGGAACCGCATTCTGGAACAAAGCTGGTTCTTCCCATGGTTTGCAACTGATGATGCCCATCGGCTTTCCGTTGCCAATGATGACCCCGCTCGGGTCGATGCGATTGTCCGGGAAATGCTTGATGCCGGTAATGCTTATCAAGCCGGCTATGGCGCCGTACTGCGCGCGCCGCGTGATATTCCAGCCGTGGACGCCGATGTCCCGCCTTGCCTGATCAGCGCATATGATGGTGATCCTTTGCAGGAGCATATCGATCGTCTGGGACAGATGCCTGCCAGCTGGAACGCACAAAAAGTTGCGACACCAGCAGATCATCAGGCGGTCAGTCTCTCTCATCTGCTCGTCACAGAAACGCCAATGGTTGATCATTTGCCTGAGGCCAGTGATGAAGGCTTTGTGGCGATCCACACAAAGGGTTTTGACGGCCTGATCCACTGGCGCGGTGATCGCACTGGCGACAAGCTTGACTTGCACGCCCCATCCTATGCTGTGGCGGGCAACCAACCAGCAGGACAGATTGCCATTGATCTGCCTGGCCACGGCCTGTCAGACAATTGGGCCGATGATACGCCTGTAACCTGGGCTTCCTGGGATGCGGTCATCGCTGCCGTCGCCGGTTCCCTTGGCACCAGTGAGATCGTCTATCCCACGCTACCCATCGGCGAACCAGAGAAACTTTATCCCGATCTGTCGCCTGATCGCTTCGGTAATTATCTTAACATGGCATGGCAGATTGTGCGTGCTCGTCATATGTTTGCGCCTTGGTACACGGTCGATACCGATCACGCGGTTGCTTTCGATGAACAGCATCTAGAGCCTGGAAATCTGGCCGCAGAGCATCTTGCCTTGATCAACGGTCACAGCGCCAGACAATATCATATTGCCCTCCAATCAAGACAAAAGGAAAACTAATGGGAATCAGAGAAGACATGCCGCTTTTGGCCCGCCACGAAGGCGTCTGGAATGGTACCTACACCTATTTCAATGCGCAGAATGAGAAAATTGACGAGCATGCCTCTCGCCTGCTTTGTCGATTCCCGGACGACGGTGATATACCTTATCATCAGACCAACCATTATACATGGGCTGATGGCAAAACAGAGATACGTGAGTTTCCAGCAGAATATCGAGACAAACGCGTATGGTGGGACAATGACCTGATCAAGGGCTGGGCTGCAGAAGTGCCGCTGGACGAATATAATCGCACTGTGATGCTATATTGGCAGCGGCAAGGCGATCCATCGCTTTATCTCTATGAACAGATCCAGATTTCCGACGAGGGCCAGAATCGTTGCCGAACATGGCACTGGATTAGAAACGGCTTGTTGGAAACGCGGACCGCGATACAGGAGACTTTTGTGACCAAGGACTGGCGCGGTGTTGATGCGGAAATGGAGGCTGCTTCTGCCTGAACCATCCACCCTGTTTGATGCATTATGGGATAGCCATGTGATCTCCGCCTTGCCAGGCGGGGGCGCATTGCTGGCGATTGATCGGGTGTTTCTGCACGAGCGCACCGGCGCGTCCGCATTGAACGCGCTGGCGGAAGCGGGGCGGACAGTAGCCGACCCTGCGCGTGTCTTTGCCGTTACTGACCATATTGTCGACACGCGGTCGGGGCGGACAGATAGGACCCTTATGCCTGGAGGGCAGGCGTTCATTACCGAGACTAGAGCTGCCACGAAAGCCGCTGGGATTACCTTGTTTGATGTAAACGATCCCGATCAAGGCATTGTCCACGTGATTTCACCGGAAATGGGGATCGTGTTACCAGGTTGTACATTGGTGGCGCCCGATAGCCATACGTGCACCCAAGGCGCCTTTGGAGCGCTCGCATGGGGAATCGGCTCGTCGGAAGCAGAACATGCGATGACAACCGGAACGCTGCGATTGAACAAGCCAAAGTCCATGCGGGTTCGGTTTTCTGGCGCACTATCAAAAGGCGTCACGCCCAAGGACATGATCATGACCTTGATCGCCCGGCATGGCGCTGCCGGTGGCAAGGGGCACGCGGTCGAATTTGCCGGAGACGCTGTTCGGGCACTGGATATGGAAGGACGGATGACCCTGTGTAATATGGCCACGGAATTTTCCGCAATGTCCGGGTTTATTGCTCCTGATGTCAAAACTTTCGCATATCTTGAGGATCGTCATTATGCGCCGAAGGGTTCAGATTGGAAGCAGGCAGTTGAGCATTGGAAAAAACTGACAAGTGGCACAAACGCTGTTTTCGACACCGATATTGAAATCGATGCCGGTGACATAACTCCAATGGTAAGTTGGGGAACCAGTCCAGAACACAGCATCAGTATAAGTGGGTCTATCCCGGACGACGCAAGCCAGCAACCGCTCGATTATATGGCATTGCAAAAGGGGCAAGGCCTTGCCGGAACACCAATTGACGCCGCCTTCATTGGAAGCTGCACCAACAGCCGCCTGTCCGATCTGCGGCGAGCCAGCGCATTACTGAAAGGCAAAAAAATTGCCAATCAGATCAAAGCCATCTGCGTCCCGGGCTCTTCCCGCGTCAAACGCGAAGCGGAAGCGGAAGGGATAGACGTGATTTTCCGCGATGCCGGGTTTGAATGGCGGGAAAGCGGTTGCTCGATGTGCTTCTATGCTGGCGGCGAGAGTTTTGATGCCGGATCGCGGGTCATATCAACGACCAACCGCAATTTTGAAAGTCGTCAGGGGCCGGGCGTCAAAACCCATATTGCGAGCCCGGAAACGGTTGTCGCTAGTGCGCTGGCCGGAGCGATTTCCGATGTCCGGGAGCTATTGTGATGGCAGAACCGTTCACCTCCCTTACCTCGCTGGCGATGCCGCTGATGCGCGATAATATCGACACGGACCAGATCATCCCCTCACGAGAGATGAAAAGCACCGGCAAGACAGGTCTTGCTGATGGTCTGTTTGCTGGATGGCGCTATACAAGCATCGGCGGTCGCGAAGCCGACGCCACTTTCGTTCTGAATGATCCCGACTATGCAAACAGCCAGATCATCCTTGGCGGCGCAAATTTCGGTTGTGGGTCGAGCCGCGAGCATGCCGTCTGGGCTTTGGCGGAATATGGATTTCGCGCGGTCATCGCCCCAAGTTTCGCTCCGATTTTTGCGGGCAATTGTGTCCGCAACGGCATATTGCCAGCCGTGATTAATGCGGATGCCATTGCGATGATGGCAAAAGCCGACCGTACCGTTACCATCGACTTGCCAACGCAGAAGATCAGCATCGACAATGAACAGAGCTGGTCCTTCCCGATTGACGACGAAGCCAAGGCAATGTTGCTGGAGGGGCTGGACGCGATCGACCTCAGTTTAAAAATGGCCGAGGACATTGCCAGTTGGCAAGCGGCTGACCGTGCAAAGCGACCATGGATTTACCTAGGAGCCAATCAATGACAACTTCCGTAACAATCAGCGAAGTGGGACCGCGCGACGGCTTACAAAGCGTGGATGCTGTTATGCCGACCGAAGCCAAAAAGGCCTGGATCAAGGCGGAAGCAGACGCCGGTGTCAGCGAGATTGAAGTGGGCAGCTTCGTACCGCCTGCGCTGCTCCCTCAAATGGCGGATACGGCGGAGATTGTCGCCTATGCCAAGACGCTCCCTGACCTTGATGTCGTCACGCTGATCCCGAACCTGAAAGGCGCAGAACGAGCCATCGCCGTTGGTGTCGACAAAATGTCGATCCCATTTTCCATGTCCGAAACTCATAGCATCAAGAATGTGCGTAAGGATCATCGAGCAATGCTCGCCGAGATCAAGGCTATTGCGGAGCTGGTCGCCGCCCAGCCGGATGGACAGCGCCCTCATTTTGAAGTGGGCCTTTCCACGGCTTTTGGCTGCACGTTGGAAGGAACTGTAAGCGAAGACCAAGTTGCACGGCTTGCAGAAGCAGCCATGGAGGCCGGTGTTGCCGAGGTCGGCCTCTCCGATACCACTGGCTATGCCAATCCAGCACAAGTCACGCGCATGGTGCGGCAGATCAAGGCAACGATCGGCAGCGACAAGCTCAACACACTGCATTTGCACAATACCCGCGGCCTCGGCCTCGCCAACGTCATGGCCGGCCTGGCAGAGGGCATTACCACCTTTGATGCTTCCCTGGGCGGCTTGGGCGGTTGTCCGTTCGCACCTGGCGCGTCGGGCAATATTGTCACGGAGGATCTGGTTTTCATGCTTGAAGCAATGGGCCTTGATACGGGAATCAATCTCGATAAGTTATTGAAAGTAAGAGATATCATTGCAGAGGCCCTGCCTGGCGAACCGCTTTATGGCTTCACGCCGGACGCCGGTCTCCCGCTGGGCTTTGAGAGCGCGGCAGCATGAGCGCTCCCACACCATTAGCCGGCCTTAAGGTCATTGAGTTTACCCATATGGTAATGGGACCAGCGGTTGGCGCGATCCTGGCATCCCTCGGAGCAAAAGTGACCCGGATCGAACCTATTGGGGGCGACCGGACCCGCAATCTGGTAGGCTCCGGTTCTGGCTATTTCCCAATGTATAACAGGCATAAGAAAAGCATATCGCTCAACCTGAAAGATCCGGACGGGCTTGGTATCGCAAAGCAGCTAGTCGAAAGCGCGGATATTCTGGTGGAAAACTACCGGCCGGGTGCGATGGACCGGTTGGGTCTTGGTTATGAGGAACTCTCCAGAACCAATGAGCGGCTCATCTACGCCTCGGAAAAAGGCTTCCTCCCAGGCCCTTATGAAAATCGCACTGCCCTTGATGAGGTGGCTCAAATGATGGGCGGCCTCGCCTATATGACCGGACCACCCGGACAACCGCTACGTGCAGGGTCCAGTGTCATCGACGTAACCGGCGGGATGTTCGGGGTAATCGCGATACTGGCAGCGGTCGAAGAACGCCATCGCACCGGCAAGGGACAGAAGGTTCAAAGCTCACTCTTTGAAACAACCGTCTACTTGATCGGACAGCATATGGCGCAACTGGCCGTGACCGGCAAAGCGGCTGATCCGATGCCTGCACGGATTTCCGCCTGGGCGATTTATGATGTGTTTCAGACCAAGGACGAACCGATCTTCATCGGCGTGGTCACTGATGCATTATGGGAAAAATTCTGCAGGCTGTTCGGGCTAGATCATCTGTGGGCCGATGAAAGCATCCGTGAAAATAACAACCGTGTGGCCGCACGCGACCGGATTATGCCCGAGATTCGCGATCTTATCGCTGGCTTTAGCCGCGATGAACTAATAGCAAAACTCGAGGGCACAGGCCTGCCATTTGCACCGATCGCGCGTCCTGAAGATATGTTTGACGATCCGCACCTCAATGCAAGCGGTGGACTGGAACCTGTAACGCTCGCTAGTGGCGGGCAAACCAAGCTGCCATCGCTTCCTATCGAAATGAGCGGATCTCGGCCATCTTCTCCCGCCAGCCTTTCGGATGTCGGAGAGCATAGCGATAGCATTTTGACTGAACTCGGGTTGGGCACCGAAGAGATACGTGCACTAAGAGACGCAGGTACCGTCGAATAGCACAACAATCTTAGATCAAAACTAACAGTGGCCCGATCGGGGCCATCTCCCTTATCTTCTCCTTCAACAGGGGAGAAAAAGAACGATGACCACGGATGTCCTCATCATCGGCGCAGGCGCGGCAGGATTGAGTGCAGCGCTGGCTGCTCATGAATCAGGTGCCAGCGTCACGATCATCGAAAAGCAGCCGAAGCTGGGCGGCACAGCCGCTATATCCGGCGGAATCGTCTGGATACCAGGCAACCGGCAAATGCGCGTTCACGGCATTGAAGACAGCTCGGCAGATGCGCTCGCCTATTTCCGTTCCCTGGACCAAGGTGATATTGATGACGCCACCTTATCCGCTTTTGTCAAAGAAGGCCCCAGCGCACTTGCTTTTCTTGAAGACCTCGATGCTGCCCGCCTGAGCCTGCTCGAAGGCTATCCTGACTATTATCTTGATCGGCCCGGAGCCAAACCAGATGGCGGCCGCGCACTCGACAATGACCTGTTCGATTTTTCAGCGCTTGGTGATTGGGCAAGCAAGATTTTTGAACATGGGCCCGCCCCCCGCATGATGCTGCGCGAAACGCCGCTGGGGGGCGGCACAGGCCAAGTCGATCCTGCCGAGATGGCGCGCCGCGAATCCGGCGATCTGCGTGGCTGGGGTCAAGCTTTGATTGGACGCTTGCTAAAAGCGTGCCTCGACCGGAATATCGAACCGTTGCTCGATGTTGGTGGTTACCGTCTGATTGTCGAGAATGGCCGGGTAACCGGAGCAACTGTGCATCAGAATGATGAAGAGATCACCATCCATGCACAACAGGGTGTGATTATCGCCACTGGCGGCTTCGAATGGAATGAAGAACTGAGACAGGCTTTTCTCCGCGGACCCTTGGACGCCCCCGCTTCTCCGCCGGGAAACCAGGGTGATGGTCTGAAAATGGCGATGGCTGCCGGAGCAAGTCTCGGAAATATGACCAGCGCATGGTGGATGCCCACCCTCTCCATGCCCGAGGCGAAATGGGAAGGAGGGGAGCAGCGTGCGATGCCGGTACTGATTGAACGCACCTTACCGCACACGATCCTGGTCAACCGTTCCGGCCAACGTTTTTGCAATGAGGCCAATAACTATTCCGCTTTGGCTGGTGCTTTCCATCAGTTCGATCCTGCAACTTACTCACGCCCCAATTTACCGGCATATCTGATTTTTGATCAGCAATATCTGTCCCGCTATCCAATCGCCTCGGTCATGCCGGGTGACCCCGTGCCGGATTGGATCGCAAGCGCCGAAACTGTGCAAGACCTCGCAGAAAAAATCGGTGTGGACAGCGTGGAGCTGGAGCAAACCGTCACCAGATTCAACGCCCACGCCATTAAGGGCCATGATCCCGATTTTGGTCGCGGTGAAAGTGACTATGACCGGTTCTATGGCGACCGCTCGAGGGAAGGAGCGTCCGCGACATTAGGTCCAATTACCACCGGCCCATTTTATGCAGTGGAAATCCGCATGGGAACACTGGGCACCAATGGCGGGGCAAGAACTGACGGATCAGCGCAAATACTCGATCATAACGGAGAACCGATCCCTGGGCTGTTCGGCGCGGGCAATGTGATCAGCTGTCCGACTGGCGGCATTTACGCAGGGGCTGGCGGAACACTCGGTCCGGCGCTGACCTTTGGATATATAGCCGGGCGTGCAGCAGCGCGGCGTTCCAACATCTGAACGAAATCAAAGATACCTAAGAAGAGGATAGGACTATCAAGATATTGACCATCGGCGCGACTGGCGACCAAGGACATCCATTGCTCCAGCGACTGTTGGAAGCGGGCATGCATCCTGTTGCAGCATTGCGTAACCCGGCAGCACTTGCCAACACATCATTTGCTGATGTCCAAACCGTATCTGCCGATCTGTATGACAAGCAGTCCTTGATCGCCGCAGCACAGGACATGGATGCCATTGCCATGCATCTGCCCTTCGTCTTTGACCTGAAAAAGGCCGCCCAGTTGGGCCGCAACGTCGCAGCTGCCGTCAAGGATAGCAGCGTCCGGAAAATTGTTTTCAACACAAGCTGTTATGTCGCTGATGAAGACAATGGCAACCCGGCCCATGATGGACGCCGGGCGATTGAACAAGCGATTATCGATAGCGGTGTGGAATATGCGATTTTTGAAACTAAGGTCTTCATGGACAACATGATCCGCAGTTGGAACAAACCCTCGATCGTCAATAGTTCAATATTTGCTTATCCGGCGAAACCGGACTTGAAGATTTCATGGATCTGCCTCGATGACGTCGCCGCCTTCATGGTCGAAGCCCTGCAAAATGATGATCTGTCCAGCGGGCGTTATGCTATTGGCGGACCACAAGCCTTGATCGGCGATGAGGTTGCCGAGATTCTCAGCGAAGTGGCTGACAAACCAGTCACCTTTAAAAGCATGTCACCGGATGAGTTTGCGTCCGCCATGAGCTTGTTGGTTACCGGTTCAGCGACGGTCGAACCCAAATCCATTTATAGCGGCATGGCGAGCTTCTACAGCTTTTACAATGAGCAACCGATATCGCCGCTCATTGCTGATATCGATGAAATGGCAAAATTTTTCAAAACCCGGCCGACACCACTGGCAGAGTGGGCAGCGAAGCAGGATTGGACCGATCCAGTCGATCCAGCGCTTAAGATTAGAATGGCTGGCATGCAAACAGCCACCTAGTGGGCGGATCGATTGTTCTGCTTCCAAAATCTGTCGCGTGAGTGATCAGAGCCTCACCTGGTCCAGATATTCGATGATTTTTGCACTCGGCATGACATCCGCATATTTCGCCTGCATATCAAACAAATTGGCTTTGTGGGGAGCCTCATGCCGATCGCCCACCGCATCCTCGGCGATGATCGGAATGAAGCCGTGCGAACAACAATCGACGCAGCTTGCCCGCACACAGCCGCTGGTCGACAGGCCGGTAATGATCAGGCTGTCATTGCCGTTGGCTGTGAGCGTCGACGCCAGCGATGTGCCGAAAAATGCACTGGGATAATGTTTGGTGATCACCAATTCATCGTCCGAGGGCTCCAGCCCGCTGGGCCAGGCGCCCATTGGATGACCAGCAACAAAATTCTCTAGCGGTGGGACT
Organism: Sphingorhabdus sp. Alg231-15; assembly: GCF_900149705.1. NCBI lineage: Bacteria > Pseudomonadati > Pseudomonadota > Alphaproteobacteria > Sphingomonadales > Sphingorhabdaceae > Sphingorhabdus > Sphingorhabdus sp. Alg231-15. Next base: position 2,761,457 of record NZ_LT703001.1, on the reverse strand, counting down.
TTCTGCGCAAACCGACCACCATCAATCATCGATTGGGTATAGCTTACATTGGTATAGATAATCAGGAGGCCCGCATGACGCGCCGCATTACGGAGTTTCAATGCGTTTTGCAGTGCATCCTCAACCCCAGCGTAAAGCGCGCAGGACGGATCAAAATAGGCTTCGACGAAATCAATGAGTATCAGTGCAGGTTTTGCACCAAATCCCATTGATCCGTCGAAGACCCCCCCGTAATTATCCGCCGGACCATCCGTCATCGATCAGAATTTATACCCGACTTCTACTCCAAAGCGCCGCAGATTGCCCGGTGACAGGAATGACCCGCCAAATTCGATCGCAGGAATAACTTCGTTGAGATATTTGCGGTTGAGCAGATTGTCGGCAAATGCTGTGATATTCCAGTTGTCTCCTTCAAGACCAAAGCGCAGGTCGAGTACACCGAAAGCTTCCCGTTCGGTTATTGAATAATCCGCATCACCAACAAAGGCTGGTAGCGCCAGAGCAGAACCAGGCAGTAACCCGCTAAACAGGGTTGGACTGGTATTATTCTGAACCGAGTGGAACCATGTCGGACCGGTAATCCGATAATCCGCACGCATGACAAGATCAAAGTCATTCGCAATCGGTGCGACAACCTGTGTTCCGATATTTATCGTATAGTCCGCGGTGTAAGGCGATTTGTTGCCCACGGTATTGGGACGCGAGGCATTGGCCTTGATCTCGCTCTCGGTCACGTTAACCGCACCGAATATGTCCCAGCCTTCCACGATTTCGGCATTTGCGTTGAATTCCAAACCGTATAGCTCGACTTCATCGATATTGGAAACCACACGCAAAAGACCGAAACCGCCGACGAAGAACTCGAAAAACTGCATGTCATCGACATCGGTATAATAGCCCGCCAGATCGAAGGTAATTCGGCCATTGGCAACTGACCCTTTAAAACCGGCTTCAAACGCACTGGATGTTTCCTTGCGGAAGATATCGTTGATCAGGACATTTGTGCCAATGAACTGGTTGAAATTCTGATCCACAATTGCAGCTGAACCCTGATTGTTGAAACCACCGGATTTAAATCCAATGCCCCAGTTTGCATAGAAATTGATATCATCGGTCAGCCCGTAACGCAGCGACAATTTGGGCTGAAGCTGCTTGAATGTTTCCGACTGGTCAGGAATGGCGCCAAAAGCCTGGCCCGGGTTGATTGGCGTTCCTGTAATCGGGTCAGTTGCCAGCGGAACCTGACTTGAGACTTCACGGTCTTCAATGTCATAGCGCAAGGCCAATCCGATGTCGAAATTGTCCGCAACCTCGTAGTCCAGTGAACCAAATACAGCATAAACATTGGTGTTGAAGTTATCGGCGAATAGTTGGGATGTCGGATTGGCACTATTGGGATCGTTGAACAGCTCGCGGATCACGCCCTGCCCTAGATCTGCCCCCAGGCTGACCCCAACATCGCGGTCGATATTCAGGAAATAACCGCCAATCTGCCAACCGAGCGGGCCATCGCCATTGGACGCCAGGCGGACTTCGGCACTGATATCGGTCTGTTCGCGAATCTGGAATTGGGTGCCGTCGCAAGTTGTCGGACTATAAGGCCCAAATGTCGAACCATTGGCCGGATCAAATATAAACGGTACCGGGCTCGTGCCGATAAACCCGGGCTGATTGACCGGAAAGCCTGTCAGCGCTGCGGTTGAACCGAAGCAATTGTTGGAGGCATCTATCGAAGCCTGTGTCGCACCCGGGAAAGTATATCGTGCGAAATCAGCAGACGTACCATCAGCGGTCAGCGCCTGATCAACATCGGCATAAAGCGCCCAAGCTGTCAATGTCGCAAAATCAAACTCATGGGTGAGTTTCACAGAGGCTTCAAATGTCTGCTGTTCATTAGTCGGACGAATATTGGAATAATAGTTGAACGGGTGATCGTTCACGTCTTCAAAGAAGGCCGGGTTAGTCGCTGCGAAATTGGGCAGATGAAATGCGGCATTGAAATTGATCGACGCGCCTGAGAGATCCGCATAGCGGGCTTTCACATCCACTTCCGTGTCAGGACCGAGTTCAGCAACAAAGCGTCCGTCAACCGACCAAGTCTCCTGATCATCAACCACTTTGCGGTTATCAAGGAAGCTGTTCCGGTAAAAGCCGTCTGTGGTATTGTAGGAGCCAGAAAGCACAACACCTGCACTGTCCCCAATGGGCGCTGAGACATAAGCGGATGCTTTGTAGGTATTGTCTTCCGCTGCGCTCAACCGAACCCCGCCTTCCAATTCATCACCTGGTTTCAAGGTTTGAATGACAATCGCACCGGCCGCCGCATTGCGACCGTAAAGCGCTCCTTGCGGACCTTTCAGAATTTCGATCTGGCGCAAGGTGCCCTGATCCTGATTGAGTTGCGCAGTATTGGTTTTCAGGATGCCATCCACCACAAGAGCAACCGAGCTTTCAGCGTCACGTGCGCCGTTAATGCCGCGAATATTAATCTGGGTATCACCGGCCTCTGCGGTGCCACTGACGATGGTGACCCCAGCGGTGAGTTGAACAAACTCATCGGCCTGCTCGATACCGGTCCGTTCAAGCGTTTCGGCCGTGAACACCGTGATGGATGCAGGCACCTCGGCCAGCAATTCATCCTGTCGCCGGGCCGTGACGATAATGACATTGCTATCATCGCCTTCGCTGGCAGCCTGATCGTTAGCTGATTGGGCCAGAGCCGGGTTGAAGCTCACCAGAGCAGCAAATCCTGCTGAAAGTGAAAGAGCTGTTTTGAAGCGATACATGTTGTTTTTCCTTCCCTGAATGGAATGATGTGCAGACCTTGTGGCCCGTCACATTGATTTTATACGAGGACGTTCTCTCCGCTCATGTAGACATAGACTTCTTGAAATTTGCCATCGCGCATACGCCAGAAATTGGTGTTGTTGAGCAATGTTACATTGCCGTCCGCATCGGTCAGCTCAGCGACAAAGCTGGCTGCAATCCGGCCGTTGGCTTCATCAACCGTGCAATTGAAATCGCGGTGGACGATCGTTTCATAGGCTCCAAAAAAATCCTCGAACATACGCTTGATTTCAGCCTTGCCCGAGTGGCGAGTGAAGCTGGTCTGGACGCAGAACAAAGCTTCGTCATGAAAACATGCCAACGCAGCGTCCATGTTTTTTGCATCAACATTGCCGAAATAGGTTTTTGTCGCAAATTCAATCAATGCTGCGCGAGACAAGCCGGGTTCATACTGCATCAGGCGTCTCCCTCTTTGAGCAGGTTGTCACCGCTCATATAGACAAAGACATGCTGGAACAGCCGGTCCTTGCAATAGAAACGGTTGCAATTTTCGTAACGCAATTGCTCACCACCATTGGGGGTGATCAATACTGTGAACTGCGAACAGACTGCATTGGTATCGGGGTCAGCTGTATGGACGAAATTCCCATGCCAGATTGACTCAAAATCCGCGAACAGCTTTTCGAACATCGCGCGGATCGCATCGCGACCTTCGTGGATTGTGTTGGAAGTCGCTTCATGCAAGATCGCGTCCGGCGCGAAACAGTTCAGCACCTGCGTCATGTTCTTGTTATCGACACCGTCGAAATAGCGCTTTGTTACAATATCGATGTAAAAGGGATAAGGCAGCGGAACCTGCCCTGCCATGCCTGGAGTCCAGTCAGCCATTAATACCATCCTTTTCTGATATCATCATCTTTGGGCACTTCAGGTGCCGGAAATGCCTTCTTGCTGTGAGTCAGGCCGAGCTCGATCAGCGTCTCGAGAAATTTATAGGCAACCTGTCCCGGATTCAGCACCGGTATAGGCAGGTTGTCATCAAGATATTTTGCCGACTGATGCATTGTAGTGGAGCCCAGCACGATGACATCCGCGCCGTCTTCTTCCATTGCCGCCGTAGCCTCGGCTTTCAACTTGTCGAAGATCACTTCTTCCTTACCGGCAAGCAACTCGGTAACGTCAGGGCGTGTTTCAATCGACCGCAGTGACGCAACCCGTTCCCACCAACCATATTCGGTCAGGGTTTTCTCATAGAGCGGGAACCATTCTGGCCACATCGTTAGCACTGTGAATTTCTTGCCCAGCATCATCGCGGCGGCAAATGCCGCTTCACCAGGACCGACGACAGGAATTGAAAGCCGGGAACGCAAGGCCCGCATTCCACTGTCGCTGACGGTATCAATCAGAACACCAGCATAGCCTTCCTCTTCCGCCTTGATACCGGCCTGAAAAACGGTCCAATCCATTAACATCGTATCATGATAGCTGTCGCCCAGAGCGGCGCCCCATGGGACGGCCACGAATTCAGGCGCGAAACCGCCACGAACAAAATCGGCAGGCAATTGTTCGGCACGGGCAGAGACACCGGCTTCATCCATCGGGATCGGAACGATGACTTTGATGCGTTTTGGATCAGGCATAGGTTGACAAATCTCCCTATTGCACTTCTATTGTATACAAAATCGCTCCGTCAAGCAGAAACTGTTCGTACTGCAACTAAGACTAGTCCAACCCTCCAACAAATATGATCGATCCAATGATGCCCGCTTCCGAAACTGCTTATCAAAAGATCCGTACTTTCATCCTGCAAGGCCAGGCTATCCCAGGCATGCAATTGACCGAGGAGAAACTGTCGGAAATATCAGGTGTATCGCGGACCCCGGTGCGTGATGCCGTCCGGCGGTTGGAAAACGAAATGCTGGTTGTCCGCAGCGCTTCCAAGAGACTGTTTGTGGCTGACTGGTCCGAAGGTGAAGTCGATGAGATGTTTACTCTGCGTGCCATGTTGGAAGCCCATGCTGCTGCCCGAGCGGCGCGCCGGATTGACGACGACACGCTAGAACTGTTGCACAACATCAACACCGAGCTGAAGGATGCCGTCAATCAGTCTCCACCTGATATAACATCCTTTCTGGAAGCCAACCGTCGCTTTCATGATCTGATTTTGGAATGCGCGCAATCGCCACGCTTAAGCAAGCTGATGCCCGCATTGGTCGAGCAGCCTGTTGTGCGGCAAACGGCACATCAATATACAAAGACTCAGCTCAACCAGTCTGCTGTTGACCATGACGAACTGATCGCCGCTTTTACCGCCAAAGATGAAGATTGGGCCAAATCAGTGATGACGAGCCATATCCGACGGGCATTTCATTCGTTCAGCATGACAGCCGTCTCGAAACCCCAGTAAATCAGATGATACCGCGATCTTGCAGATCCGCCAGCTTGGTGCTGTCCATGCCGAGTAGCTCGCCATAAATCGCTTCATTATGAGCCCCCAGTTCAGGACCAATGGTCTCGATCTTTCCTGGCGTGTCAGACAATTTTGGAGCAACATTCTGCATCACGAAGTTTTCATGCTGCGGATGATCCATCGCGACCAAGGCGTCGCGCGCTTCGAAATGCGGGTCGGCCAGCATTTCGGGCGCGCGATATATATTACCCGCAGGAACTCCATTTTTTTCACATAAATCAAGCACTTCCTGACTGGAAAGCGTTTTGGTCCAGTTGTTGACGATCACGTCAAGCTCGGTCTGATGCTCACCGCGGGCGACATGTGTCGCATAGCGTGGATCATCACCAAGCTCTGGTTGCCCCATCATCGCCGACATACGCTTCCAGACACTGTCCTGGTTTCCGCCGATCAGGACGCTGCCATCTCTGGTCTCATAAACATTAGACGGCGCAATTTTCGGAAGAATCGAGCCAGTGCGCTCGCGGATATGGCCGGCAACAGTATATTCCGCAACGGTGGACTCCATATTGGCGAGCACAGCTTCATAGATGGCAGAATCGACCACTTGCCCCTTGCCAGTCACGTGCCGGTGATGCAGCGCCATCATCGCGCCAAGACAGGCATAGGTCGCCGCTAACGAGTCGCCAATAGACAGGCCTGCACGGCTTGGCGGACGATCTGGTTCACCCGCAATATAGCGCATGCCGCCCATGGCTTCGCCAATAGAGCCATAGCCTGCGCGCGAGGCATAGGGCCCGGTCTGGCCATAGCCGGAAACGCGAATCATGATCAGCGCCTGATTAATTGCGCTTAGCGCATCATAACCAAGGCCCCATTTTTCCATTGTACCGGGGCGGAAATTTTCGAGCAAAAAATCGCTTTTTTCGACCAGCTTTTTGACAATCTCTTGCCCTTCTTTCTCACGCAAATTTAGAGTGATGGACTTTTTATTGCGCCCGACGACGGAGAACCAAAGCGGAATTCCCTGCCCCCAACTGCGCATCGCATCGCCGACCTTAGGCGGTTCAATCTTTATGACCTCTGCGCCATGGTCACCCATCAGCTGACCACAAAAGGGACCGGCAATAAGTTGCCCCATTTCGATCAACCGGAGTCCGGTAAGTGCCCCTTGCGCCATTAAAAAACCTCCTGCATGATGCTTTTGCTATACAAAGCACAACATGGATTGTATACAATTTCTATGGCACATGAAAACCCCATATCTGTCGATATCGTCGAAGTCGGTCCGCGTGACGGGCTCCAGAACGAGCCGGATATCATATCCACGGCCGACAAGCTGGGTCTGATCAATCACATGATCGATGCGGGTATCCGTCGCATGGAGGTAGCAAGTTTCGTCCATCCCAAGCGCGTTCCACAAATGGCAGATGCAGAAGCTGTTATCGCCGGACTGCCTGACCGCGAAGACATGTCCTATATTGGGCTGTGCCTCAACAAACGCGGTGTCTTGCGGGGACTTGCGACGAAAGAGGGAGGCAATCGCGGTATTGACGAAGCTGGTTGTGTGATCGTCGCCAGCGATACTTTCGGCGAGAAGAATCAGGGCCAGACCATCGAAGAAGGTATAAGGGAGAATCGCGAGATGATCCGCTTCGCCAAGGGAGAGGGCTTGAAAGCGCAGGTCACCATCTCTGCCGCCTTTGGCTGCCCCTTTGAGGGCCATGTCCCGCCCGAAACCGTCCTCAACATTGCCAGTGAAATGGCAGAAGAAGAACCGCTCGAAATCGCACTTGCTGACACTATTGGTGTTGGTGTTCCGGGTCAGGTCGAAGAATTATTTGGCCGTCTCAAAGAGATATTGCCCGATCACATCACGATGCGCGCACATTTCCATGACACACGCAATACCGGTATTGCCAATGCCTGGGCTGCGGTCCGGTCGGGCGTATCCACACTGGATGCAAGCCTTGGAGGTCTTGGTGGCTGCCCGTTCGCTCCCAATGCGACCGGCAATATCGCAACCGAGGATCTAATCAACCTGCTTGACCGTTCGGCAATCAATCATGGTGTCGATCTGGCAAAAGCCATCTCTACCAACCAATGGTTCGAGACAATAATGAAACGCCCTTTGCCATCGCTTGTCGCAAGGGCCGAAGCCTGAATGCATAAATTATAAGAGAGAGACTGATATATGGGGTATCGACTAGGCGTTGATGTCGGGGGAACCTTTACCGATCTATTGCTGTTCAATGATGAAACCGGACAATTCTGGCGAACCAAAACGCCGTCCACACCCCATGACAGTTCAGAAGGCATATTAAATGGCGTGAACGCCATTTGCGATGATGCCAATGTTAAGGCCAGTGAGATAGAATATTTCCTGCACGGCACCACCGTCGCCACCAATGCCGTGCTGGAAGGCAAAGGCGCAAAAGTCGGTCTGATCACGACCGAGGGCTATCGCGATATCATGCAGATTGCGCGGAGCTTTGTACCTGGCGGGCTTGCTGCTTGGATTATCTGGCCCAAGCCACAGCCTCTGGCGGCGCTGGAAGATACGGTGACCGTGAAGGAACGTATGGATGCCGATGGCAATGAGGTGCGGCCTTTGGATGAAGCCAGCGTTACGACGGCTATCGAATATCTCAAAAAACAAGGGGTGGAAGCGGTCACGGTCTCGTTGATGAACGCCTATACCAATGGCGCGCATGAAAGCCGGATCGGCGAGATGATTGCGGCGGAAATGCCAGACGTGCCCTATTCATTGAGCCACGAAGTGCTTCCCGAAATGCAGGAATATGAGCGGACGCTGACAACGGTCGCCAACGCAGCCGTGCGGCCAGTGGTCGGCCACTATGTCTCCAATCTGCGCGCCAAGCTGGCTGATGCCGGCATGGCGGGGCGCTTCTCGCTGCTGCGCTCTGATGGCGGTTTGATGTCATCGCAAAAAGCGGAAGAGCATCCGGTCAACATCCTGATGTCCGGTCCTGCAGGCGGCGTCACCGGAGCTGTCTGGGTAGCGAAAAATGCAGGACTGAAAAATATCCTGACGCTCGACGTTGGCGGGACCTCGACCGACGTGGCGTTGATTGAAAATCTTGAACCGCGGCGGGTTCGAACGACTGAGGTCGGTCATCTTTCCGTGCGTGCTTCTTCGCTGGACGTGAAAACAGTAGGCGCTGGCGGTGGTTCGATTGCCTATGTGCCGGAACTGACCGGAGCCTTGCGCGTTGGTCCGCAATCGGCGGGCGCAGTGCCGGGCCCGGTAGCCTATGGCAAGGGCGGCGAGGAGCCGACGGTTACCGATGCTAATGTCGTGCTAGGCTATCTGCCGGAGAACCTGCTCGGTGGCTCTTTCCAGCTCGATCGCGAAGGCGCGAAAAAGTCGGTCCAGAAAATCGCAGATGCGCTGGGCATTGACCTGATGGCGGCGGCGCGCGGCATCATCGATATTGTGAACGAAAATATGTTCGGGGCACTGCGGATGATCTCCGTTCAGCAAGGCTATGACCCGCGGCACTTTGCCCTCATGGGCTTTGGAGGAGCCGGGCCACTGCATGTCAACGCGGTCGCCAGACTTATGGGCAGCTGGCCAGCGGTATCGCCAGTTTCGCCCGGCGTGCTTTGCGCCTTAGGTGATGCAACAACTCGGATGCGCACGGAGACGGCGCGGTCCTTCTCAAAGCTAGCCACCAATACCGATGCGTCAGAATTGATCGGTATTTTGAAAGACATGGCTGACCAGACTCGTGCAGAATTGCTGTCAGACGGTGTCGCAGAAGAGGATATTGCCAGCGAATTTGAAGTCGATGTCCGTTATGCTGGGCAGGCTTTTGAAGTGCCTCTCACGATCACGCCGGAAGTACTCGAACAGGACGGCATCGAAGGCATATTGGCTCGCTTCGATGAAGAGCATCATCGATTGTTTACCTTCAACATGGACACACCGCATGAGATTGTGAACCTGCGTGCTGTCGCCATGGGCCAGTCACTCAATCTGCCCGCTGCAGAGCTACCCAAGGGCAATGGCGATCCATCAGACGCAAAAATCCGGGACCACAAATTGTGGATGGATGGTGCAGAACAGAATGGTGCGATTTATGATCGCGCCAAACTCAAACAAGGTGATGTCATCACAGGCCCCGCCATCGTGGTGGAGATGGACTCCACCACCCTGATCGAAACAGGCTGCATCGGCGAAGTGGACGCGGTCGGCAATATCCTCATCAATCTGGCGGAGGGACAGTAAAATGCCTGCAACAATTATTGAAACCAATGCAACGCCGTTCGAGAAAATCGACATTGATCCAGTCACGCTGGATATTATTGAAAACGCCCTGCGCAATGCGCGGATCGAGATGGATGCGACACTTGTTCGGACAGCCATGTCTCCCGGCATCCGGGAACAAGGCGATGCCTTCCCTCTGATTGCTGATCATACTGGGAAGATGATCGTCGGCCAGTTTGGTAGTTTTATTGGCGGCTTTCTGGAACAGTTTGATGGCACACTCGAAGATGGGGACATGATTTTCCTGTCCGATCCTTATAGCTGTGAAGGCGCCGTCAGCCACAATAATGACTGGCTCATATTGCTGCCCATATTCAAGGATGGTCGCTTGATCGCCTATACTGCCATGTTCGGGCACCAGTCTGACATTGGCGGCAAAGTGGTGGGCTCCATGCCCATTGATGCCAAATCCATCTTTGAGGAAGGTGTGCGCATCCCGCCCGTAAAGATCTGGAAAAAGGGTGAATATAACGAAGATTTGATGAAGCTCGTTATGCACCAGACAAGAAAACCGGATTGGTGTCAGGCCGATCTCAACGCACTGATTGCATCCTGCCGCGTCGCTGCGCGTCGGGTCATTGAAATGGCAGAACGTTTCGGCGATGATGTCTATGTTTCAGCAACGCAGGAACTGCTCGCACGTAATCATCGCGCGATGAAGACACTGATCGGTCAGGCAATTGGCGAAGAGCCGGTCAGCTTTGAAGACTATATCTGCGACGATGGCATTGGTGCTGGTCCGTACAAGATAAAATGCACCATGCGGCGTGAGGGCGACAAGGTCATCCTAGATTTCGAAGGAACCGATCCACAAAGTGGCGCTTCCATCAACTTCTTCCTGAACGAAAATATGTTCAAGATGTTCTTTGGAATCTACATGATCATGGTTTTCGATCCACAGATCCTGTTCAATGACGGATTCTATGACCTGATCGAAGTGAAAATTCCCGAAGGATCGCTACTCAAACCGAAATTTCCAGCAGCTCTTTCCGGCCGTACTCACGCACTGGGGCGTATTTTTGATATTTTAGGCGGACTGCTTGGTCAGAAGACGCCCGAATTCCTGAACGCTGCAGGCTTCTCATCTTCCCCGCACCTCTTCTATTCCGGCAATGATAAAAAGGGCGACTGGTTTCAGCTCTTTCAAATTGGTTTTGGCGGCATACCGGGGCGGCCGCTGGGCGACGGACCAGATGGCCATTCGCTATGGCCCGGCTTCACCAATGTACCGAACGAGTTTCTGGAACGTTATTTCCCGCTGCGTATCGAGCGCTATGAAACCGCGCCGGATAGCGGCGGCGCGGGACTACATCGCGGTGGCAATGGCATATATCTCACCTATCGTTTCCTTGCCGCCGGCACGATCTCAATCCATGATGACCGCTGGTTCGTTCCACCTTGGGGCGTGAACGGTGGTGAACCCGGCAAGCGTGCCCGCAAAATTCTTGAAAAAGCAGACGGCACTCGATCAATCGTCAGCAACAAGATCGAAGACGTCACGGTAGCAGAGGGTGATCAGTTGCACTTCATCACCTGGGGTGGCGGCGGATGGGGCAGCCCGCTGGAGCGCGATCCCGAGCTGGTCGCCCTGGAAATCCGTCAAGGCCTGGTCACCATTGACGGCGCGCGCGAATATGGCGTGGTTATCGGGGACGACAGCAAAGTTGACACAGGCGCTACAGAAAGTTTGCGCGCGGATATGGCGAGCCAGATTCCCGAAACGGACAGCCCGTTTAACTTCGGACCGGATATCGATACGCTGCGCGCCAATTGTCTGGAAGAAACCGGTCTGCCCGCGCCAGTGCAACCGGGCCATGCCGCCGCCTAGCCAGCCGCTGCCTAACCACCAGTGCTTCTGTTAGTGGACTTCCCCCTTGCCGCCGATCATCACGGCGGCAAAGGAGAGGTTCGCCCATGAGCATATTGGACAATTTCAAGCTGGAAGGCGATGTTGCCATTGTCACCGGCGCAGGCAAGGGTATTGGCCGCGCGATCGCACTGGGTCTCGCAGAAGCCGGCGCAGACGTGGCACTCGCTGCCCGCACAGCGGCTGATCTGGAAGCCGTGGCGGACGAGATTCGTGCGCTGGGCAGGCGCGCCATCACGGTCGCCACCGATGTCACCAATATGGAGGCGCTTGAACATCTGGCCGAGCGCACCGTCACGGAATTGGGCAAGCTCACCATTTGGGTCAGCAATGCCGGAGGGCTGCCGGACGGCACGCCGCGCTATCTGACCAAAACGCCGGAGGCCAATTGGGATGCGCAAATTGACCTCAATCTCAAAAGCGTCTGGATGGGTGCTGTCGTCGCGGCCAAACATATGAAGGATGACGGCGGCGTGATCATCAACACCTCGTCCCGTGCATCCTTTGGCGGGCAGGTGAAAAACGGCCCCTATGGCGCATCGAAAGCGGCGGTGAACAGCCTGACCAGCACTTTGTCGCTCGAACTCGCGCCAAAAATCCGGGTCAATGCCGTGGCCCCGGGCCCGATCCCGACCGAGAATTTCGACGAATCCATGGGCGTAAAATCTGAAGAGGACCGGGAAAAACTGCTCAAACATATCGGCATCCCGCTGCAACGCTATGGCACCGAAGACGATATCGCCGCAGCCGTCATCTATATGGCCTCGCCTGCCGCCAGCTGGGTAACCGGTCAATGCCTGTTTGTAACCGGAGGCCGTTAGCAAAGGAAAGATTGCAGGCATCTGCCAAACTGCGCTAGCATCTGTGAAACAATAGATTGCGGCGCGCTTGAACAACATATTTCCGATATTCCAGTTTCTGAAAGACAAGACCGCGGCCGGTCTGGACTGTGCCCTTGTGACACTGACGGCAGTCACCGGCGCTTCCACCCGCAATCCCGGTGCCCATATGGCCGTCGCAGCGGACGGCAGTGCGGCGGGCTCCTTTTCCGGTGGCTGTATCGAAACAGCCGTCATCGCTGAAGCAGTGGATTGCATCAGTATAAATGCCCCTCGCGAAGTCCGCTTTGGCGCTGGATCGCCCTATCTCGACATTCGTTTGCCCTGCGGCGGCGGCATAGATTTGCTTTTCACGCCTGTGCCTGATGCGCGCGCCGCAGCAGAGCTGTTCAATGCGGTGACCGAAAGGCAACCTTTTACGATCAGCATGGATCGCGAAACAGCGGCGTTAAAATGGTCACCGGCGGAGCAGGATCAGGCCGTTGTCAGCGATGGATCATGGGTGCATGTCAATCATGTCCCGGCGGCAAAGATCGTCATTCTGGGCCACGGTGCTGTGGTCGAAAACCTCGCCAATCTCACGATCTCTTATGGACTGGACTGCGAAATCCTAACGCCTGATGCCGACATTGTTCAGAGCGCCACCAATCAGGGCGTGACCGCCAGTCAGCTGAAAACCCCGGCGGCCACCGATCTTTATCAGACAGATCCCTGGACCGCCTGTGTCTTTTATTTTCATGATCATGACTGGGAGGCGGAGCTGATGAAACAGGCGCTGGCTTCACCAGCCTTTTACATTGGCGCGATGGGCAGTTTCAAAACCCACGACACGCGCAAGGCTTTACTCGGTGACATTGGCGTCAGCGACGAAAATATAAAGCGCATGAAAGCACCAATTGGCATCATCCCGTCCACCCGTGATCCAGCGACGCTAGCGCTGTCCACCCTGACGGAGATTATCGAAACCTATCACAGCAAGTTCAGCCGCATGCACGATACGATCGCCCTATAGGAACTGTCTCAAAGAGATTGGCCGTCATCGACAACCATATCCGAACCCGTCACCGCTTTGGACGCGTCAGATGAAAAATAGAGCATCATCGCGTCGAGCGATGTCATTTCCTGCAAGCGGCGGCGATGAAATCCGGCTATCTGGGCTTTGCCGCCCTCGGTCTGATACCAATCGCCCTGAATCTCAGTGGCGATATAACCGGGATGAATCGTGTTCACATTCACCCCCTGCCGCACCCATTCGCGCGCCATATTGCGTCCCAGATGGGTCACGCCCGCCTTTGTTGCGGCATAGGCGCTGTCGCCATTGGCGGTCAGCCGCGATGTTATTGAACCGACAATGGTGATGCGTCCGTTTTCCCGTTCACGGCTGCCACTGGCGATCAGACGCTTGGCCCCTTCGCGAGCGGCCACATAAACACCCATAAAATTTGTGTTCACTAGCCGCTGGACATCAGGCACCGGTAATTCAGTGGTCCGCCCTGGCTCACTGAACCCGGCATTGGCCACAATCGAATCCACCACGCCATATCTTGCCTCGGCTGCATCATAAGCCGCGATAACAGAAGCCTCGTCCGTCACATCCAGAGGCACGGCCAGCGCATCGCCGCCCGCAGCTATAATCTTGTCGGCTACGGCAGCTGTACGGTCCGTACGCCTTGCACCCAGCACCACATTGGCACCTGCTGCGCCAAATAGTTCCGCGAAATGAGCGCCCAGTCCCGATGATGCCCCGGCGATCAGCGCAGTCCGGCCTGCAAGTGAAAAGGGAATGTTCATATCTGTCCTTTGGCTTATGCGTTATCACAATAGGCTCTAGACCATCGCTATCGGCTCGGCCAATATCGCTTTACATAGGGGCAAAAAGAAAGAGGATAGACATGATCAACGCATCTCTGAGTTATGAAGGCAAAATAGTGTCCGTCGTTGGCGGCTCCAGCGGGATTGGCAATGCTACCGCACAAGCCTTTCGAGGATGCGGCGCTGAGGTCCATGTTACCGGCACGCGTGCGGGACCGGATGATTATTCAAAGGATGAAGGCTCTGATCTGGAAGGTCTGCACTATGCGCAGGTCGATGCTGCTGATGATGCCGCCATTGCCGCCTATCGCCAGACTTTCGACAGGCTGGATGTGTTGATCTGTTCGCAAGGCATGGTACTTTACAAGCGGCAGGAATTCGAACCGGAAAATTTCACCAAGGTGATACAGGTCAATCTCAACAGCCTGATGACCTTTGCCGGAAACTTTCACGATCTGCTTAAAGAAGCCGGCGGCTCGCTGATCATCATTAGCTCGACCGCCGCTTTCCACGCTACCGTCGGCAATCCTGCCTATAATGCGTCGAAAACAGGGGCGATGGGACTGACCCGCACCTTGGGCAAGGCATGGGCTCCGGATGGTATCCGCGTAAACGGCATTGCTCCGGGCTTGATCGCCACCAAGATGACCGCTGTGACAACGGAAAATCCCAAACGCCGAGACGCTACAATCCGGAGTATTCCAGTCGGCCGTATTGGCGATCCCGAGGATATGGCGGGATTATCACTGTTTTTGGCCTCTCCGCTGGCCAGCTATGTTGTCGGGCAGACACTTATCGCTGATGGTGGTTTGCTATTATGATGGCTGCATCAGCACTGCTATCACTGATGATTGCGGCTTCCGTTCAAGCAGCCAACGCTGAGGGGTATCACTACGATCAATATAGCGCCTCTACAGATTGCGGAGACCGCAAGCCGCTTACCGAAAAAGAGCAATTGGGCCTGAGTCTGGCCCATGATTTTTTTCGCATCATCACTATGTCAGGGAAACAGGATGAAAAGAACGAGACCGCGCATTGGATGGTGCTAGGTGTCGAAGCTACGCCGTTGACCAAGGCGATGGAATTCCCTGTCGAGCGCTGTGCCAGCCGTGCAATATTGCAAATGTCTGATGGCAAGGAATATCGTGGGCTGTTGGAATATCAGGATACGTCTGGTGAGATCGAACATCGCGGCCGCGCCTATCGCGTCCTCTTCGAACCGGGCAGCCCCATAACCGAGCTGCGCTACGATTATGGTGGTTTGCGTATTAACGGACATCTGAGCTATCCCGAACATGGTGACAAACCGCGTCCGTTTGCTGGTTGGTCAATGTCAGTGGAGCGGTAACTAAGCTTTTTGCAGTGGTTTTTCAGGCACGGCTCTGGCGGCATAGAGATAAGCCAGTATCGCCAAGGTCAGGCTCAGTATCGTGATACCGATAACGGCATAGTTGAGCGATAAAGTGCCATGGTCCGGCGCCAAACTGTCGCTAATCGCGCCGGCCACGGCAGGGCCAATGAAATAGCCCAGAAAAGTTGCGGACAGGCTGGCGATAGACGAGGCGGTTCCCCGTTCGGTTGGTGATACCGACGATTGCATCATAGCTATGGCAGGCCCTTGCGTAGACGAATGCACCCCATAGCCGATCGCATAAAGGATCAGAGCCAGCACAAGATTGTCGGTGAGCAAACACAGACAGAGAAGCGGCAACGCGATTAGGACAACAATCGCGCAATACCATGCCCGCCATTTCGGATTTCTAAGGGCCAGCTTGTCTGTCACAAATCCGCCAATGATCATGCCCGGGACCCCGCCCGCGATCCAGACGATTCCGAGATAGATTCCCACCTGTGACACCGGAATTTCAAAGTTGCGGATCAGGATGGGTGCTAACCAGATGGCAAAGGCATAAGAGGCCGTTACCGCCAGTGCATTGGCCAAAGCGACGCGGATGAATATCCGGTTCTTCCAAAGTGAGGTCATGGTTGTAGCAAATGGTTCTTGTGTCGTCGCTTTGGTCTCTTCTCCAGCATTTGAAAACTGGCTGCGATCCGGTTCACGGACGGTTAGATAGATTAACAAACCGAGCAGGACACCCGGCAGTCCGAGAATGATGAACGTCCAACGCCAGCCATAGGCTTCAGCAAGCAATCCGCCCGCGACAAATCCGATCACGGGGCCAAGCACCGCTCCGACTGAGAATATCCCCATGGCTCTGGAGAGCTCATGCGATTGAAAATAGTTGGTGAGAATGGAAATGGCTGGCGGGTTTCCACCTGCTTCTCCAACACCGACGCCCAAACGGGCCAGAAACAAGGTCCAGAAACCGGTCGCAACGCCGCAAAGCGCCGTCATCAGGCTCCACAAGCTAACGGCAATCGAAACCATTTTCTTGCGGTTTGTGCGATCCGCCAGTCGTCCCGCTGGTATCCCGAGCAGCACGTAGAAAAGCGTGAAGGCCGTTCCAGCCAACAAACCGATCTGTGTGTCGGTCAGGACAAAGTCTGCCTTGATATCCTCGATCAGGATCGACATGACCATGCGATCGGTGATGTTGAACATATAGGTCAGCATCATCACAAATAGGATATAATAGCGGTATATATTGCCCGTCGTTTTACCCGGCATTGCGGCAGACTGCTGAACCATACTCATCCCCTCCCTGGGAAGGAACTGGGATAACGTGAAAAAGGGGGCGCAGCCAGCCTGACCGCACCCCCTTTTATGATAGGGCTATAATGGCTGTCTTACTGCGCAGCGGTCAGTTTGACATGCCGCCGCATATGATGATCGACACTGCCAAATTCACTTTCAATGATCGACAGCCGCTTGAAATAGCTGCCAACAGCGGTTTCGTCGGTGACACCCATGCCGCCATGGGTCTGCACAGCCGACTGGCCAACAAAGCGCGCCGATTGTCCAACGCGGACTTTGGCTGACGAAACTGCATGTTTGCGTTCCGCTTCGTCTTCGGCAAGCTTGATCGTTGCGAGATAGGACATGGAAATCGACTGCTCATATTCCATGAACATATCGACCATGCGGTGCTGGAGCACCTGAAAACTGCTGATCGGCACGCCGAACTGCTTGCGCTGTTTCGCATATTCCAGAGTCATGGCATGGGTCACCTGCATAGCACCGGTAGCTTCCGCACAAACCGCCGCTGTGGCTTCATCGACAACTGTTTCAATCAAGGGCAGGCCGTTATCCAGCTCACCGATCAAGGCATCACCCGACACTGAAACATTCTCGAAATAGACTTCCGAAGCGCGACGACCATCGACGGTTGCATAATCGCGCAAGCTGACACCGTCGGCGTCCTTCGCAACGATAAACACCGATA
This sequence comes from Sphingorhabdus sp. Alg231-15, assembly GCF_900149705.1. Lineage (NCBI taxonomy): Bacteria > Pseudomonadati > Pseudomonadota > Alphaproteobacteria > Sphingomonadales > Sphingorhabdaceae > Sphingorhabdus > Sphingorhabdus sp. Alg231-15. Next base: position 2,744,107 of record NZ_LT703001.1, on the reverse strand, counting down.
CACCGCCTGCATCCGACTGTCCGCCAGAGGTCCGCGCCGTCACAACAAGATGCGTTGCCCAGGGCGCACCGATCACGACGGCTTTCTGGCCGTTGAGCGAGTAACCGTCCCCGTCTTTCTTTGCCGTGGTCGTCAGGTTGGCCAGGTCATAGCGCCCTTGCGGCTCAGCATAGGCAAAGGCAAAAACTTTCTCGCCGGCAATGATAGCGCTGAGATATTCTTCCTTCTGCGCTGCGGTCCCGGCATGCTTCAAGAAACCGCCCGCACAGACCACGCTGGGAATGAACGGCTCGACCACCAGGCCTTTGCCAAATTCTTCCATGATCAGCATGGTTTCGACCGCACCGCCGCCAAAGCCACCATCTTCTTCAGAGAAGGGTGCCGCCAGCATGCCCAGTTCGGCAAGCTGCGCCCAGAATTCCGGCCGCCAGCCAGATTCGCTAGAGATCACGGCACGGCGTGTATCCCAGTCATATTGTTCCCGAACAAGCCGTGAGATACCGTCACGAACCATATTCTGTTCGTCAGAAAAGTTGAAATCCATAGTTTCGCTTTCTTATTATATTTGCGGGTTGGATCTAAAGTCCGAGGACCATTTTGGTGATGATGTTACGCTGAATCTCGTTCGATCCCCCGTAGATCGAGGTTTTGCGCATATTGAAATAGGTCGGTGCAGCGCTGTGCGCATAGTCCGGCCCAATCGGGAAGTCGTTGGAGCCATCCGCCGGGAAGCTTCGGAAATCAGGCGTGCCATAATGGCCGACCGCTTCCAGCGTCAATTCGGTCAGGCGCTGCTGAATTTCTGTACCCTTCACTTTCAGCAAAGAGCTTTCAGGGCCAGGACCTTTGCCGGCCTGCTCGCCGGCCAATGTCCTGAGCTCGGTAATCTCCAGGGCCGCCAGATCAATTTCCAGCTGGCTGATCTTGGTCGCGAAACCCATGTCCTGAAGCAACGGCTCGCCATCCAGCATCTCATGTGTGGCAATTTCTTTCAGTTGCTCGACACCGCGTTTCGAACGCGCCACGCCAGCAATGCCGGAGCGTTCATGCGCCAGCAGGAATTTCGCGTAGGTCCAACCCTTATTCTCTTCGCCAATCAGATTTTCCGCTGGTACGCGGACATCGGTGAGCCACACTTCGTTGACTTCATAACCGCCATCAATCAGCTTGATCGGACGCACTTCGATACCTGGCGTTTTCATGTCCACAAGAATGAAGCTGATACCCTGTTGCGGCTTCGGAGCGTCGGGATCTGTACGGCACAGGAAGAAACCCCAATCGGCATGCTGCGCCAAGGTCGTCCATGTTTTCTGGCCATTGATAATATAGTCATCGCCGTCACGAACAGCGGTTGTTTTCAGCGATGCGAGGTCGGAACCAGCACCGGGCTCGGAATAGCCCTGGCACCACCATGTGTTGCCGCTTTTGATGCCAGGCAGATGCTTGGCTTTCTGTTCTTCATTGCCGAATGTGTAGATAACCGGGCCAACCATGGCGACGCCGAAAGGCAGCGGCATGACGGCATTGACGCGCGCATTTTCCTCTGACCAGATATAGCGTTGTGTTGGGGTCCAGCCCGTGCCGCCATATTGTTCGGGCCAAGCCGGAACGGACCATCCTTTTTCACCCAGTATCTTATGCCATGCGGTCATATCGTCAGGGGTCATATCATCCTGAACCGCCGCACGTTCGATATTTTGCGGGTAATTATTCTCGATAAAATTGCGCACTTCGTCGCGAAAAGCTATTTCTTCTGCAGTGAACTCCAGGTTCATGACCGACTCTCCAATGATGAATTTGGCGCCAACATAGGCCAAAAACCGCAGAAAACAAGCTGGTCGAAAGACCGTAGCAGATGACGCTACGGCAAGCGCGGCTTGCGCCCGCTATTCGGCCTGTAAAGCCTGCGCATAGATTTAACCGACTCATTAAATATCAGCTGAGAACTTATCCTTGCGGCGTTTTCCGAAACGCATACCGCGCTCCAGCTTGGCCCGAAGCGCTGTGTAATAGGCCTCTAGAAAATTCCGCTCGTCGCCGACGCCAGGCTCCCATCCGATTTTATTGCATATTGAACTGGTCACCGTCAGCAGGGCTTCGTCGGTTCCGGTTCGCAGCACACTCTCCAATGTTTGCAATTCATATTCACCATAAACGGCGAGGTCGGCATCGGAAAACTCGTAACGACTGGTCTCTTTTCCATTCGCCGGGTCGGTACTGACGTCCGCCGAAGGCGCGACCACGCCGTCCAGATTGCGCTTTACATTCTGGATAACCCAGGTCCCCGCAATTAGATCTCCGCAGCGAAGTCGATCCTTGTTGAACAATGGAAAGAGCAGGAACATCAACACCCATAGAAAGCCCGCCCAGGCAGTGAATTCGGTCATATTTCCACTGGCCTCACCAGAAGATAGAAAGACCAGAGGCAGGAACAGTTCAATATCGCGAATGATGTTGCGGGCAATGACCGCTTCTGCGGTCAACCGCCCACCATCGCGGGCCGCCACGCGGATACCAACCGCACGCTTGCCCCAGGTGGCGGCACGCTCGCCCAGCTCAAAGTAAAGAAAATAGGCATTACGAAACAGGAAGACAGCAATGATCCAGAGCACTGCAACGACATTTAAGGGTCCACTTTGTTCCAGCGATACTCCACTGCCGAATGCGGATTCAAAGGCCCACAGAATCAGCAAGCCGATCAACGAAACGCCGAGAATGAGTCCCATTATTATGATAATATCCAGAGTCAGCGCACCGGCGCGCGCGCCCGCTGTTGCAACTGTAACATTGAGCGGCACACCTTCAGGTGAAACCATCACCCGATCAAGCTTGGGATTGGCCGATCGCCTGATCCAGGGTTCAGTCGCTGTGCCGCTCATGCGGTCTTCCCGCTGTTCATCGCATCGGCTTTTCTGCGGCCAAATAGGAAGAAATAGGCCAGCCAAAAGGTCAGCATCGCGCCGCCGACCAGATAGCGCAAGCCGGTATCGTTGATGAGTTGCCGCGCGAATCCTTCGAGCAATCCTGCGCAGATAAGCATGATAACGACGCCGGCCATCACCAGAGCAGAACGCTTGCCCGCGTCACTGGCTGCAGTCAGATGGGATTTGGCTCCGGGAAAGGCAATCGAACGGCCAACATGAATACCGGCAGCACCGGCCAAAAGGATCGCGAATAATTCTGTGGTGCCGTGAATCGACAACCAGCCAACAAATTCGACCGTAAGTCCGCGTTGAGCAAAAACCCATAGCATCGCGCCCAACAGCGCCATATTGTGAATGAGCAGCAATATACTGGGTATCGCGAAAGCAAATCCGAGGGCGAACGCCAGTATTGCAACCTGCGCGTTGTTACTGAACAGATAGGCGGCGAATACCCCCAATCCGTCTTGGTTTTCCGTCCCAAAAAGCGTGCCGCGGAGCGCCGCTTCGCTTGCACCAGGCACGCGAACATCGGCAAAATTGCCCGGCACCAGTGCATAATACCAGTCGCTGTCGCCAGCAACCAGGGCATAACCGATCAAGGTGCCTGCGATCATCACAAAAAGTGCAATCCAGATATCCAGTTTTATATCCCGAACCGCCTGGCTCCACCCACCTCCGAAAAAGCCCTTAAACCAGCGCCCAAAACTTGTCTGGGTTCCGTAAACCATGAAATAGGACCGCAAGGCGAGACCTTCGAGATAGTCGATCATTCCTGCATCAAGCGAGCTCTCGCGAGCGATGGACAGACTGGACAGCAAGGTTCGATACAAGGTCGGGAGCGCAAGCACATCGTCATCACTCAGGCGCCGCGTTTTCCCTTTTTCCATTTTGGTGACAATTTCGTCGAGCCGGATCCAGTCGGCCTCCCGCTCCAGACGAAAACGGTCGCTTTTCAACGCAGCAGTTTCAATCGCCTGCTGTGCGGCAAGGTCGGTCGCGATACTCGCCATCAGATCTGCCCCCGCCGTTTGATCTTGAGATAACTATTGATCAACTGCGTTCCGATATTCTGATGTGCGCCTTCGATCACATCGATGCCCATATGCTGTAGGCGGGTAACGACTAATCTTTTCTGGTCGAGCAGACTCTGCGCGGTAACGCTGCGCGCCACGTCCTCGGCAGTTTCCGGCTCTTTGTTTATAAATTCGGACAATTCTTCATCTTCCAGCACAACAAACAACACCAGATGCTTGTCGATCAATCGCCCCGCAGCATCCAGCATCAGGTCTGCGCTGGTCGGGTCGGTAAAATCGGTAAAGATGATAATCAACGACCGCCGCTGCAGACGATTAGACAAGGCCGACAGAGCCAACGTATAATTGCTTTCCTGGTGCCGGTAATCGATCGTCGCTGCATCCTGCTGCAGGCGATAGAAATTACGGCTCCCCGACAAAAAGGGCGTGGAGAGTTCCGGTTTTGCGGCAAAGCTGAACAGGCCTGTTTTATCGCCGGATTTCAATGTGATATAAGCTGTCAGTAGCGCTGCGGATACGGCACGGTCAATGCGCGGCAAGCCGTCTATGGGTTCACACATTGCCGACCCGCAATCCAGCGCAAATATGATCTGATTGTTGCGTTCAGTATCATATTCTTTGGCCAGCAATTTGCTGTGCCGTGCAGACCCTTTCCAGTCAATGCTGCGGCGATCCATGCCCGGTTGATATTCGGCCAGCGCCTCGAATTCGCTGCCCTCGCCGCGAAATTTGCGGGCCAGCAGGCCAAAGACTGAATCGCGCAAGAACATCTGGACGGTTGGGCTACGGACAGCGGAAATATTGGGCATGACCGCAATGGTCTGATCGCTCTGTTTCGACGTTTGCCGCCATGCCAGGCCCAGCGGCCCTTTCCAGCGTAGCCAGAGATTGCCTATCTTTCCGGTGCCGCGCCGAGCCGGCGTTGTTGTGGCCGAGCCGCTATAGTCCCTTGCAGTCGCTTCGTTGCGATTCAGTGTGAACTCCATCCGGCCATTTGCAGAAATCCGGTCGTCCACGCCGAGATTGCCGCTCACCTGGCGCGGGGCCATCAGCCCCGCAAATTCAGCCTGCACGGCAAGCTCCAGCGGCGCCCCGATTTCTGATGACTTGGGCACGGCCAACTGGACCTTGTTCACCTTAGCCGCGATCAAGCCATCAATGACCAACAGCAACAACAGCATCACTGCCCAGGCAATTCCGATTGCCCACAAATTGGGCATGAGCGCAGCCAGCACAGCCGCAACGGGTGCACCTATCGCGATCAGGAAAACGGCCTTGGCAGTCGGATAGATCAACGCGGTGCTTCCGTCCGTTCGACCAGAGCTTCAATGATTGTATCAACCTGCCGGCCTTCAATTTCGGCTGCCGGCGACAATAAGGTGCGGTGACGCAATACTGACGGTGCCAGTGTTTTTACATCGTCCGGCACGACATAGTCTCTTCCCGATATAGCTGCGCGCGCACGGGCCGCAGTTGCGAGCATGATCGCGGCCCTTGGGCTGGCACCATTTTCAAGATCGGCAGTTTCACGGGTCGCGCGCACCAGACGGACGATATAGTCAGTCACGTCTTCCACCAGCTTTACTGATTTCACCGCTTCTGCGGCGGCAATCAAGGTCTTTTCATCAGCCTGTGTGGAGATTCCAAAATCCTTTGGTCCGGGCGCCCCTGTGCGCTCGCCATATTGCCTGACAATTTTTTTCTCTTCTTCGGCATCGGGATAGGCGATCAGCAACTTGAACAAAAACCGGTCCAGCTGCGCTTCAGGCAGAGGATATACGCCTTGCTGTTCGATCGGATTCTGGGTTGCGACAACCATGAAACGGGAAGACAGGTCATGGGTCTCACCATCAATAGTGACGGCGCGCTCCTGCATCGCTTCGAGCATCGCGGCCTGGGTTTTTGGAGGGGTGCGGTTTATTTCATCGGCCAGCAACAGATCGCAGAAGATCGGACCGCGAGTCAGCGTGAACGTGCTGGTCTGGAAGTTGAACAGGTTGGAACCGACAATATCACCAGGCATGAGATCGGGGGTGAACTGGATCCGGCCAAAATCGAGGCTGAGTGTTGCGGAAAAACACTGCGCGAGAAAGGTTTTGGCGGTTCCTGGAGGCCCTTCGAGCAGCACATGGCCGGAGGAGAATAGTGCGATCAGCAGATGATCAACAATCTCTTCTTGCCCGATAATCGCCTTGGCCACTTCGGTGCGGATATTGTCCGCCAGCGTTTTCAATTCCCCGATTTTCATCCAATGATTTCCTTTTTCCAATTATAGAGCGCCGCAGCATGTTCCGCCGTTTCATACGAATTCTCGGCGTGATTGAGATTGTTTAGCAAGGCCGTAAACCGGCTGCCGTTGATCTCGCCAAGCATATCCAGCTTGCGATTTAACTCTTCGCGATCGGCCGCGGGCGAAAGACCGATGGCTTGGATTGCGGCGCTCCGGATCATCTCGCCATAAGGATCAGCAACCAGATAGCCGCGCTGCATACGGTGGATGAAACCAGCGCTGTTGTTGACCAATGCGGTCTTGCCAAAACCAATGCTGCGCTGTTCGCGCACTGCTGGGCCGAAACGGTTAAATGCCATCCAGGCTGCCGCAAGCGCCGCGATGATCAAACAGATTGTCGCCGATAAAAACGGTGGCTGGAAAGCAAGCGTAAGCAGGTTTTCCGTTGTTCCAAGGCCGTTGAAGGTGAGATCGAAAGTCACCGTGTCACCTGCCCCTATGCCTGTCGCCGCGATCAAGGCGAGCGCATGCTCGGCGGTCTGCTTGTCCGCCATGCCGGTATTGTTCATGAGGTCAGCATCGGCAACCAACACCACCGGAAAATAGGATGAATCAATATCCTCTTCATCGGTAATCTGCGATTCATCCAGACTATCCAGTTGTGCATAAACCCCGCCATCGTCGAGATAGGCAATCAGCGCACCCTGCCCCTCCGGACCGGGCAATATGGTGCGGACATAGTCACCGGTCATGGCAACCGGAGTCTCCGGTATTTTCACAGGTCCGCCGACAGCAGAAACGGTCAAAGGCCGCTTTTTCGATGGCGTTTCTGCCTTTTCAGGATCTCTTGGAGCGACATTGACTTCAACATCGACAATTTCCTTCAGCATCGACTGGCCGGAATCGCCACCTATTATTCCAATGCGCTGGACCCATCCTTTTTTCAGGCGTGGATCGGGAACCGCCATCACCTGCCATTTGGGCAAGATTATCATCGTCGGCCCCGCATAGGCACGGTCTTGTATGACCTGATCCAGATCTTCGGCATCCGCATAGGGATTGGGGGTCAGGATTAGCAGACCCGGATTGTCAATCCCGGCAGCCGACCGGGAATATTGCACCTCCGTGCCGGTCTTGCGCATGATATCGGCGAGAGCCTTATATCCAACAAGACTGTTCGAAGCTCCATGCGCCTGTCCATTTTTGCCGGATGCCAGGCGATCACCAGTGCCTAATCCGTAAAGGAGCGCAACAAAGGCTGCAAAGCCGATCGCGAACATGATGATGATCGTCGTGCGTTTAAACGGGTTGGCCTGAACACTCATCGGAACATACTCATTTCAGGCCGGACTTTGGTTTGCGCCAACTCTCTGCCAGGGCGAATTCACCATAGGCATTGCGCGATGCGGTCCAGCCTTCCTCGCCAATTGGTGTTGCCGCGAAAATACCGCGTTCGACATGGCCCGCGATCACAGAAAACATTGACCGGGCTTTCTCGGGCAAGCTGTCGAACCGTTCAATCTCACGAGATGTGTTGGACGGGCGCAGCAGATCGGGACGGCGCTTTTCAATATCCTCGATGCTGCGAAACAGCAAAAGATGGGCGGCTTCATCAAACTGCCCTTTGCCAGCCAGCGCATCGGCCTCCTCAAGCAAGCGCCTTGCCATGCTCTGATCCGGTCGCCATTCTTCTTCCAGCTTGGGCTTGCGTCTCCGCCAGTCCTCAAGATAGGGCGACAGGATCACCCACAGTAGGGCCAATACGCCGATCGCTAGTAGCACCAGCAGAACAATTCTGAGCGCAGGCCAGGCCGCAGCTATTCCTTCCGCTGCCGGAGCCAGCGCGTCGCTTAACCATTCGAGAAAATCCGTCCACCATTGCGGTGGTTTTTCAGGTGGCTTGGCTGGAATGTTGGTGAATTGAATATCCTCATCCGCACGCACGTCTTTCCACGCGGCGTCAAAAGAAGCGTTTCCATCATTACCCTGTTCTACTGCGTCTTCTGCCACAGGTCCGATGTTGCAGAAACCGCAGGCAGGGGCAAGCGTGAAGATCGTTCAGGCTGACAGCTTTTGATCTGCCATGACCTCGCGGCTCAATTGACAGCGGCGGCGGGAACAGGAATATACTCCCTTCGACATAAGGGGCGCCAAATTAATGACATTCGATATCGGCCGCGTAATGAGTGCAACCTTCGCGGTAATTGCCCGCCATCCCGTGGTCTTTCTCGGCCTGTCGCTGATCGTCGCAGGACTGCCCTATGGCTTGACCCAATATTTCGCCCTGAGCCCCGACCTCTGGATGTCGGTATTCAGCGAGGAATTGATAACCAGTTCGGGCCTAGAAAATGCCTGGATCGGCTGGATTGTGGGCGGCACCACCATATTTATCTTTTACTTTGTCTTGATGGTGCTGTTGCAGGCCATGCTGATTGTTGCAACCATTCGCGACATGCGCAGTCAGGACGTCGACATAGGCCAGTGCTTCGCAGAGGCGCTTCGGCGGTTTCTTCCCCTGATCGGATTGGCGCTGGTCTCATTGCTGGGCATAATCTTGGGCTTCATGCTCCTGGTCGTGCCTGGCATCATCCTGTCACTGATGTGGATGATTGCAGCGCCGGTCATGGTCGTGGAAGACCGCGGGATCCTTAACTCACTGGGACGCAGTGTCGAACTGACAGACGGGTCGAAGGGTATGATGTTCTTGCTGGTCATCATCTTTCTTCTGGCATCGGGCACGCTATCCGGCATGGCAGAGGGGATCGGCTTTTTCAGCGTCACCGCCTCGGTTCTGATCACGATAATCGCGGAAACGGCTATCGCAGCCGTGCAAGCCGCCGGAATTGCGGCCGTTTATATAGAATTGCGCACGGTCAAAGAAGGCCCGCTGACCGATGCGTTGGAGGATATCTTCGCATAAACAGGCCCTGTCCCATCGTACCTCTTTGCTTAATTCGCTACCTGCGGTATAGGTTGCAAATTGATATTCAATATTAGGGTGAGGCTATCATGGTTACATTGAACGTTAACGGTCAGGTGAAGGAGGTCGATGTCGATCCCGCAACGCCGATCCTTTGGGTTGTGCGCGAAAACTTGAAAATGACCGGAACAAAATTTGGCTGTGGTGTTGCCCTTTGCGGTGCCTGCACTGTCCATCTCGACGGTAAGCCGGTCCGCTCCTGTTCGACCCCGGTTTCCGAAGCCGATGGCAAAGCGATCACCACCATCGAAGGTCTAGCCGAAGAAGACGGGACGTTCAGCAAGGTCCAGCAGGCATGGGTTGATCAGCAAGTAGCCCAATGCGGCTATTGCCAGTCAGGCCAGATCATGTCGGCGACAGCCTTGCTCAAGAATAACCCCAATCCCAGTGATGAACAGATTGACGCCGCCATGGCAGGCAATATCTGTCGATGCGGAACCTATGTGCGGATACGCAAGGCGATCAAAACCGCCGCGGGTGTACCCTCTGAAACGCAGGAGGCTTGATCATGGCGGACAAACAGGTTTCTGAAACAGCGCCCAAAAAGGGCAAATGGACACGCCGTGCCTTCATTGGCGCCGGTGTGGTTGCAGGCGGCGCACTGGTTGTCGGCGTTGCGGTTCGCCCAGACAATCCGGTTGACCGGCTTAGCCCAATGGTCGCCAAGGGCAAGGGCGAGCAATTGATCAATGCCTGGGTTAAAATTGATGCCGACAATATTGTCACGGCTATCATTCCCCATGTCGAAATGGGTCAGGGGATTTTCACCTCGTTGGCGCAGATGCTCGCCGACGAGCTCGATGCGGACTGGAGCAAGGTCCGGATTCTGGAGGCGCCGGCAGACGCAAAATATGTCTCCCATGATATTGGCCGCGAATTTCTTGCCCCCAATCTCGAAGTCCCGGCCATATTGGAGCCAACGGTTGGCGGAACCTTTTTGCAACTTGCAACGGCAATGAACTTGCAGATTACCGGTGGCAGTTTCTCGGTTCGCGGAACCGGTCAGCGTGCCATGCGGGTGGCCGGAGCGGCTGCGAAAGAAATGCTAATCGCTGCAGCGGCGGAAGAATGGAATGTTCCGGCCGGTGAATTGCGTGCGGAAAACAGCATGATCCTGCACGACAAGAGCAGTAAATCGGCCCCGTTTGCAGATTTTGCTGCAGCTGCGGCGGACCAAGGCCTTCCGAACAAGCCTAAGCTGAAATCGCCGAAAGATTATAAGCTGATGGGCAAGGCGATGGCGCGTCATGATATTCCCGAGAAATCCAATGGCGCCGCGCTATTTGGCATTGATGCGGATTTGCCGGGCATGAAATACGCTGCGGTTCGCGCCGCGCCCGTCGTCGGCGCTACGGTCGAATCCATGAATGTCGAGTCTGCCAAAGCAATGCCCGGGGTCCTGCAAATCCTGAACATGGGTGATTTTATCGCTGTGGTTGCTGATGGATATTGGCAGGCCCAGCAGGCACTCGGTACGATCGACGCTAAATATTCAAAAACTGAAGGCGACAAGCTCAATCAGGATGCCCTATTTGCACGCTATGCGTCAGTGCTGGACGAGGCCGGCGATGATGGCGGCGATGTCGAGACCGAGCAAGGCGACGTCACCGAGGCTTTTGCCAATGCGGCAACCAAGGTCGAAGCGGAATATAAGGTCCCCTTCCTCGCTCATGCCACGATGGAACCAATGAACTGTACCGCCTGGGTACGGGATGGAAAATGCGATGTTTGGTCAGGTCACCAGGCTCCACTTATGGCCCGTAAAGCGGCAGCGGAAACACTTGGCATTGATACGGATGCCGTGACATATCACAACGCCTATCTCGGCGGCGGCTTCGGACGGCGATCCGAAAGTGATGTGATTATCATGGCGACCCGTATTGCAAAGGCGGTACCCTATCCGGTGAAGATGATCTGGTCGCGTGAAGAGGACACCATGCAGGATCATTATCGCCCATCGGCCACCAGCCGGTTCCAGGCCGGACTCGACAAGGACGGCAAGGCGGTAAGCTGGAGCAATATCCATACGCATCTGTTCGACCCGCAAGAAGCACCCACCGTGCCTTATTACAATATTGCCAATCACAAGATTCGCAAAATTGATGTTCCGACCCATTTGCGCTTCGGTCCGTGGCGGTCTGTCGATCATAGCCAGCATGGCTATTTCATTGAAAGCTTCGTTGACGAATTGGCTCATGCTGCCGGCAAGGATGGCTATGCCTATCGCCGCGAATTACTCGCTGGATCGGCGCGCCATCTGGCGGTTCTCGACAAGGCGGCCGAGATGTCGGGTTGGGACACACCAATGCCTGAAGGCCACGGCAGGGGTATTGCCTTTGTGCCTTCATTCGGGACCATTGTTGCGGAAGTGGCGGAAGTTGACATGACCGGCGCAAAACCGAAGGTGAAGAAAATCTACGTGGCGGCCGACCCCGGCTTTGCGGTCAATCCTGATGGCTTTGCTGCGCAGATGGAAAGCAGCATTGCTTACGGTCTCACCGCCACGCTCTACGGTGAAATCTCGGTCAAGGATGGCGCTGTCCAGCAGAGTAATTTCCATGACTATCCAATTTTGCGCATCAACGAGATGCCGGAAGTGGAAGTGGGGATTATCAATGGCGATCACAAGCGTTTGGGCGGTGCCGGTGAACCGGGATTGCCTCCTTTGGCACCAGCCGTTACCAATGCGATATTCGCAGCCACTGGCAAACGCGTCCGCGAACTGCCATTAAGCAAAGTGAACTTCGTCTAAAGCCATTCGTGCTGACATTTATAAGGATAGATTGATGAAAGCAGTGTTTCGCGCATCCGCTCCCGTTCTGGCCATCGCATTGGCGGCATGTGGATCGGACCCCGCACCAGAGCCTACCGAACAGATTGTCGTTCGCGAAGCCGGTACCGACAGTGATAGTAGTGCGGATGGCGCTGCCCCGGAACCGGCGGACGAAGCCACGGATGGTCTGATCGCCGCGGGCAAATCTGCGTTCAACACATGCATTGCCTGTCATGTGATCGAAGATGGTGGTGCGAACCGCATCGGCCCTAATCTTCATGGCATTATCGGGCAGGCTGCTGCCAGCGTCGATGGATTCAAATATTCTGATGCCATGGCCTCTTCCGGTATTACCTGGACCAAAGAAGAACTGGACAGCTATCTTTCCAACCCGGCCGCTAAAGTACCAGGCACCACCATGATGGCGGGCGCTATTAGCGATGCGGGAAGACGCGAAGCGATCATCGCCTATATTGAAGACGCTTCCGCCAATTGAGCAAAGCCGCCGGTAATGGAATCATGCTGGCTCTGCTTGCGGCAGGCCAGTCCCGGCGTTTTGGAGATAATGACAAGCTGACCGCCCTATTACGGGGCAAGATGTTGGGACTGCATGCTGCGGCGACATTGGCTAGGCCGCCTTTTGATCACCGGATCGTCATTGCGTCCGATGAAAATCATCCCTGTGCAGCCGACTGGTCCATTCTCGGCTATGATATCATTATCAATGAACGGGCTGATCAGGGACAAGCGACATCGGTGCAATGCGCTGTCGAACATGCCTTGGCATCCGGCGTCACCGCGCTCTGCCTGTGCCTGGCCGACATGCCCTATATAACCGGCCGCCATATCGAAACGCTTTTGCAAAGCTTTGAAGTTGTTGATCGCAACCAGATTGTTGCTTCAAGCTACGATGGCAATGCCATGCCACCTGCCATTTTTCCAGCAGATCAATTTGGAGCCATACAACAGTTGCAGGGCGATCAGGGGGCTCGAAAGCTTCTGAGAACCGCCCATCTTGTTCCAGCAGAGAAGGATATTTTGCTGGATATCGATACAGCCGAAATGCTGGAGATTGAAAACCGCAAAGGCCCGGAAACTTAATCCTCAAACAAGGCTGCTGCACTGACAAGCTGAATATCATCACGCTTCTGCAACTGTTCCAGAAACCAATATTTGTGCCAGGCGCCATAGAGGATGAGAATCCGCTTTTTCTGCCCCTTCAACTCATCCAGCGCAGCCGCAATTTTCATAAAATGGGCTGCATTGATATTTTTCCAGCCACCCGGTCCCAGATCTTTGCCGAACAGCTCTTCATAAGTTTCCTGCCGCAATTTCACCGCTTGATCATAAGCCTCACTATGAATGAACAACGGATCATCGGAACGCCCGCTCACCGTCCGGCTATAGGCTCGGTTGGCCGCCTGATGCGCGGACCAGTCGCTGGTGCGCGCAGCATCTTTCTGCAATCGCGCTAACGCAGCGCGCCGATCATCGGCAATTTTCTGTGTCCAGGCCGCCACCGGAATCATCTGAAAGCCCATCTCTTTTCGCATTGGAAAAACGACATCGATCAGTTCAGGAAAGTCATCAGCGCGGCTTTCCCTGACTTCACCAAATTTCTCGTAATTTGCGGATGCCTTGGCAAAGCGCTCAGGTGGGAGTTCGACCATGATGATATCGGGATCAAATTTGTCGATGGCTGCCTGTAAGACGGCCAGGGAATAAGCTTCGCTGCGGCGATGCTGGCCATGGATCGCTCCAACTATCGTGACAATATTGCTATCCGGGGACGGCGCGGATTGTTCCGCGGGTGCTGAGCAGGCTGCAATGACAGCCAGGCATCCGAATAGTGGCCATGTGAACAAGGAGAACCTAAAAAGCTTCACTCCGCGTCAAGTCGTTTGGCCATCCTTACGATGCCATAGATCAGCGGCGGTACGAATACCGCCGACAAAATTACCTTGGCAAGCAATTGCCCCGGCATGATTTTCAAAAGCGGCGCAACACCGTAAAAGGCGACCGTAATAAATATCACCGTATCGACGGCCTGGCTCACAACGCCAGCAATCATGCTGCGAAGCCACAGCAGCTTACCGCTCTCCCCTTTCAGTCGGGTAATGATGAAGACATTGAGCAGCTGGGATGTGCCATAAGCGATGATCCCGGCAAACATCAGCCGGGTCGACTGGTTCAATATGATGTCAAAGGCGACGCGCTTTTCTTCTTCCCAAAAGGAAGCAGGCGGCAAGGCCAGGACCAGCTGGATCAGAATCATCGACATGATGATCGGAACGAATCCAAAAACAACTATTCGGTTTGCCGTGGCCCGCCCATAAACTTCGGCCACCGCTCCTGCCAGCACCACCAACAGGATGAAAGCGAATATGCCCGCTTCCACCGCCAATGGCCCCAGCGCCACCAGTTTATTACCCAAAATTCCCGCCAGACTGGCCATTCCGCCATAAAGAACGCAAATGATAAAGAGCCCGCGGGGGATGTGTTTTGTTTCTGAAATCGCTGTCATCTTCATTGCCTAGCGCGGTCGCGACGGAAAAAAAAGCACCAAAAACAAACAGGAAAAAAGGAATCGTGACTCTCCGCGATTTTCCTCTAGGGAGGAATCAATAGAGTTCTGGTTTAGCTAGCCAGACGCATCTGGGGGCAAAGTTCGGTCCAAAGGGGAATTTGTGCAAAGACTAGCGGTTTATTGTGGCGCGAGCGCTGGGGGGGACCCTGTTTTCGCCGAGACAGCAAAAATATTAGGCCAGACCATGGCTCAGCGTAACATCGATCTGGTCTTTGGCGGCGGTCGCCTGGGCCTGATGGGTATTATTGCCGATGCCGTGCTTGATGGCGGCGGGAAAGTCTACGGCGTCATACCTGAAATGCTGAAAGATCATGAGGTCGCCCATACCGGTCTGACTGAACTGCATGTCGTTACCTCCATGCATGAGCGCAAGGCAAAAATGACAGAGCTGACCGATGGATTTGTTGCCATACCCGGCGGTATCGGGACGTTGGACGAACTGTTTGAAGCATGGACCTGGAAAGCGCTCGGCTACCACGGCAAGCCGATTGGGTTGCTCAATGTCGATGGCTATTGGGATTCGCTCACCGCTTTTCTGGACAATGTCGCGGGGCACGGCTTCATGTCAGAAGCCCGCCGAAAACAGCTTATCCTGAGCGAAGACATTGGCGACATTTTGGACCAGCTGACATCTGAATTTACCGGATCCGAGGGGGAAGTGACATGGTAGTAAAAGTCGGGACACTGCGGCTATGATCTCTATTCTGACAAGCATCGCTGGCATGGCGGTTATATTGCTGCTCGCCTTCACCCTTTCAACCGGACGAAAGAATATCCGCCTTCGGGTCGTAGCTGCGGCCTTCGCCCTGCAGGCCAGTATCGCAATATTGGTACTCTATGTGCCCTGGGGGAAACGGGTTATCAGCGCCATGTCGACTGGTGTATCGCAATTGCTAAGCTACTCGAGCGAGGGAACGAAGTTCATTTTCGGTCCGCTGGCCGATGCCGATCTTGGCGGCGCCAGCTTTGCCATCTCTGCGCTACCGGTCATTATCTTCTTCTCCGCGCTTATTTCCATCCTCTATTATCTTGGGGTGATGCAATTCATCATCAAATGGGTGGGCGGCGGAATTCAGAAAGTCACCGGGATATCCAAAGTCGAATCCCTGTGCGCCGCTGCGAACATATTTGTCGGTCAGTCAGAATCCCCACTGGTCATCCGCCCCTATCTTGCAAAACTTACTGAGTCCCAGCTGTTTACAGTGATGAGCGTCGGCATGGCCGGCGTCGCGGGAACGATATTGGCTGCCTATGCGTCCATGGGTATCAAAATCGACTATCTTCTGGCGGCGGCGTTCATGTCGGCGCCCGGCGGCATCTTGATGGCCAAGATTATCATGCCCGACGATCCCGATTCCGAAGCACCGGAAGAGCTAGTGGCTGCCGTGGACTATGAAGAAGAAAAGCCGGCCAATATCATAATGGCGGCGTCAATGGGCGCTCAGACCGGCGTCAAAATTGCTGTTGCGGTCGGCGCCATGGTTTTAGCCTTTGTCGCGCTGGTGGCGCTTGCCAACGGTATATTGGGCGGGATCGGTGGTTGGTTTGGCCAACCTGAACTCAGCTTCCAGCAGATTATCGGTTATATCTTCGCGCCGATCATGTTCCTGCTCGGTGTACCGTGGGATGAAGCCTTGGCTGCCGGCGGCTTGTTCGGCACCAAAGTTGTTATCAATGAGTTTGTCGCCTTTAGCGATCTGGGTGGCATGAGCGGAGAGCTCTCTCCGCTTACGGTAGCGATCGTGACCTTTGCCTTGTGCGGATTTGCCAATTTCCTGTCGATCGCCATTCAGTTGGCCGTCACAGGCGGCCTAGCGCCCAACCAGCGTCCGGTCATTGCACGGCTTGGCATCAGGGCGCTGGCGGCTGGATCGCTGGCCAATCTGATGAGCGCAGCCCTGGCTGGCCTATTGTTAAGCCTCGGTTGACCCGATAGATTGACAAAACGGATAAGCAGAGCATCATAGAGTCATGTCAGACACCAACGATACCCTATCATCAATCTCTCTGGCCTTGGCCGATCAGGACAAGGATGCATTTGCGGCCAGCATTGGTCGATCCTTTTCCGACTGGGGCTTTGCCATTGTTGCGGATCACGGGATATCGGATGATCTGATCGACAAGGCAGAAAAAATGTCACGGACCTTTTTTGCGCTTCCCGATGATGTGAAACGAAAATATCATGTTCCTGGCGGCGGCGGCGCCCGAGGTTACACGCCCTTTGGCACGGAGGCCGCGAAGGATTCCGACATACATGACCTGAAGGAATTCTGGCATATCGGTCGACAACTGCCCGGCGGTCATGCGTTTGAACCTTTTATGAGTACAAATATCTGGCCCGAAGAAGTGGACGGCTTTCGTGATTGTTATCTGGATCTTTTCGCCGCCTTTGACCGGGCCGGTCAACGGATCCTGGAGGGCATTGCCCGCTTTCTGAACATGGACCCCGATTTTTTTGATGACACGGTCCGCGATGGCAACAGTATATTACGCCTGATCCACTATCCGCCTGTTCCGGCAGATTCGCCTGCGGTCCGCGCTGCGGCTCATGAAGATATCAACACCATCACGCTGTTGATCGGGGCGGAAGAGGCGGGACTGGAGTTGCTCGACAAGCAGGGCAATTGGCGTGCCGTGACACCGAAGCCGGGGGAGCTGGCAGTCAATATCGGTGACATGCTGCAGCGGCTGACCAACAACCGGTTGCCATCGACGACCCACAGGGTGGTCAATCCCGCACCGGAACGGCGCGGACATTCACGCTATTCAATGCCATTCTTCCTGCATTTCCGGCCAGACTATCTGATCGAGACGTTGCCAGAATGTGTTGATGAAGATCATCCCGATCTCTATCCGGAACCGATCACAGCACATGACTATTTGATGGAACGCCTGCGCGAAATCGGCTTGGCATGACTCCAAAAATAGTGGGCATTAGCGGCGGCAGCTGTTCGGGCAAATCGACGCTCGCTGCTCATGTATTCGGAACACTCGGTCCCGAACGATGTGTGATCTTGCCACAGGACGATTACTTCTTTGGCTATGGCGAAGCACCTGAAGGAAAAGGCGGGCCCAATTTCGATCACCCCGATGCGGTCGATTTTGACAAAATGTGCGTCCAGTTGGCAATGCTCAAACAGGGCCAGCCCATCCATCGCCCCCTTTATGATTTTCCCACTCATATGCCAAAGGCCGAAACAGCGCTGACAGAGCCAAGACCTCTCATCTTGGTCGACGGCATATTGATCCTGCATCATGCGCCCTTGCGGCAGCTATTTGATTTGTCCGTCTTCGTCCGTTGCGAAAGTAGTACCCGTTTTGAAAGGCGTCTGGAACGCGATGTCAGGGAAAGAGGACGTACCGCCGACTCGGTCCGGGAAGTCTTTGCCAATCAGGTCGACCCCATGCATGATAAGTATGTCGAACCTTCACAGGCCCATGCAGATATAGTGATATATTCACAACAGTCAGAAAATTCGATTTCTGACGATTTTACAATGGTCACAGAAGCAATAAACAATATAATTCAATAAGATAGAACTCCACAAATTTGCGATCATCCGGATATCAGGGCGAAATTCCAAGCCCTTGATAAATTGTGGATAAAAACTAATTGCTGCAATGCAAAATAAAGTGGTTGCGGTTGAGACAAAACTGTCATTTTAGCCTCCTAAGAGCAATTCGTGCGGATGGTTGGGATCGCAGAGGGCGCTGTTCCAATCATGAGTTGTCAAAAATTCGAAGACCACCATGGGGAATGTGATCATGAAAATTAAATATCTCTTGGCTGCCAGTGTTGTCAGTCTTTCCACTGCAGGCTTGATGGCCACGCCAGCTTCGGCGCAACAAATTACATCTGGTATCGAAGGCCAGGTCAGAGATGATGCCGGTAACGCAATCAGCGGCGCTTCGGTTACGATTACCGATACGCGTACCGGCCAGTCCCGGACGGTTACCACTTCCGGCAACGGCCAGTTTCGTTCGGCATCTTTGGTACCAGGCGGACCATATACAATTACAGCTACGGCACCTGATTTTGAAGGCCAGACCGTAGAAGACGTGTTTATCAACCTTCAAGGTGACACCGAATTCACTTTTGAACTGGCTGCAGGCGGTTCCGACCAAGTGATCGTCGTGACGGGCACACGCGCTAACGTTACGCAGCTTGCTGTTGGCCCCGGTCAGTCCTTTGGTGTGGATACGCTGGAAGCGTTCCCGAGCATCTCTCGCGACGTTCGCGATATCATTCGTATTGACCCACGCGTCAGCCTTGACCGCGCCAATGAAGTCGATCGTATCAGCTGCTTGGGCGGCAATGATCGCTCTAACACATTCACTGTCGATGGTATCGTTCAAGCTGATACCTTTGGCTTGAACGGCACACCTTTCGCAGCGCGTAATGCCTTGCCACTGCCATTTGATGCCATTCGTGAAACCTCGGTTGAATTTGCGCCATTTGATGTTGAATATTCCGACTTTACCGGCTGTGCCGTTAACGTGGTCACCAAATCGGGCCAAAATCAATTCCACGGCAGCGCTTTCTTCACCTTCCGTGACGAAGGTCTCCGCGGCGACACAGCTGGCGGCGAATCATTCGTTCCAGCGGCGTTCCAGGAGAAACGTTGGGGTGCGACCCTTTCTGGTCCAATCATTCCGGATCGTCTGTTCTTCTTCGCAGGCTATGAAGAAACCGATCTTGGCGATTCTAACGACTTCGGCCCGACCGGTTCTGGATTTCCCAATGAAGCAGATTTCGTAACCCAAGGTCAGTTTGACCAGTTCGCCCAGATTGCGCAGAGCGTTTATGGCATTGATGTTGGAGGCTATCCTCGTGCGCTGCCAGAATCCAGCGTTCGCTATTTCGGTCGTCTGGATGCTTATATTACCCAAGACCACCGTCTGGAAGCGACCTATCAGCGTCTCGAAGAAACCAATGTCGAAACCGATTTTGGTGGACAGGAACTTACGGGTCTTAACAGTTTTGAAGATGAAGGCACGATCTCAGACTATTATTCTCTCCGTCTCTTTTCGGACTGGACAGATAATATTTCAACGGAACTGCGTCTTTCCCGTTCCGAAGTTGGTGATGTTCAGGGCCCTGTTGGCGGCGGTGAAGCACAATCGGATAACCCGATTGTACGTCTTTCAGTTGGCGTAACGCCAGTTGCCGGACAGACCACTGAAAATGGCCGCCTCTCAACTGGCCCGGGCATTTTCCGTTCCGCAAACCAGCTGGATCAAACAGTCGATCAGTATAAATTCCAAATGAATATTGATGCCGGCGATCACCGCTTCAAGCTGGGCGCAGAGCTTAACGATCTGGAAGTATTCAACTTGTTCGCAATCAATGCGACCGGGACGATCTTCTTCCGCAACCTGACTGACTTTCAGAATGGTGACGTAGCAAGCGGCGGGTTCTCGAGCGTCTTTGCAGGATCTGATGATCTGATCAGCGGCGCATTGGGTGGCGCAACCATTCGATCAACACCATCTGGTGATATCAACGAAGCGGCAGCCTTGTTCGGTCGGCAGATCTACTCTTTCTATGCTCAGGATGAGTGGCAAGCAACAGATCAGCTTAATGTGACAGCCGGTATCCGGGTGCAGCTATATGATGGCGACGCACCACGTGCCAATCCATCCTTCCTTCAGCGCTTTGGTATTACAAATGCCAGCCCGTTCAGCAGCATCGATACTGTCATCTTGCCACGTCTGGCAGCGACATATGACTTGGACAATGACGGGTTCTTCCGGAACACCTCGATCACCGGCGGCATTGGTTGGTTCTCTGGCGGCGACCCGGTTGTTTTCTTCTCCAACGCTTTCTCGAACAACGGTTTCTCTTCGGTGGATGGCAATACATTCAGCGGTGAATGTGCTGGCCTGGTAAACCCGGATGGCAGCTTCAATGTTCTCGACGGTGCTGGCCAGTTCACCGGCTTCCCGCAGTGCGCAGTACAGGCTGCTTCAAATCGAGCAGCAGCAGGCGGCGGTGATGTGCAGTCGACCAGTCCTGACCTGGATGTTCCAACGGTGTTTCGTGCTAACTTGGGTCTATCGACACAGTTCGGCACCGATGGCGGCTTTTTCTCAGACTGGAACCTGAACCTCGATTATATTTACTCTCGGTTCAATGATCCGCTGAACTTTGTCGATCTGGTGCAGGTGGTCAATCCAAATGTCGGACTGAACGGCTTTACCGTCGATGGCCGACCAATTTACGATGCGATTGATCCGCTCAACGCTGGTTGTAATGCGCAATTGCAAAATGGTGGAGGCACTCCTCCAACATATACCGGCATTGTTCCAGGCGACACCTGCTTCAATACCGGCCTGGATGACTTCATCCAGCTGACCAACGGTCGTTCCTATGACAGCCACGTTTTCTCTGTGGCCCTGTCCAAGCGCTTTAATGAAGGCATCTTCACGGATGGTGGCAGCGTTTCGATCAACATGGGTTATGCGTTTACGGAATCAAACAACTTCCGCAACGTCGGCAGCTCGACCGCAACATCAAACTTTGATGTGACGGCTGCTTTCGACCGTCAGAATCCTGCAACCTCGACGTCTAACTTCCAGACACGGCACAACTTCACGTTTGCCACGACGTTTGAAGAGCAGTTCATTGACGACTTCGATACGCAGCTGGCGATGTTCTTCACAGCACGGTCCGGTCGGCCTTACAGCTTGACTTTTGATGGCGGCAGCGTCTTCAACGATCGCGCATCGGGTACGGACAACGCATTGCTATACATTCCATCAGGTGTAA
Source organism: Sphingorhabdus sp. Alg231-15 (assembly GCF_900149705.1). Lineage (NCBI taxonomy): Bacteria > Pseudomonadati > Pseudomonadota > Alphaproteobacteria > Sphingomonadales > Sphingorhabdaceae > Sphingorhabdus > Sphingorhabdus sp. Alg231-15. The sequence continues at coordinate 2,722,810 of NZ_LT703001.1, read as the reverse complement.
GCGACGCGAATGTATCACCTTCGAGTGATCCGGCCGCTGTTCAGTCACTGATTGACTATGTGAATGGGACAAATTGTGGCTTCACAGCTGGTCAGTCCATCCGACGCAATACCTGTCGCAATGACTGGACCTTCGACATGGATATGCGCCTCAGCCAGGAGATCCCTGGTCCAGGACGACTGTTCGGTGTTGAAGACAAAATTGAGCTGTTTGCCGATTTTGACAATGTCCTCAACCTTATCGACGGTGAGTGGAACGAAGCCCGGAGCCGCGGCGATCTTGTTGACGTCGTTGATGGCGGAGTTGATGCACAGGGACGTTACATCATCACCGGCTTCAATCCGGATGACGACAATGACGTAACCGTGTCCAGCTCGGCATGGCGGATTCAGCTCGGCGTTCGCTACGAGTTCTGATGCAGATTCTTACAAGCCGATTTTGATCGGTCAGAAAAAACGGCGGTGCTGAAAAGCGCCGCCGTTTTTCTTTTGGTTATTGCGAGAAGAGCAGCTTAGCTGTCCGAAACCGCCACCACATTATCATCGCTGTTGCGGTCCACATATTTGTTATAAGGATCGACACCGACAAATTTCGGCTCTTTGGTAGAGATGATGCGGATCACCTGATCGCCGGATTTTATCCGCTTGCGCTCCATGCTGATCACGTCCTCTTTGCCAAACGCGCCAATTCCCGGACGGGCGGTGAACAGGCCCACATCAATATCATCCATCAAGACCGATGCTGTTTCCTTGCCCTTGCCGTCGGCATAATATTTGGAAGCCGCCACCTTCAGGGAGGTTTCATAGCGTCCGTTGGCCAGTTTTTTCACGGTCGCCTCTTCAGCCTTCAGATCATAAACAGTTATCCGTTCCAACAGATCACTGACCAGTTGCCGTTCGGCATCGTTGCGCGCCAGCGATTTGAAACCGTCGACCAGGTCGGTTGAGCTCGCATAAGGCTGGCTCTTGAAGCGATAACGGTCGAGCAGACCAGAGAGCATGACATTGACACGATCCTCTCCCAATCGGTCCTGCAACAGATACATGACCACAGCGCCTTTGCGGTAGTGGATATAGCCCTGATTCTCGACCCGGTTGAGCGGCAATTCTTCAATCGCCTCGCTACCCCGGGCGCTGAGATAGCGATCCAGTTCATATTTCAGGAATCGGCGAATCTTGTCCTCGCCATATATCTGCTTCATCACCATCAATGCCGAATATTGCGCCATGGTTTCCACGAGCAAGGTTCCACCTTGCTGATTGGCACTGATCAGCTGATGGGCCCAATATTGATGACCAAATTCATGCGCGGTCACGTAGGTGACATAGTCAATTTCATCCGGATCGCTGTTATCGGCAATAAATCCGATGCGTTCGGAGAAAGGGATGGTTCCGGCAAAGGCCTGTGCGAAGGTGGCATAACCGGGAAACTCGATAATCCGGGCATAATCAAACTGATAAGGCCCAAAATTCTCTTTGAAATAGGCCAGCGATTTATCCGTAGCGTCGAGCATCGTATCGACATTAAAGTCATGGGTGGGGTGATAATAGACCGCCATATCCACGCCATCTGCCGACCGTTCCTTCACTTCATATCTGGCTGACTGTATCGAGAAAAATCCCAATATCGGCTTTTCCGAAACAAATCGCGCGATGCGCCGCTCGCCCTTAACCTCGTCGGAAACTTTGCTGCCCGGCGCAATCGGTGTTTGATCCTTGCTGGTACTGACCGTGATATCCGACATCACCCAGTCGACATTCCCGACATAGTTTTGCTCTCGCGCAGAATCATCTTCCAACTTGGGTAGGCGCAGTTCGGATGGAAGATCATATTCACGGCGGGTTTGACGATCCGTGAGCAGGCCGTTGCGATTCATGCCCAGTTGCGGTGCAAATTCGGAATTGTTCAAGAAGGTTCCATTCTGAACCAGACGGGTATCATTGCCGCTGGCCCGAAAGCCCTTTTGCTTCCGTGACGATCGAAAGCTGATCGTCCTTTTCTCATCGACCAGCATCGGGCTGTCAAACCGGTAGATACGGTATTTCATCCGCTCGTCATCCATTTCGAGCTTCGCACCGGGAATATCGACAGTATCAATCTTTACATCTGGATCCTGAAAACGAACGTGCAGCACTTCCACCGGCGCACCGGTATCATTAATGATCTGCATCGTGCCACTGGCGACCATATTCTGGTCTTCTGGATAGATGGCGATGTCCAGCTTGATATCGGTGAAGGACGGTTGTTTCAGGCCTTCATATTTGAGATATTTCTTTTCATAGTCGGCAAGCTGCTTTTCCTGATCATCCTGCGTTACATAATCGTTCAGGACATTCATATTATAGAAGATATAGGCTCCGCTGGCCGTCGCGACCACAGCAGCGAGAGCCAGCACAGCACCAGCCGAGCTCAGCAATCGGCGCGGCAGCTGACGCAAACGCGGCATCAGGCTCACTTCTGTTCCACGGCGCCACAGGAAATGCGCGAGAACCGCCAATATCACCGCAACAGCTCCCCAATAGAGCCGTAGCCACCAACCAGCAGCACCATTGACCTCATTGCCATTCAGATCGGAAAATTGCGGAAAGGGAGTATCGCCATATTGATATAGCGGATGCTCAAAACCGATATTGTTGAGCGTCAGGGTTCCGACAAAATAGATAACCATGATGCCCCAGCCGACATATTTGTTCGGACTCAGGGCCTGCACAAACACCGCCAATATGGCCAGGATCACCATATCGATCGACAGGGGCAGCAAATACCAAAGGAAATATTGGTCAATCGCAATATCTGTAAAACCGCGCGACAGTTGGATCAAAATAGAAGCGACAACGGAAATCAACAAGGTCGCAAACAAAACCCCCGTAACCGCAATCGTTTTGGGTACCATGTAAGCCCAGTTGGGCAACGGCGTCGCATCGATAATCTCATGCATCTTGCGATCGCGATCCCGCCAGACGAGCTCTCCGGCATAATAGATAGCGATAATGATCGGTATGATCCCGAACGATCCCATCAGGGTCAACAGCAAGGTAGAGGTCAGTGGAAGCGCTGGTGTGCCATAGATTTCATTGCCAAAGGCAAGCGCCCCGCTGGCATTGAACAGACCGATAAGCAGCAGTACAATGAAGGCGGGACTTTTGAACACCTGGGTCATTTCAAAGCGGGTTCGTGATACCAGGCGGCTCCACGCTGCGCCCCGTTCACTTGTCTCGGGTAGAATATCAACAATCTGTGGGTCGACCGTCGCCAGCTTCGCTGCCTTTTTGGCTTGACGCTGGGCCTTGCGAACAGAAACACCGCGATCAGCGAAACTGAACCACCGATAAGCCAAGGCCAGGGCACTGATCGAGACGCCGATCCAGATCAACCGGTTCCAGACAAGCGCTCCTTCGATGGCCGGCAACAAACTGTTGGATTCCGATGCGGTCCAATAGCGAATGACATTGTTGAAAGCCGCGAACCCAAAGGGATCCGCATAGCCGGTAAACGCGCGCAGTTCCGGCATATTGTCGGTACTGATATTGAATATTATGTAGAGCACCAATAATACGACAACACCCAGATAGCTGTACATCATTGACCGGGTCAGGGTTGCCACCGCAAAGAATATGCAGGAGGTTAGGAATATCCCGGGCAGAGCCATCAGGAAATAGGCATAAGCATAATATTGCAGCTGGTTCGAGCCCAGAGTTTCCTGGTCGAGCCAAGGCATAAGAGACCCCAGCCAGATAGCGAATGGTACCGACAGAAACGCAATGCCGGCCGCCAGAAAAGCACCAGTAAAGCGGCCGAAGAGATAGTCGAATTTTTTCACCCGTGTCGAACGCACCATGGGCCCGAAACCGCTTTCGTCATCACGCACAATGACATTCGCGACAAAAGCGGTGGTCACAAACATGAAGAATAATGTGAGGATCAGATGGATCTGAACAATCGCAACCGGGCTATTGGCATTTACATTGCCACCGCTGCCGATTGAGATTCCATCGACCGTCATCGCACCGAAAGTAAGCAGGAAGAATAATATCGAAACCACCCAAAACACTGGGTTTCTGAACTGGTAGCGTAGCTCGAATGCAGCAATTTTTGCGAACATGTCCGTCTCCCCGCTCAGGCTGCTTGTGATGGATTGGCGGACTCGCGACGCGTCGCAGCGAGGGTGGAGAAATAGACGTCTTCTAACCCCCCATCTACGGCTTCAAACCCATTGCTGGGATTGTCCGGCGCCAATATGTGAATGATCGTCGAGCCGGCAAAAAGGCGGGTCGATATGACTTCATATTTTACTCGGTAATCATCGAGCTCTTCACGCCTGATGGTTTTGGACCAGATTGTCCCCTTGGTCTTGCCGATCAAATCCAGCGGCGCGCCTTCCAGCTGAATCCGGCCATTGGCGATAACCGCCATGTTCGGACAAAGATCGGCTACGTCCTCGACAATATGAGTCGACAGGATGATGACAACATTCTCCCCGATTTCCGCGAGCAAATTGAGGAAACGGTTGCGCTCCTCGGGATCCAGACCGGCCGTGGGCTCATCAACAATGATCAGTTCAGGATTACCAATAAGCGCCTGAGCGATCCCGAAGCGCTGGCGCATACCACCAGAAAAACCGGCAATGGCTTTTTTCCGGACATCCCATAAATTGGTCTGGTTCAGCAATGTTTCCACAGTCACCTTGCGGTCGGCCGCCGATGCGACGCCTTTCAGCACCGCCATATGATCGAGCATGTCATAGGCGGACACCCTGGGATAAACGCCAAAATCCTGAGGTAAATAGCCAAGCCGTTCTCTCAGGCTTTCCGGGTCCGCCAATATGTCAATATCACCAAAGCGGATTTCGCCCTGGGTCGGCGTCTGCAAGGTAGCCACAGTCCGCATCAAGGTCGACTTGCCCGCGCCATTAGGGCCGAGCAGACCAAACATGCCCTTCGGTATTGAAAGCGTCACATCCTCCAGCGCTCTGGTACCATTGGGATAGACATGGGTGACCTTGTTCAGTTGCAGCATCCGTATTCTCCATTCATTTTTACGTGTGGTATATTACTAATACACCCAGCGCAATAGAGAATTGACGAACAGCGATCGTGACGGCCGAAATGCTACGCGCCGACGGCTGTCGTGTTGTAACGCCATGTTATGTGAATATTGCGATCACCCAACCATAAGAACCAGCCGGATAGCCAGGGTTTGGTCAGTCAGTGCGGTTGTAGTTTTGCCGGTGGGTTCGCGCTAAGTCGACTTGGGGTCTTATGCTTTGTACCGACCTCAAGCATTTTTCAATCACTTGAAAGTATCTGGTGCCAGAAGATTCGTGGCCGCCTTTTTCATAGTTGAACATATTGCAACATTTGTCTTACTTTTCTATAAGTTACGAGAAAGCCGACTGAACATGCAGAACCATAGGTTTACACTATTTCGCACGTCAAAAGGTGGGCTAATAGGATAGCCACTAGCGCGAGTCACAATGCACCAAAAGGTGGCCTGATGTATCGATCGCAGAGGTCCATCCACACACCGAACTTAAACATGCCAGACCTACCCCACGAAATAGTCCATCATGGGGGCTGTCCGTTCACGCTCCTTCATCATTGTTGCACCTGAGGAAGCGCCAAATACGTTCATATCCTGGGTCATCAATGCGAGTTTCAGCAAGTCTGGATCTGCAGTTGCAACCGATTCCTTGGCCACAATATCGGCACTCAATCCGATCACTTCTTTAGCAACAATGGTTTCAGTAACCGCACCGTTGTTAGAACTCAGTGTATTTGAAGCAGACGCATCCGCAGCAGATGCAGTCTGAGCACCTGAGTTTGCTGGTTTTTCGAAGTAGTCGAAGACATTCGCGTCCTTCGGGGCGTCAAAGCGCAATCCCTGCCCTGTAGCGGCATTCTGATCTCTCAAGCCATCTCTCAGACCCATCAACTGTGCATCGTCCGGTTCAAACTCAGATGCGACAGCCAAGTATCCTTCCCGTTTCCAGTGTTGCAGAGAAGAGCGCCCATTGGAATATTGGATCTTGGACGCTGCGCTTCCAGCTGGCTTGAAGGCAAGGACCGCATCGCCAACGGCTCCAGTGGTGCCATCTGTGCGAGTAAAGCTGGATGTCGCAAGCAATATGTTGTTGCCAACCTTTACACGTTCATTGGTTGCACGGCGATCGAGACTGACCGAAGCAATGCCATGATGATCCAGAGTTGCCAGTTCTCCAGCATCCGTGAGCCCATTGTCATTGCGATCAACCCAGACTTTCAATTCGCGGAAGCGTACGTCGAGGCTGGACACTATGCCATCACCATTGCTGTCGAGCGCCGAGAGCGCCTGAAGATCACTTTTGGCACCAGGCGCTTCGGTGAGGAAGCTCAGCTCGGTACCATTGTCGATCAAACCATTATTGTTGCGATCAATGACAAGGAATCCATCGCCCTTGCCGGTCCAACCGACATTGTCGCGCGATCCGTCGCCATCCATATCAAAGCGCGCTTTGCTCTTCTTATATTTGCGCAGCTCAATGCCATCCCCGTCCAAATCCAACACGATTGGGGAAAGCATGCCGATATCACGGTTCTTGAAGTTCAGAACCGATGCACCGTCCAATGCTTGTGTGACCCCTTTCTTGGACCCAATCATCAATTCGCCATCTTGTGCATAGATACGATATTTTTTTGACTTGCGGCGGAAAGCTTCCGAACTGAAATCAATAACCGGCAGCTCTGGAACACCTTTTTGGAAGAAGGTAATCGCTGCATCAGCGAAGCCGCCAGTGGATCCGTCGGCTCTTGTAAATGTACCCTGATTGACGATAGCCACATCGCCTAAGGTGAAGCCCGATTCTGTTGCTGTTGCATTGAGATCGATTGATTCAATTCCCGCATCTTGCAGCGTGAATGTCTCACCAGCATCCACTGCGCCATTGGTGTTCAAGTCCTGCCAAACGCCAAATTCAACAAAGCGATCGTCCGCAGCAGAGAAGATAGTATCGCCATTACTGTCAAATGCTCTCAAACCATCAAGGTCTGAGCGCGCCTCTTCTGCATCATCAACAAAGCTGATCTCGTTCACACCGCTTACAAAGCCGTCACCATTGCGGTCAAGGAACAGGAAGGCATCGCCGCTGCCAATCCAGCTCGTGTCATCAAGGACACCGTCCGCATCCAGGTCAAACAGCGCATTGCTTTGTGCCGCAGAAACAACTTCTGTTCCATCACCGTCAAGATCGAGAATGATGGGCGAAGCAACCGATATGGTCTGATCGGAAAATGCCAGGCGTTCAATGCTGTAAAGCTGATCCCGGCCATCGTCGCCATTTACAGTCGGATCTTCGTCGCGTGTGCGGACATAAAAGCCACCAAATTGAGTCTGCAGCTCATATTCACTGCTGGTGCCGTTGAAGTAAGCGGTATCGGTACCAAAGCCGCCATAGAGCTTGTCGTCACCGGCATTACCCCAGAGATGGTCGTTTCCGAACAGGCCGAAGACACGGTCATCGCCATCACCGCCAGCCAGATAGTCAGCCCGGAAACCACCAAAGATGTAATCATTGCCGGCGCGTCCGAAGATTTCATTCGCTCGGAAGAAGTTACCGAATAGAAAGTCATTCCCTTCAGTACCCTGACGCCATCCAGAGAATGGATCGTCAACCCGAAGCTGTGCAGTGGCGGTAGAGGTAAGCTCACCATCGCTGATCGTATAGGTGAAGCTGTCTTCACCCTGGAAGCCCGCATTTGGCGTATAGACGATGTTGCCGTCGGCATCGAAACCAACGGTTCCGTTGGTACCATCGGTTACTGAGACCACGCTCAGCGTATCACCATCTACATCGCTATCGTTATCAAGCAAGCTGGATTGCAAAATCGTAAGCTCATCGCCACCTTCAGAAAGGAAGATATCGTCATCAACTGCAATCGGTGCATCATTGATAGGATCAATTGTTAGGGCGAAACTACTAGCAGTGCCGAGCTGGCCGTCACTGGCCGTAACTTCAATATCCAGAACTCCATTGAAATCTTGAGGTGGTGTCCCGGTAAATCTTTCACCGTCAAAGCTGATCCAGTCTGGTAGAATATCTCCACCGACCAAAGCTGCAGTCAAAGTCAGAGCATCACCCTCCACGTCTGCAAAAGCATCCTGCGGGAGTGCGACATCGAAAGATGTGTCTTCATCACTCGAAACGTCGCTCAGAACAGCTGTCAGAATGGGCGCGTCATTAACCGGATCAATGGTGAGCGCAAAATCATTGCTGACTTGCAATTCACCGTCGTTCGCAATGACACGGATATCCAGCGAGCCATTGAAGTTGGCCGGCGGCATTCCGGTAAAACGAACACCGTCAAAACTAAGCCAGATGGGAAGCTCTGAGCCATTAACCAGCGCAGCTGAAAGGGTTAGTGCATCACCATCGATATCCGAGAATATATTGGTTGGCAGCGCGACATTTACCACCGTATCTTCATCTGCGTTGATGTCGGCAATGGCATTCAATACGACCGGCGCATCGTTCACCGGATCAATTGTCAGTGTGAAATGATCCACGATATCAAGTTCACCATCACTGGCAGTAACGGCAATATCGATATTGCCATTGAAGTTTTGGGGCGGTGTACCGGTTAGCCGGATACCATCAAAGGTCAGCCATGCGGGAAGGTCAGAACCATCGGACAAAGTAGCGGTTAGCGTCAGTGGATCACCATCTACATCCACGAAAGTATCCGTTGGAACTGCAACGTCAACCTGACTGTCTTCAGCGGAAGAAACATCGGCAAGCGGTGTAAGAATAACCGGCGGATCATTCACCGGTGTAATTGATAGAGCGAACAGATCCGAAGCCTCAAGTTCACCATCACTTGCCGTAAGCGCAATCTCAATCATGCCATTGAAATCTTGTGGCGGTTGACCGGCAAAGCGTGCGCCATCAAAACTCAACCAAGCTGGCAAATCGCTACCATCCGCCAATGTGGCCGACAGTGTCAGGCTGTCACCATCGACATCCGCGAACGTATCTGCTGGCACCAAGAAATCAATTGGCTCATCTTCTAGAGATGTTTGATCAGACATCATAAGCGAGAGAACCGGAGCGTCGTTGACCGGATCAATTGTCAGCGTGAAATTGTCACTGACCTCGAGAGAACCGTCACTTGCCGTGACAGTCAGGTCTATTGTGCCATTGAAATCTTGTGGGGGTGTCCCAGTGAAACCTGTCCCGTCAAATACGAGCCAAGCGGGTAAAGCAGAGCCATCCAATAGCGTGGCAGAAAGAGAGAGCAGGTCACCATCAATGTCTGTGAAGGTGTTTGCTGGAACGATCAAATCAATCGGTTGATCTTCATTGGATGATTGATTGCCAATCGGTACGCTAATTTCCGGTGCAGAATTAGCTTCTACAACGATCAAACTAAAGACGTCAGATGTTTGTGCTTGTCCATCAGAAGCAGAAACCCGAATCTCGATCTCGCCGGCATCGACGCTAAGTGGAGCTTGGCCGCTGAATGAAGCACCGTCGAAAATTAGCCAGGCTGGCAAAGGATCGCCGTTGGCTAAGGTGGCGGTTAGCGTTAGGGTATCTCCATCGATGTCTTCAAACAGATTTGAGGGCAGATCGAATGAGAAGGGTTCTCCCTTTATTCCCTCAGCATCTTGTAGGCCGACAACCTGAACTGGGGCATCGTTCACCGGTAAAATGGTCAATGCAAATGTCTGGCTATTCGTCAACTCTCCATCACTTGCGGTGACCGCGATTTCCAAGCTTCCGTTGAAGTTGGCGGGAGGAGTACCGGTAACTCTTTCTCCATCGAAGGAAAGCCAATCTGGCAGAGGTGATCCGTCAAGAAGAGAGGCTGAAAGCGAGAGAGTATCGCCATCAATATCTTCAAAGCTATCCGCTGGTATGGCAACATCAACAAACGTATCTTCATCGAACTGATTTTCGAGCAACTCTACTAGTATGGAAGGTGCGTTGTTCGAAAGTCCAACACCCAACCGCACTATCTGACTTGCAGACAGAGCTCCATCACTGGCAACGATCTCAATGTCGAAGCTGCCGGTAACGCCCTCCGGTGCTGTTCCCAAAAATCTAATTCCATCAAAACCAAGCCAGTCCGGTAATGGATCGCCATTTGCCAGAGTCGCCGTCAGTGTTAGTTCATCACCGTCGGCGTCTAAAAATGCATCCGTAGGAACGGTGAAATCAACAATGCTGTTCGATTCAACAGACAGATCACGAATGATCGACTGAACGACAGGCGCATCATCGACAGCTTCGATAACTAACGTAAAGACATCGCTTGCAGATGCCGTAGCGTTTGTTGCAGTCACAATTATGCTGAGATTGCCATTGAAATCTTCCGGCGGAGTGCCCGTAAATCGCGAACCATCAAAGGCCAACCAGTCTGGCAAGTTCTCTCCGCTGGTCAATCTTGCAGTGAACGCAAGGTCACCATCCAACACATTTACAAAAGCACTTGCGGGTAGTTCCAGATCAACAGCGGTGTCTTCCGGAGTGGGCGGATTGTTCAAAGCAAACAGCGCTCCCGGAGCAGCTGTGGCACCTCCGATGCTAACAACGACCGGCTGCGTAAGAATATCGCCTGCACTGTCCGTGATCTCGACAGTGTAAGAAAGGCGCACAAACTCATCGGAAGCAAGGCCACTAAAATCAAAACCCGTTGCAGTGAAATTCCAATCTATCGAATTTGGCTGGGCATTTTCTAAGTCGTCGGGGCTAACTTCTGCCAATGTCAGCCATTGACGAATGATATCGGCAGAAGGCAGTTCTGGTGCGTTACCCTGTATCTCGACATCCGTGATTTGGGCTGTATGAGAATCACTCAAATCAGTCTCAGAGAACAGGATCTCGCCTTCAACCGCACCACTCAAGTCAGAAGGCATAATGTTGGCTGCGGTTACTCCGCCTACAAATACGGGTGTATCATTTGAGCCTGTAACGTTGACTGAAATAGTTTGAGACAAAACGCCACCACGTCCATCGTCGATCTCGATGGAATATTCGATTGTGCTGGTCTCATTCTGGGCCAAGGCCTCGAATCTATCGCTCCCGGCCACGAAGAACCAACGATAACCACGATTTGCCTCGTCGACATCTTGTGAAGCATCCAAAGACAAAAATGATAATGCATCACTATCATCTAAAACACCGCTTAATGGTCCTGAAATCGAAACACTGGAAACGGTAATCTCGTGCAAATCATCAATATTATTATCCACAAAACTGGCGACGCCGGATAACACAAATTGTGAATCAACATCCCCTGTGGAGGACAGTTCCTGGAATGCTGCTGCAATCTGGTTCTGATCTGTCGTTGGATCAAAATTGGTATCAATTCGGGCTAGAAACTCTTCTCGCGCCCAAACACCTCCATCAGAGAAGAGTATGGCAACTGCACCGTCGGGATATAGTAGTTCACTGGCAAATGGATTTGGGATTTTTAGCTGATCGCCCTCTCCGAAATCGAATAAAACAAAGCCGTCAGCAAACTCTTGAATATTCAGGTTTTCTCTACTCAGCTCAGGACCTAACTCGACAACAAGAGGGATAGCCCCTCTGGGGTCGGCGGATATAGGGATCGATCCGCGGCCAGTTGTAGGGATAAAAGCATCGACCTCGACCTTGCCGTATCCCCGCTTGTAGTGGACAGTATCGTTGCCTCCACCAGTAACGATTTTCCGTACGATGCCATTGGGATCGAATGTTTCCGAACCACCGGTATCTCCAAAAAATGTCGCCTCTTGCAATCCTGATTCAGGCCTTAAGCCAGCGGAAATCATTTGTTCGTTGGCCAAGGCCAGCACCGCGCTAAAGTCTATGGTGTCGCCTATTGCGACAACAAGCTCGTCGCCTCCGAAAACAACCTCGTCTCCACCAACGCTCCCGTCAGAAAATCTAAAATTCTGGGAAAGACTGAATGGTCCACCATCACCATCCGCTGTAACAGCATCAACGAGTCTTACTTTGTCACCATTTCCAAAATCTATGACAAGAGACGATGACGCGTCGACATAGACTGCCGCCGTTTCAAGAGACAGCCCGGGACCAAAAATTATCTCGTTGAAGCGGAAAGAGGTTACCCTTCCATTGTCAACCAAGATCTGATCAAGATTTATGGAAACCTGCCCATATCCCTGATTATAAATGATGGTGTCTTCATTGCCTCGACTAAAGATCTCGCGGGCGAAACCCATTGGATCAAAATCCACGCCATATTCATCGCCAATCAATGTCGTGCGTGATTCACTGCCCGTGAAAAATTCGGCCAACAAATCCTCATTCGTCCATACCGTACCATTAGCGAAACGAACTTCTGCTACTCCGGCAAAAGGAGTCGAAGGTGGCGTCCGTTTCCGATTTTGCGGCAGACTGTCTGGTTCTGTAAGGATTGTGCCGCCTCCAGGCACAAGCGCATTCGCCAAAACAACTTTGTCATCGCCAATCTGGAGTTCGATATCGCCAGCTAAGTTTTTAGTAACAAGAACCTGATCAGGTGATATTTCCGCTCCGAATTCCAATACTGAAAGCTCGGCGTTTGGATTCGAGTTCAATTGATCGATCGTCAGCGAACCATAGCCGCGCTCAAATATAAAAGTGTCGCTACCGCCGTTACCTTCAATTCTAAAATACTCACCACGAGTGTCGATAATATCATCACCGGCACCGCCGACTATAGTGCCTTCCTCAATTCGCGTGGTAACTACTCGGTCAGCAATATCCTCAGCCGACCATATAGTTCCATCTGAGAAAACCACTTCATCGATGACGAAGCGTGATGCATCAATCTCAGGACGAAAAATCTCTCCTCCACCAAACTGATTTTGTATAGAGATGGTATCGTCCGTTCCGCTGATCTGAAGCGTGGCATTGTCAAAAGAAGGAAAATCATCTCTGGTAATATAAACATCATTTGGATCGATATCGGGACCGAACTCTATCCGATTACCAACACGCGGTGCACCCTCGCCACCGAAGCCCCTCTCTACGTAGCTCCCGTCGCCAACAAAACCGCCCACGCTTGCTATTACGTCCAGTGATTCAAGGTTTTCGAAGCCTGGAGATTCAAAAAAGACCGTTCCGAGATCAAATGAGCCAGCATTAATAAACGGATCAACTCCATTTTCGGACAAGAAACTATTTGCCGCGCTGATCTCCGATACGATGCTGGATGCAATAAAGTCTCCGTTGCTATCAAATACCGAGACGAGCACCTCCGGCGGCTGCTCTTCGGTTTGATCGATGATTGTGTCTTGACCATCCCCCTTGTTGAATCTGTAGACATCAACAGCTCCCCCTCCGATGAGAGTGTCGTTTCCTTCACCTCCATCTAGAACGTCGACATTGTCACTGCCGGTTAGCTGATCATTACCCGCCAGACCTTCAAGAGTTGATCCTTCAGGTGATGCAAAAAGGAAATCATCTCCCAAAGTGGCGCCAATGCCCAGCTCAAAAATATCGGAAGCATTCAGTATAGATCCATCAGCAAATCTAAGCTCGCCGTTTGTTGACAGAACCTTAGCATTTCTTTCGATGGATAGGCTGTCATCAAGGCCTGCGAAGGACAAGGTCAGAAGTTGACCGTCCGGTGACGCAGTTACTGAAATGTCATCTGCCGACAAGCCAGGACCGAATTCGACAACATCCTGAAAAGCAGGTGAGAAGAACCGTCGATCATCTCCGGCAACAATAGTATCCTGACCATCGCCTAAGTTGAAACGGAAGATGTTGTTACCATCGCCACCAGATAGAATGTCGTTGCCCGTTCCACCGACGATAACATCATCTGCGGCACCGCCTCTTAATTCATCGTCACCGGCTCCACCATCTAACAAATCGCCGCGGTATGTGCCGACAATCAAGTCATTGTCATTAGTCGAAACCAGCATCTGTGTAAGCAGATCATCAACGGTAAGTTCACTGCCATCTATAAATCTGATCATACTTGCAGCATGGTCGGGATTTATTAGCGCATCGCTTAATGTGATCGACTGATCAGAGTCTATGATTGTGACAATCAAATCTCTACCGTTAGGTGCTGCCACTGCTCCAATATCAGCAATGCTTATCGTAGAATCAAACTCGATAACATCATTGCCTATACCGGCTCGAGCGAACCGAACGACGTCGTGGCCATCATCCCGAGAGAAGCGATAGATATTGTTGCCAAAAACGCCATCCAAAAGATCGTCGCCAGCCCCGCCAATCAATATGTCATCACTACCGCCACCGATCAGTTCATCGTTGCCGTCGCCGCCGTCGAGCAAATCTTCTCCGAAGTTACCCAAAAGGCGATCGTTGCCGCCGTCTCCCGAAAGCGTATCCTGTCCATTTCTACCTTCGAGTATGTCGTTGCCTTCACCGCCCGACAACTCGCCGCCAGCTGTCGGAGCGAAAAAGACATTATCTCCGCCATTATTCTCAATGGAGCGAGAGAGAATTTCGCGGCCAGTCCAGATCGTTCCATCAATGAAGCCGATGCTTGTTTCGTCAACCTTGCTCAAGAAATCAGTGATTATTATCGACTGATCTTCGCCAGCAACAAACAATGTGATGGAATTTCCATCCGCACCATGGGTTACGCTGATATCGCCTGGATTGATGGTCGCATCAAAGCGGATGGTCGAGCGACCATCATTCTCATTGTTCACGATGTCATGACCATCACCGCGTGAGAATCGATATTCGTCATTACCCCGGTCAGATAAGGTTGTTCCGTTCCCGGTCAATATGTCATCACCGGCACCGCCAATTAATATGTCATTGGATTCTTTACCCGAAAGCCTGTCATTACCTTCAACGCCAGAAAGCGTGGAACCACTATGATTGGAAAATAGGACATCATCCCCTGACGTCCCTGCAGTCGCGAGAGAGAGAATTTGGCCCTCTGTAAGAACAGTACCGTCCGCAAAGACTATGTTGAAGGTCGGGCTAGCCGAAGTGAATCGACCCGGGACGGACCTACCGTCCTCCAGAAACTGGATCAGAGTGATGGATTGATCTTCGCCAACAACGGTAAGAATAATATCCTCACCATTTTCCGCCGGACGTATGACAACATCTTCAGGCGCAATCGTATCGTCAAATTCAATAGTGCTAAGACCACTATAGTCGTCGACAATATCATGCCCATCACCTCGCGAAAAGCGGAACACATCATTGCCGTCGGCGCCTTGCAGTATATCATCGCCGGCACCGCCTACAAAGACATCGCCTGCAAAACTAAACCTCCGCGCATCAAAAACATCATTGAAATTGAAGCCTAGATTATCATTTCCGGCACCGCCAACTATGGTTTCGGAAAGACGTGTGCCCGTTATCCGGTCATCGCCATCCGTGGCCAGACGCGCTGCTGCGGCATCGCGAACAAAGCGCTCGGATAGCAGCGGCCCATCGGCAAAGCTGATACGCTCAATAGAAGCCGTTCCATCATCGGCAAAATAGCCCTTGATCAAAACGGTTTCATCGCGTCCTTCAAAACTGATTTTGAGGTCGCGATTGTCATTCCCGACAAATTCAAGGACTGCGAGCGTGGAGAATAAGCTGCCCTGAAAAGCCACTTCATCGGCTTCACCAGCTGCATCGATGACAATATCATTGCCACTGCCGTCGGCGAAGACATAGGCGTCGGAGCCAATACCCCCCATCAACACATCATCGCCAGCGCCGCCGTCGATCAAATCAGGGCCGATGCCGTTCAATCCAGCTTCAATGGCGCCTTGCAACACATTATCACCATCATCGCCGGTTATTTCGTTGAAACCAGGAATTGCTGTTCCGTTGAATAAGGAACGCGTCGACAATAATATCGGAAGCGTCTGGTTGCCCGTATAGGCGCGCCGACGTTCGTCGAGCAACGATCCATCGCGGTCGATAACGCCTAAAATATCGCTCCGTTCACGAACCCAATTGGTCCAGCCATCCCAGGGGTTGTCTGCGTTGAATGCAAAACTTTGAAGCTCCGCATCGATGAAACCAGCGATGTCCCCACTGATTTCATCTGCTCCAAAGTCATAGCGCAGGGCTGCATAGCGCTGTAAAAAGGGGCTAAGTTCCGGCGTATTTTCCGCATCGATTAGAGTTTGATCGATTAATTGTTGTAAGACCGTCGCCTCGGGTAGCTCAGTTTGCTCACCCACAGCAGCAATAATATTCCGGAACCGGTCAAGTGAACCTCGATTTTGTTCTATATCGGCCCAACCTGCTACAAAACGGGTCACCAGTTCGGTTGAAAATCTTGCGAATGTTCTGTGGAAAACCGGATTACCCGCACCGCGTCCTGGACCAACTCCAGAAATAAGAGTTTGATCCACGATCGCACGGCCCAAGAACTTCTCAGCCGTTAACTCGGCCTGCCGCTCGTCAAATATGCCGCCATTGATAGCCACACCTGCCCAACGCGCTAAAATGTCATCAAAAGCGCTAGCTTCATAATGATAGGTTGTGGGACCGGGCCTGAAGACACCTCTTAGATATCTGCCGGGCCCGGATTTGGCAAAAGATCGCCCATTCAATTCATCGATCGATTCATAGTCACCAGCCATGAAATCCTGAACCATTTGCTTAAGGACAGGATCAAGGCTCATCGCGGTCCAAAGGTCGGGAAGGTCGCCATATCCCCTCAGGTTTGGCAGTGTAAAAACATCGGGATCAAATTGAAATCCATCGGGAATGACAAACAGTGAATTGCTTGTGTCTGTACTGAATCCCACTGCAACCACTTCACGGTCAAACCCATCTTCGCCTGCAAAGCTGCTGATCCCCAATATGCTGTTACCAGCACGGGTACGCTCAAAACGTCTCGGCGCGACATCGTTCAAGTCAATTGAGACAATGTCTTCTTGTGTAATGTTGCTCAATTCACCAGCAGTGCTGATCCCATCGCCATCATCGCGCCAGATTAGTAATTGGTCCCATATGCCATCAGCCGATGTAATTTGATTATCGCTATTGCTGTCATATTGGGCCAAGATCGTAAAACCATCGACAGTTGGTGTGCCGAATAGTTCGCTACCGTTATCGATAATGCCATTTCCATTGGCATCAAAAGCAAGCAAACCTTCGCCTGGTTGGATCCAGCCTGTACGCTCTACAAAATTATTGCTGTCGAGATCGAAAAAGGCATCAGAAAGCGCCAAAGACCTGAGTGAAACATCACCTAGATTCAAATCGAGAACTAGGGGATCACGATTGGTAAAATAGGGGCCGAAAAGACGGTTGAGCAAACTACTTAGAGAGCGCTTAAAGAAGTCCGTTGGATCAAATCTATTGGGGTCATCTTCCGGATCTTCATCGCGCAGATTGATGCCGCCATCGCCATTGACGAAGTCCTTGATGACAATTGTCTCGTCGTTATATTTGACCTCAAGTATCTCACCTGAGAGGGTATATTCTTCTTCTCGCGAGCCTATATAAACATTGCGGTCCGCATCCAGAACTCCTCCCTCGAGCAAAAATCGATTGAAGAAGATAAGGTCAAGCGGATCAATATTGGCTACTTCATCAGCGCCATTTACATAGAGGAAATCTCTGCCTGCACCGCCATCCAGTATGTCTGTTTTACCATCATTGTCGCTCGGGTCCTGTTTGAGGTTGCTATATATTGAGTCATTTCCAGCACCACCCGTCAGGATGTCGGCACCTTGGCCACCCTCGATCCTGTTTGCACCGGCGTTGCCGGTAATCTGATCATCACCATCACCACCAAGCACAGCATCGGCGTTGCGTATCGTAAGTTGAACCCCGTCATCAAAAATGAGATTTTCTTCGCCAAGATTAACGATCAAGCCTTCGTTTCTGGCGCTTATGTCGATGAGGTCAAAATTGTTAGAGGGCGTCGCCCCCAGATCAATATAGTCAACAAGGCCAATATCAGCGTCGGCCGCAATGACCAATGTATCGACATCTCTGCCAGCTTCGATGGCCGCCCTTTCCAAGGAAACAAGATCATCATTGCCAAAGTCAACCACACTGGCGAATCTTATTTCGAGACCAAAGCCTTCTGCCAACTGATCGGCAGCAACTGTTGCACTTAGATCAATAGTAGAAACGCCATCATTCCATTGAAAGACGATTATATCATCGTCTTCACCGCCGTCATACGAATCAGTTGCACCATCCCGATTGGCAATAATTGTGTCATCGCCGCCTCCACCGCGAACGACGTCGGTATTCTGACCGCCGTCCAAATAATCTGCCTCAGAGCCGCCATCAAGCGTGTCTTGTCCCGTTCCGCCCGATAACCAGTCCTTACCGCCACCGCCGTTTAGTGTGTCATCGCCGATACCCCCGTAAAGGATATCAATGCCAATATTCCCGGTGACATTGTCGTCACCCCGTTCGGCAAACAGAAAATGATCACCTTCGTCTGCATATGAAAAACTTTCGGTTGATGTTGTTCCAACTTGAAGACCTAATCCGGGCAACCCATCTACTGGACGAAAAATGAGACCTTCTTGCAGAGAAAAAACAACTTCATCTATGCTTTTCAGCAGATCGATACCTGGCTTTGCTTCGTTGCTATACCATTGCTCCAAATCATCCCGATCACTGCCATCGCTTGTAAACGAGGCATTGATCAAATCATCAATCAACCCTTGCTTACCACCTGCTTCATGGAATTGGCCGCCTACGGACCATAGATCATTGCCGAAGTTTACGCGCAGTGCTGCCGGAACTTCACTGGGTCCTTCTTCGGACAAGATTTCCAATATGCCACCGAGAACATTGGGGTCATTAGCCGAAAGCTGATCTGCCTCCACATCTCGCAACGCCATCAATCCGGCAAATTCTACCAATAGCTCTGAAAGCGCACTGCCATAACCGATAGAACCGCCGCGCGATGGCAGTAATTCTATTGTTTTGCCAAGATCCGCGGCATCGTTGAACATCGAGCGGATTGCGACGTCTCCAAAGGGACGTTCACCTTCGTCAATTGCACTGTAGGCGATGGCGGATTGTAAAGTAGAAACATCGGTGCCTAGTGGCCCTCTAAACTGCTCGATGTCGGAAGCTAATGTTCCAGCAACTTCTTCACTAAAATACGCATCCCATAGTTGTGGCGCGACAGCTTCCCAGTCATCAGAGACATTGTCTCGTGCCCAGATGAGATTGACCAAGAGCGCCTGAGAGTGAAGATCGACAGGGTTACGACGGTCTCCATTACTGTCAACACCATCAACAGATACACCATAAAATATATTCTGTTCCGGATTAGCTAATATATCACCCGTTCTGATGCTACCGAGCACTTCACCAGTAGTAGCAAAAGCTTCAAGATCATTGGAGCTAGCAGGAATTATATTGCCCATTCCATATATTCGGTCCCGCAATTGCTGCTGGCTATCATTCGCGGGATTGGCCGACGCTTTAAAAGCCGCATCGACGGCCAGCGCGTATGGCATATGATCGAATAATACCCCATCATTGCCATATAGAGTTGCGACATATCCCGCTAGCCCGCCACCAAGTGAATGCCCTGTGGTTGTTATATCGGAAAGGAACGGGTTCACCCCACCAGCGACGGCCTTGTAAAAGTCAATCGCCAGATTGGCTTGTCCTCCAGGTATCCCTGCACCCACGATCCAACCTGTCAGAGCATCTTTTACAAGCGGTCGATCCAGAAAGTCCGTTACGTCGGGTGCATCCCAATTTGCATTTGTACCACGATAAGAAATGACCGTGCCCGATAGCCCTGTAATGTCTGCTCCGGATACGTCATAGGCGATGGCGTAAAAACCGGTTGATTGCCAACTAGAAAATTCTTGCTGCCCTATTCCCTGAGATTCTCGACTAATGAGACTAAACTTGCCTAGACTATCTCCCGCCACGATCAAGTTCTGATCATATTCGCGGTTATATGCATCCAAAGATAGTAGTGCTAATGTAAGATCACGAGAAATCATTTGTATAGTTCCGTTGTAAAGTAGCCAGGGCCAACTCTCTGAATAGGCGTTGAATCTTTAAGCAATCTGGGCGGATCAGGGACTAGAGTTCCTCTTTCGCGCCCAACTTCTTCCAACCACCCCAGCCTTTTCTTTATTCCCATCGTCACCGGTTCATCGGCAATGGTTACAGTAATGGCCTTGATAGCGTAGCCTTTACCAAGGCTAGCGGTGGCATCATGATAATTGACCAGAAACACAGATTTAGGGTTGTTTATGTCGTCAAAGCTAACCAGCATGATACAATCAAATCGATAATTGACGCGCTCTACGCCGCGTTCATCACCGGTACGTTTCTCACAGGGAAGCTTTGTGCTCGCGCCAAGGTTCGAAGCAATATCACGGATGTCAGCGACCCGGTCTTCGCGCTCCCTCGGGCGGGAGCGAAGCTCTCGAAATTGGCGTTCAGGGATCAATTCTTGCCCGCTCACCAATCCAAATAGTGTTTTGCCGTTCGGCAAGTCTACGGCCACAGCTTCTCCTTTGAATTTACCATTATAAGGCGAGGCTAAGGCCAAGCTTGGTCGGCTCAATGTCCAGCTCCACACGCTGGACCCGGAGCGCATTCCTTCAGGCGTATCGACCTCTATAGTGACCTTGTATCGAACTTCTGCGCTGCTCTTTTTGCCAGCTCCGGTTTCTTTACATCCACCGAGCGACATTAGCATCGCTACGGTCAATAAACTTAAAAATGCCCGGTTCATTATGCCTCGCCTTTGTTTTCTATATCTGCCGTTAGCTCCTGCCTGACCTTCGCGCCATTGGCGTCGCCTGCCGACTTACCCTTCATCTTCTTGAGTAATTCTGGATCAACCGACCGTGCAACAATAGGGTGGATGGCGACCGGTTTATCCTTCGCGACCTGACTGAAATTCGCCAGCACTGCAGTCGCTAACTTGCGATTAGGCGCGATAACGTCGAGCAACCACAGTTTTTCGCCGCTAACCCAGTCTTCGCTGGCCAATCGAATGGGAAAAGCGCCGCCTTTAGTCTGTTCCCGGATTTTTGCATCGACATCGTCCGACACGCTCGCCCAGATGGCAATCCCAGCCAGTGTCTCGGCGGCAGCATTATCCTCTTCGGTATCTTTAGGCCGTGAGGACGCAATGGCCAATCGGTCACGGAGCAAAGGTTCGATGATCAAATGGGTGAGATCGTTCAACGTTTGATTGCGATAGCGCGGCAAGTTCATCATCGCGAGAACTACTTGACCAACGCTTGTCTGGATTTTCCCGCGCAATGCGGCGATTTTCTCCATCGCTTGAGGCGTCAGCGTAGGCCTGCTGCTGGCATCTGTATCGACTGTACCAGCCTTATCGGCATCAGGCTCGGCCGCAACAGCTTTTGCTGTAGGCGCGTTTTTACCGGCCGCAGACCCGTTGGTCGCAGCTTTCTTGGCTGGTTTTTTCGTACTCATTGATATTCTGGCCCCTCAATACAAACTCTTCTGACCGCCAACCCCCTGCTGGTCAGCTACGCCAGCGTGCGAGTCACCGCACGCCCAGTGGTAAAAATCCGCAAAAAACCGGATATTCACCAACTAAACCTGTACATTTTTATGTTGCAGGCCCCCACGACTCTTCTTGCAGACTAGCCGCAAAATCAGACAAGACAAGTGCAATTGCATGTAAAACTTTGATAAAATATACATCCATTTTGGATGTATATTGAAAAGCCGCAGAATATCGCTGTTCTCAATACTTAACTCACCGTTCACGCCCTGCTTCATCCATTGTCTTGGCGAGGGGTGATAGCAGATATTGGATGATACGCCGTTCGCCGGTCTTGATCTCTGCCTGCACCTGTAAACCGGGACCAATGGCCTGGTTCTTGCCATTGATCATAAGGTGGCGCTTGTTGAGCTTGATCCGCGTGGCATAGACCAGTCCGAGATTCTCATCCTGGATCGCATCGCGGCTGATATTGTCGACCACGCCTTCGATCAGGCCGTAGTCGGTAAAGTTAAACGCCTCCAGCTTCACCCGCACCGGCTGGCCTTCATAGATGAACCCGATATCCTTGTTGAGAATCTGCGCGCTGACCTGCACTTCGGCATCATCGGGCACGATCACCATGATCGGTTCGGCGGGTTGCACCACGCCGCCAATGGTCGTCAGAGTAAGTTGCTGCACGGTGCCATTGACCGGCGACTTGATCTGCTGAAACTCGCGCCGACGAGCAGACTTTTGCAGCTCCGCTCCTGCCATCGCTGATTGCCCCTCGGCTTCCGCCATTTCCGCAATCGCGCCGCGACCAAAGGCTTCGCGCAGGCGTCTGATCTGGGCCTCCAGATTGCGGATAGACGCGCGTGCTTCCGCAGCACGGGCGGTTTGCACGGCGATATTCTGGATGTGCTCCACGCGCAATTGCTCAAATTCGAGCAGGCGCAGCCGGGAGAAGTAGCCTTTATCTGCGAGCTCCTGCCTTGCCGCCAGCTGGCGATCAAGCAACGGCAATGTCTGTTCCAGCTTGCTGATCTCGGCCTCTGCGCCGGCAAGCTGTGCCTGCCGTTCGGCGCGCTGCTGCTGGAGGCCCGATTTCTCCGCTTCATATTCCGCGATGGCAGAACGCACAAATTGCGACTGGGTGAGCACAACATCAACCGGCGTGCCTGCGGGCGGAACGAAGCGGGCATCAAGCCCTTGCAGATGGGCCATGAGTGCATCATTGCGGGCGCGCACAATCTCCGCCGACATCAGCTGCTGGGAGCTTTGTGCCTCGTCGGCATTGCTGATGGTGGAGTCTAGTTCGACCAGCAATTGGCCTTTCTTGACCCGCTGACCGTTCTTCACATGGATGGCACGGATGGATCCGATCTCAATCGGTTGAATGATCTTGCTGCTCGCCGAGGGCACCACTTTACCGGTAGCGGTTGCGACTACATCCACTTTGCCGATAAACGACCACAGCAAGGCTATTGCAAACAGGCTGCACAGGATCAGCATCAACCAGCGCAGGCCGGGGCTCGCTGGCTTCTCCATAATCTCCAGGGCAGCCGGCAAAAATTCATGATCGCTTTGCGGCTTGGCATTTTCATCCGCGACATTTTGCTGCGCCCAGCTTTCCCGGAGGATCATCCAATGGCGCGCAAGGCCGGGAAAGCGGCGTGCAAAAAAGCCCTCTTGAGGAGCTTCCTGTTCCGGAACTTCGCTTTCAGAGCTGGCTTGATCTTCGCTCATGCCCCGATACCCATTTGCTTCTTGTAGAGCTTGGCATAGCGGCCATCGGCCTCGATCAGCTCCTCATGGGTACCGATCTCGGTAATATCGCCCGCTTCAACGGTCACAATACGATTGCACTGACGCACAGCGGACAAGCGGTGGGCAATGATCATCACCGTCCGCCCATGCGCGATCTTGCCCAAATTATTCTGGATGATCTCTTCGCTCTCCGCATCCAGTGCGCTGGTGGCTTCGTCCAATATCAAGACACGGGGATCTCCAATTAGCGCTCTTGCAATGGCCAGCCTTTGACGCTGACCACCGGATAGATTGCCGCCCCGTTCTTCAATTATCGTGTCATAACCATGGGGCAGTTCCAAGATAAATTCATGTGCCCCGGCCAGCGTTGCTGCCGCAATCACTGCTTCCATGGGCCGCGTGGAGTCAGCCAGAGAAATGTTCTCGCGGACCGTGCGATTAAACAGGATGTTCTCCTGCAACACCACGCCGATTTGCCGTCGGAGCCAAGCCGGATCAACCAGAGCCAGATCAACACCATCAATCAGCACCCTGCCTTGCTCCGGCACGTAAAGCCGTTGGACCAATTTTGTCAGCGTGGATTTGCCAGATCCCGAAGGTCCGACAATGCCGAGCATCTCGCCCGCTTTGACCTCGAGACTAACACCGCGCAAGGCCTCAGGTGCATCGGGGCGATAGCGAAAGCGTACCTTGTCAAATTCCACCCGACCAGAGATAGGCGGCAAACTCGCGCGATTGGGATTGTGCTCTGGCTCAGCCGGCGCATTGAGAACATCACCCAAGCGATCGACTGAGATACGAACCTGCTGAAAATCTTGCCATAGTTGCGACAGACGGAGGATCGGCTGCGCGACGCGACCGGCCAGCATGTTGAAGGCCACCAGCGAACCCACCGTCAGCGTTCCCGCAATCACGGCCTTGGCACCAAAGAAAAGGATCGCCACGGTCGTCAGTTTGGACACAGCCTGGATCAAATGGCTGCCCCAATTGGACAGGATCGCGACCTTGAAACCTGTTTGCGTATATCCGGAGAAGAGCTTTTCCCACTTGTCCCGCATCTGCGGTTCAACAGCCATGGATTTGAGCGTGCCAATTCCAGTCACGGTTTCGACCAGAAAAGCCTGGTTCTCGGCCCCGCGGCGGAATTTCTCGTCCAGCCGCGCGCGTAGTGGCGGCGTGATAAACAGAGAGATTGCGATATAGATCGGAATGGTCAGCGCAACAATGAGTGTCAGCAACGGAGAATAGATATACATCACCACGAAGAAGACGATGGTAAAGAACAGATCGATCACCACTGTCACCGCGTTGCTGGTCAGAAACTCACGTATGGTTTCCAGTTCGCGCACGCGCGCCACGCTGTCACCCACACGCCGCGCTTCAAAATAGCTCACCGGCAAATTGACGAGATGCCGGAACATATTGGAAGATAGTTCTGCATCGACCCGGTTGGTCGTGTGGGCGAAAAGCCAGTTTCTGAGCGCAGACAAAAAGGTCTCCCAGATCAGCACAACCGCTAGCCCGAACGCGAGTACTTCCAAAGTGGTCAGCGACTGGTGAACCAACACTTTGTCAATCACGAGCTGGAAGAATATCGGGGACGCCAGCCCCATTAGCTGCAGGAAAAAACTGCCGACCAGCACATCGCGCAAGGCACGGCGATATTTGACCAGCGCGGGAATGAACCAGCTGATATCAAAGGGCCGCTTGTCACCCGCGACCTTTTCACGGGATGTCAGGAGGAGCAAACGTCCTGCATATGCCTCATCAAAAGCTTCTGCCGACAAGACTTCCGGGCGCTCCGCATCTCCGCGCTGTATAAGGAAGCGCGGATTGTCGATATCTTCTTCGATCTTTAGCAAAATAAATGCACTGCCGTCGTTTGTTCGCACAATCGCGGGCAGCGGAATCTTGGAGAGCTCTTCTCTGGAGGCATCACGCAACCGCGCAATCAAGCCAAGCTTTTTCCCAATCCGCGACAAATGCTCCAGCGTATAGGGTTCATCGCCCTTGCCACGATCATGATGTATCTGTTGGGGGTCGGCCGGCAGGCCTAGAAATTTAGCAAGCAACACAAAACAGGCCAGCGCCGGATCAATCGGCCCGGTTTGTTCAACAGGTTGATCTATGGTCTGGTCGTCTGCCCTGACGGACATATTTTACGCGCCCCCGCTATACTCAAGCGGCGAGCCATTAGCAGTGATTGCATAGATTCGCCAGCTAAACTGATAACCAATGGTCAATTACACAGATTTACTTGGTTTCTTTTTGTTCGCAGGCATATTTATATCCATTTTGGATGTAAATTGGATTCCTTTGCAAGCTGACAGGATCGAGAGCCATCCTGCGGACTATCGATAGAGTGTAATCTTCGTTTGTGCGCTTACAAAGAACAAAAAGATCGAGCCCGTATTGCTGCAACCACACCTAAGAAGGTGGGCCAGATTCATCCGCACCATAAATAACTGTTTAATTTCGGTAGCTTATTGAAAAGCTTGAATCCCTAAAAGTGACCATTTGGAGATAACGTTAACAGATTTTCTATTTAAGCGTTATTTTTCAATTATTTAAGGATCAAAAACCAATTGCTGGTGCCAGAAGATTCATGGCAGCACTTTTCCATAACTGAACATAACGCAATATATACCTTATATTTCAACTAGCTATGCGAATTTCGGTTGAACATGTCGAATCATAGATTTTCACCTTTTCACACGTCGAAAGGTGAGCTATTAGGGTAGCTGCTAGTTCGAGTCCCAATGTACCAAAAGGTGGGCTGATGCTTTATAACACCCTGACCCAGATGCGCGCCAAAAATTTAGGCGAAGGCAAATATGCCGACGGCCAAGGATTGTGGCTTGTCAAAAGATCAAGGGATGCAGGCAAATGGCAATTGCGGATTGTTATCAGAGGCAAGCGCCGGGAAATGGGTCTCGGGCGCTGGCCCGATGTTTCCATTGCGGAAGCACGCGAACGGGCCGCAAAAGCTAGGCGCGTTGTTCGTGATGGCCTTGATCCAATCGAAGAACGAAAAAAGGAACGTGAAAAACCATTGGCTGTGACACTCGCCGAAGCAGCACAAGGCTGTTTTGAAGCAAAGAAGGCTGGTCTCAAAAACAAGAACGCTGTGAAGCGCTGGATGGGGCTGCTCAATCATCATGTTCTGCCCACCATCGGCGATAGGCCGGTGGAAGATGTTGACCAGCATATGATCAAGAAGACTTTGCAACCCATCTGGCATGAAAAAGCAGAAACCGCGCGCAAAGCGCTTGGCCATATCGGACAGGTTATCCAGTACTCTGCGGCACTTGGGCTAGATGTCGATATGCAGGCAACGATGAAAGCACGGGCCCTGTTAGGGAAGCAAGCTCACAAAGTGCAGCATATTCCATCAATGCCCTACCAAGACGCGCCGAAATTTTATCAGTGGCTCAAAACGCGGTCAGGCGCAGTTCCGCTGGCATTGCGTTTTCTTATCTTGACGGTAGCGCGAACGACCGAAGTTCGACTTGCTACGTTCGATGAGATTGAAGGCGATGTGTGGAAACTGTCAGGCGAGAGAACAAAGACCGGTCAGAAACACCGCATTCCTTTGACCGAGGAAGCGCTTGCTGTTGTTAAGACCGCTCGTGAACAATCGGACAATCAACATCTGTTCAACGCCATGCGTGGTAAACCTATGTCAGATATGGCAATGTCGCTTTTTATGAAGCGTGAGGGCTATGTAGCGCGTCCGCATGGATTTAGGGCGACATTTCGGACTTGGGTGGAAGAGCAAACGGACACGCCATTTGAGGTTAAAGAGACTGCTTTGGGACACTCTGTCGATTCCGGCGTCATAGGAGCTTATCAACGATCGGATCGATTAGAGAAACGGCGTGTCTTGATAAGTGACTGGGCTTCCTTTTTGGTCTAGGGAATAACTCATGCAACTGAAATTCCGACATTGGTATACAAAGAGGTCGAAATAGCGATCACGGAACTTATACAGCCAATAGTCGCATTTGCGACTTTGCTATTGTTATTTGTGAGCACTCCGAAAATGAAAGAGCTATAAAGAAAATGCGACTCGTGTTATCTCTACGATTATAGTATTTATCGAATAACTTTTTTGGATACTGGGTTAAAAACTATGAGAGTTTCATTCTTGTCACCTAAGGAACAATCGCTAAGGGCGATAAATGATGTCCGTCACATCGAAGAACTTGAATTCGAAAACCATGGCATAGCAAAAGTTAAGTCTGATACCGCAACTATGTGCGAACTTGCATTTACCATTTCCACAAACGGCATAGTTTTAGGTACTTTATCGGGTATATTAGCGAATTGGATTTGGGGGAAACTGCAACCCAAAAATGCTTCCGAAAATATCATCGTAATCTTGCATGATGATTCCGGGATAAAAAGGTCCGAACTTGATTTAGCAGACAAAAAAATACTAGCCGATCAAATCACTATGTTTCTGGATCAAGAAGGCTGATGCTAGAGGAAGTCTTCAAGGTCGCTCCGTTCGAAGCAATATTCGGAACTGGAAATTCTCCACCTAGAATTTCCCAGTTACTGGACTCAATCGTTGGAAATAATAATATCGAAGGGGTAGTCCTGTACAGACACGACAATCATTTTGACCAATCGAAAATTCTCAATTTTTCTTCCAACCTTGATGCGGTTCAAGCGAAGAAAATCATTCAGTCCGATTCAAGTGATAAGAGCATTGCGGTTGAGTCACCATCGCGCCAGTTTAATATGAGAGTCGTTTCGTCCAAATGTATACCTGAGAATTGGATTTCAATTTTGTATTGGACTCTTTGCGCAGCTCATAATTTCCGCGAAGCAAAGTGGGTGGGTAAGCTACTCGACCGGATCGCACAACCGATTTCCAACGATCAATCATTTGAGGATTACTGTGCTCGACTTTGCGAGCAAACGTGCGACGCTATGGACAGCCGGTATGTAGTCATAAGGGAAATCAGCGACGACGGTTCATACGAATGTATCGGCGTTTATGATCGCAAAGGCATTTTAGACGATAGTGAGCTTTTGCAGCCGATAAAAAATGGAAGTAAATTGCATTCGCATTTTCGGAAAACAATCAATGCCAATAATAAAGTACCCATCGAGAAAATTGTTAGTTTGTCAACTTCTCAGGATCCGAAACTATTCTCTGAAATTCAGCGTTTGGTAGGATTTTCAGATTTTCAATCGACCTACACTGCCCCCCTTTTCTTTGGAACTGAGACATTTGGCTTTATAAGTTTTGCTTATGACCATCAGGAGCATTTCTCGGATTTAGAAGAAACGGCAATGATTAGCGTTGGGAACCATATAGGCGCAGCAATTGGAAACTATAAGGCCGGTGAAGAGGCCTCACGACTGAGAGATATAAAACTCCGGGAATATGTTGAGAACATCAATTTGGATTTGATACATGGATTTAGACATGCTGCCAGAAATTCACTCCATGCTGCGAGAATGCCTTTTAAAACGCTAGAAAAAAAGTCTGAAAAATTTGATGCGCATTCTCAACAACTCGTCAAAAAAGTCCGAATAGGGTTCGATGAAACTTCACATGCCATAGAAAATATGGGCAATCTGAAGACAATTTATCCCGACGAGATGGAAACTGCAAAGCTTGTTGAAGCCTTTGACGACGCGGTTTCAATTGTTAGTGAATGGGAATCCTTCAAAGAAAGTGGCGTTCAAATTAAGCGGACGCTTCAACAGACTCCTGAAGTTCGGATGCAGAAAACTTCTATTGTCTATGCATTTCTGAATCTGATTCTAAATTCATTGCAGGCTTTTTCTAGTGTGAAAAACAGTAGTAAATCTCATGAAATTCATTTCACATGCAAGATCCAGGGAGACTATGTGGTAGCAAATTATTCAGACAACGGGACTGGATTGAAGTTGGGAAAGGGAGGCATAAAAACCGTACAGGACATATGGATGCCTGGTAAAACAAGTAAGAAAACAGGAACAGGCTACGGCCTTCCGATGGTTCGAGAGGTCATTCAAAGATTGCATAAAGGTTCTATCAACGTTACCGAATGGCGGAATTCGATGGGATTCGAAATAAAAATTCCTATAACTGACATAAATAAAAAATAGGTAAGAACTCGGGGTAAAGATTTGTGAGCGGAGAGATATTACTTGTCGAAGACGAAAAGCGATCGCGAGAAGCAACAAAGGGAATTCTTGAAGAAGAAGGCTTCAAAGTCGTAACTGCAGTCGACAAAGAATCAGCGCTAGAACTGTTTAAAAAACGATGTGCTCATTTGTCTGCTGCGGTCATAGATCTTCGACTTCGTCGATCAAGAACTGATGTGTCAGGCTCTGAGGTCGCGTCGACAATTAAACGAATGGACCCCAAGATTCCGACGATCAGTCTGTCGGCTCATAGCAGAAAATTTCCCAATTTTGATTTTTATTTTGAGAAAGGTTCAGCGGTTCCTGCAAAACGTATCGAAGATAATTTAGACAAAATTGGTTCTGCAATCGCCGAGTTTGAATCCAACAAGGCAACTCTAATTTCTACGAAACTTCAAGAAATAAAAAGGAAGTATCTTATAAATGATACTGATTTCCAACAACTAATCAGTTTGTTGCCGATACCCGCGGTACTCGAGCAGGCTCTTCTTGCAGTTCATGACGCAACTATTGGGGAAGCTGGTGGAGATCATCTTGATTCGAACAGACACATTAGAGTGATCCAAACAGAGCATCCAAAAGCACATGAACTAGGCTTTCGAGTTCCGGTCCCTGTCATTGTGGAACAAAATGAACAAACAGCTATAGCTGAGCTCTATGCTTCGCCACTTGTATATGCCTATGGAGACTCAGTCACGGAGGCTTTAGAAAATTTGTGCGAAAGCCTTGCAGAATATAATTTGGAATTGGCACAAGAAATATCAGACGTAAATCTATCAAGAGATTTGACAAAATTTCAAAGCTATTTGCAAAGCATTTTTTCACATGGCTAGAAAGGTATTTTCTAAGAAACAAGCTGTCTCTGCATTAGAAAAATTGGGTCTAAAACGCAGCAACGCAACACATCATATTCGAGGATTTTTGATAGATCCGAAAGGGATCAAACTTTTTCCGCCTCTTTCGGTTAACAAAGGTTCTGGAGACCTCCCACCTCGAATTCAACGGAAACTTCAAAAAGGCCTAAGGCTCGACGATTCTGAATTCAATGAACTATTTCGCTGTAGTATGAAAAAGAATGAATATTTCAAAATTCGTGAATCCAGAGAATGAAAGATGGGCCGGAAGTTTTTGCAGTAGGGATAGACTCGTATTTTTCATCTGATGGCAGCCAGAATATGGATACATCTCTTATGTTTGCTGCTGAGGACGCAGTAAAATTCGCTCAAAATTCCAGACAGTATCTTGATTCAAATATTCAATATCTAATATCTGATGTTCGAGATTCCGATATTCGCCCTAGTCGCAATAACATATTGTCTGGACTGCAAAAACTTGGCAGCACTGGCAAAGCGCATGTTCCAGGAATTTTTTACTTTTCAGGCCATGGCATCGATACGGAGGGTGTTTTTTCTTTTTGCCCGACAGATTATAGACCAGAAATTCCATCTGATTCCAGTATATCGATACAAACAGTGGTAGACACCTATTCCGAGAAATACCCTTGGAGCCTTATATTGATAGATGCGTGTCGAATTGCACCGGAAGCAGGCATTCAGCAAAATAAGTTAAATTTAATGCCTCGAACCGGATTTACGGTGAAAGACAATCTGATAATTATAACTGCTTGCTCACACGGCCAAAGCGCTTTGGAGTTAAGCAACGTTAAAACAACAAAAGGGAGTATCTTTTCCATATTTTTTTGGGATGCGGTGCTAGACTCATTAAAAAACAAACAACAATTGAGTGTGCTTGAATTGTTTACACAAATTAGGGATAAAGTTTCGATATTTACAAATGAACATTTTCCAGACAAACCGCAAGTGCCGTGCATATACGGACCTGACTATGATCGCTTCCATTTGATCTCAAGTTCAAAACTAGATGGAGACTGCAATCAAGTCGGCTGAACCAATGAGTTTACGTTAGTGCGATTGTGCAACATTAAAACCAGAATCTACATCTTCGCAGATGACCTGAGTTTTGTAATAAGTCCCAAAGATGCTATAGTTTAAGATGTTGAAATGTATGATTTTTCTCCGAAAAACTCTTTATCAATTGGTGGTAAAGAGTTTGACGGAGAAAAATCATGAATTTTGGCAAAATATTCGACCATCAAATATTACCTTCGATCAAAGTATTGGCAGTACAATTGCAATCAGAAGTCAGGAAATTTGTATCCATGTACATTGAACTTGAAATTCGTTCCGATGAAAGTCGATATCAAGTCCGCTCTTTCGGTCAACCATTAGGGTTCACGATCTTTTGTCCCGTAGATCCGTGCAATCAGTCTGAGTTTAACAGGTTTGCAGCGAAAACAATCGCTGATCCAGCGGCGGTATTGCTGGAATATGTTTATGAAAAATATTCGCTGAAAAACTTTTGTATTGGATTGAAAGTTCACAATGCCGAGTTTGGAGGACGCTGCAGCAAACCAAATTGCTTCGTCTATGACGATTCTATTCAAGTGGTGGGAGCCAAGATGGTGGCATGAATCAAAAGGAAGAACTAATCAAAAATGAACTTATAACCACCCTATATGGGTGGTTACTTTTTCAACCTGCAAATAGTGGTAGTCGAAACGGTTCGAAATCGGCTTCGAGGAAATAGATGGCGAAATGGCGTCGAAACGATGGATTCAAAAAGTTGCCAATGAATTTCGTCCGCTTTTGTTTCCTGCAGGCCTGGAGGACAATCCATTTACATAGATTTCCGGGCGTTCCTTTGCGAGCGCCTTCCGCGCTTCCGGTTCAATTGGTCCATTAATATGCCGCAAGTGTTGAATATCAAAGAAAGCAGATACCTCGTCAACTGCAATTGGCTGGGTTCTGTCGACCAAGACAATCTCATTGAGAAAAGGTAAGTGCTTCAGAAGCTTGAGGGACTCTTTGGTATAGCCATCGCCGTACAAGTATAACTCCATCAAAGTCGGCAACGATGCTAGGCCTTCAACTGCCTCTTTTGCCAACTGACTTTGATCAATGGCTAGCGACTGCAGTGTTGGCGCAGCGCCAAGTTGTGCTACCGAACTCGGCGGAAGGCCGGTACCTGGTATGTCAAGGCAGTGCAACGAGGGGAGCGTTAGTAACTTCTCAATTATATTCGTGCTGAGGGAGATAGCTCTCAGTTCCAAAGTATGGAGATATGGATTGCCCACTAGTGTCGTTATGCCAGCTTCCGATATGGGGTTGTCGGAAATGTAGAGCGACTCTAGGCTGGGGAGCTGTGCAAGGCGGGCAAGTGTCGTATCGTCTAGATTAGAACTTGGTGAAAGCAAATTCCTTAAGCCAGGTAGATCACCATCATTGAGTTCCGCGAGAAACTGAGCGTTTCCCCTAAACGACAAACTTCTAAGGTATCTAAGTGGTGCAATCGAACGAATGATATCTCGACTCATTTGTGTGTCGAGTCGAAGTTCTCTCAGGCGAGGTGGCATTTTAAAATTGCCTGCGGGGGATCCGAACATCGTTAGATCTATTTGGGCATCAAGGGTCGCTAGAGTATTTAGCACGGATTGGTCGGGATAGACCCCTAGTTCCAACTCATCTAGTGTCTCCAAATTCGGCAGATCCGCTGCAGAAAAAACCTTTTTACCCATGTAGAGTGACCGGAGTGAAGGAGTTTGAATGACGCAATCTGCAACTGCTGATGCAGAGAACTCGACACCTGCAGCCTTTAGGACGCGCAAATTTGGGAGTCCTGCAAGTTGCGCCAATCCCACATCTGTAACAGGAGTCGAAGAGACGTTCAGGTAGGCCAGCCTAGATAGATTACTTAGGACGCCTAGCGTCGGATCAGATATGCGGCTACCCTCTGCGCTCAGCGTATGCAGATCTGAATTTGCTTCAAGAGTTGGTGCACAATCGTCGTCGATGGGACAATTGTCCATAACAATCCGTTCCAGACCACCGTGCATTCCTAGGGCATTCAGTCCGGCTGAAGTAATATTCGTATCAGCTACATCGATATCCCTTAACCGAGAGAAACTGTGTTGTACTTCAATGTCAGCATCTGCAATCGATAGGCCGCGCACCGATAAGGCAGACAGATTTTCAAGATGCGAAGTTTCTGCCAGAACTGCAGCACCAAGATCGTATGGTGCGAATGAATGGTCATTGCCCTCTTTGGCCCAACCTACCGAGAGCCCCCTAAGATGTGGACACGAAGTGACAATTGTTGAAAGAACTTGCGGAGTTATCGCCAAACCGCGGACATCAATCTCTTCCAGATTTGTCAAGTTCAAAAATATACTACTTAACAAGTCTGCGTCTAGCGAAGCACCATTAAAAGAAAGTGATTCAAGTTCACTAGTTCCTGATAGCAAATCAAGGTCACCGACTTTGATTTGCCGCATCGCGAAATGTCGACCTTTAAGAGAAAGTTTCTTGAGTTTTTGAAACCCCTTAAGTTCTACTGCTGATTTTTCAGTCAGTATAGCCCAAGGCAATTCGACAACAGATAAATGAACTTCTGGGCCGCGCCTTGAGTATTGAAGAGTTCCATCAATATTTTCGTACCAAGGAATTGTTTTTTCTTCTAGGCCCATTAGCATTCTCCAAGGAATTTAGTAATTTTTCTTAGAACATTAAAATTCAATATTTGTGTTGAATCAAGCTTCACAATTGTCTTTTTTATGTTCATGATAAATTAATGAAAAAAAATGAGTCAAATTGAATAAGGTAAAGGGGGGAAATATGGCGTTTCGAGATATTGATAGAACAAAACCGCTTAGTGCGCAGGTGCTGGGTTTAAAAAATAAGTCGATGTCATCAAATTTGACATCCGCCGAAGACGATAGCCCAATTACTGAATACGATGCCCCTGGCGGTGTTGACGATTTCGACAGCGAGGAATTGAAAGCGATTTGGAACAGACGGATTGTCAATGAATTTGAAGATCTGTCGGACTACCATAGCAGGTTCTTTGCCATCGACAGCACGAAAATATCAGACGGGAATGATACTCCAGATGTACGCTGGGCGGCGGATCCGGCCGAGCCAAATTTTTGTTTTGGTATTGAGGCGGCCCGCGAGTTATCGAATTGGCGAATAAAGTCTGGGCACCCTGTACATAGCGCGCTCTCTTCCAAAGGAAGACGCGAGACCCACAATGAATACTGTGAGTATCGGATTATCTTTCATAAAGAGGAAGGCCAACCTCCTAGAGCCAAACGTGTGGTCTTTACAACAGAATTGCGTGAATACTGGATGACGCTCGCGACTTACGCACCGGATCGCTTGAAGTGTGCCTGTTATGATGTTCTTGGGCGCGACGTGGATTGGACGGAGTTGTATGGGCCCGGCGTTGAAGATCCGAGCGAATTGACGGAAAATCAGCGCCTCATTCTGTTTGCCACTTGGGTCTCTGGCGGTGGGGGTGACAGGGACCTAATGGAAGCAGGCGTTCCAATTCATCCGATCGGCGAGTTAAACAACTTAAACGCACTATTCATGACTCATCGGATTAATGGGTTGGATGACCTGCTGTACATCGTCCTTTACGGGGCCCATCCATACGCACGAAAGGACGGTTCAGATTGGGTCCCAGCGACAAAGGATGAAATTTTCAGCAAGACATATTTCGAAGGAGAAGAGTTACCGCCAATTCAACTTGCCTGTAGACACGCTGATCCAGAAGCTGCAACGAAAGCAGCAAAACAGGCGTTTGAAGGCCGTAAACTAGGGTTCGCTAATCCACTAGGAATGTATATCATGTCGTTTGCTGACGCAGATTTTCTTTTCCAAGGAAATACTTTGCCAAGTGATTGGATAAGATTCTCGCGCGGCTCCGGCGATCAGCTTTATCAGCGACTTGAATTCGGGCCACCTGATGACTCACCACATTTTCTTGACGAGATTACGGTCGGCGATGACGAGCTTCCTGTACAAGGGGGCTTCGAAATTGCTCAAAGAATAGAAGTAGGCCCATGGCTCAGGATCGGGTCTCAATCTGACGTAACCGATGACGAGTATGAGCGGTTTGAGGTAGAAGCTCTAGACGAGGACTACGATTGTGCGAAGGCCCCGATTTGTCGAAAGCTAACTAGACTCCGCGACGAGTATGAGGAGGCACGCGAGGACGAGATTTAGAATGAGTGATCAGATACAGGAGGGAATTCACTTCAGGAGTGGGGAATCGCCCCCCCCGCATTTTTCCGTTGTGTTTTTGAATGTCGTTGGTTCACCACAGACCCTTGATGTTCAAGCCTGTCTCGAGAAAATCTGGGAAACGCTCACCGAATTAAAGACTGGACAAGTCCATGATTTGCCTGGGACAACCGTTGACCCTAGTGGGTTAACCGTTCTTATTGGCTTTGGCAGCAGATTTTTCGACTCGCTCTCTAAAGACTCGATTCGACCTTCGGAGTTGCGCCCTTTTCGCAAGCCGAGAGTTGGTGGAGGAGGCCCGATCTCGTTAGGGGCAGGCTTAAGTTTTGATTCGGATGTAGCAGAGAATCCTGCTGATTGTGATTTAGCGATCCAATTCACCGGTGAGACTGCTCTGTCAGTTCGACGAGCGGTGGTAGAGACATGGAAAGCAATTGATCGTTTTCAAGATAGTTTCAATAAGCCCGCGCCACTGCGATTGAATGCTAGCTTCAATGGATTTGGCCGCGAAGATCGCAGAAGCTGGATTGATTTTTTCGATGGCACTTCAAATCTGCGTTCCGAGCAACGCCTTGGAGCCATAGAGATAAAGGAGAGGTCAGGAGACGCGCCGGATAACTGGAAAGAAAATGGAACGTACCTTTGTTACATGCGGATCGCCGTCGATATTTCTAGCTGGCAAAAACTCTCAAGATCACAAAAAGAGCAACTAGTTGGACGAGATATGGTTTCGGGATGCCCCTTAGTTGCCGATGCAAATGGCGGAATCCAGCCTATAAGCGGTTGTCCAGCGAATGCCGGTGGGACGGTCGAAGATGGCCAAAATGAACGATTTCGTTTTGCGCCCCGCCCTGCCTTTGATGCAACACTTCGATCTTCTCACATCCATAGGGCCAACCAAGGCCGTTCGACACCGGCAGATCCAGAGTCTAGATTGGTTTATCGCCAAGGATATGAATTCTTAGAAGGTATTGACGCAAAAGGTTGCCCGCAACTTGGGCTCAACTTCATCAGCTTTCAAGATACGCCTGAACGAATTTTGGGAATGCTCAAAATTCCAGGCTGGTTAGGTCGTGTGAATTTCGGAGGCGATCCAAACAATCAACTCCCGGGAATGGCCAATCTACTCAGAGTGCGCGCCGCGGGATTTTTTGTAGTTCCCCCTCGTAAAGCTGATGATAGTCTCCCCGCTTCTGAATTGTTTATCTAGTCAACTCATTAATAGGGTGGACGATAAAATATAGTGATGGATTGAGCGAAGCACTAGCTTGGATTGGGGGGCGGGTCAAAATTTAAGTCCCGCCTTCAAACCATACATAAAGTGAATTTCATTGCATGAGAAGCAGCAAACAAAGCGAATACTAACGCAAATTACGGAAAATCTACCTCCCGTGCTTCAGAAATTCTCTTCTATGCAATGAAAGGTTGTCAGCCGCGCGCTTAACTAACGGGTTCTGTCAATATATTTGGTTATACAATGCGCTGCACCGAGATTTTCAGCATAGGGATGAAAATCACCGAGCTGAATTACCTTAAACCCTTCGCTTTTCCAGATTTCCTTATTTGCATCGTCAGTCTTCTTCAACTCTGGCCAAATTCTATGTCCGTAAGTAGGCAACCAAACCGTTTTGTTCTGATCATCGATTTCAACCAGTGCATTGTTCGATGTGGCAAAATACCAAGACCGATGTTTTTCTGACGGGTCGTCAATATACGTAAGGGGTAGAGGATTTCGAACAACCTTGAAATCCATGGCTTCAAGCTGATCTGCTATATCTGAGAAGATCGACGCCATAGCATATCGACTGGTCTGTTCTCCCAAAATACCAGCAGCCATATCAGGATCGCCAACAAACACTCGATAGCGCCCGTCGTCATCGCGGCCCCCTAGAGTTAGAAACATATCAATGTGAAATAGAGGTTGCGCCGTTCCAGTTTTATTTGCCCGATATAATTTTTCAGACCATACCTCACCATGGAGAATGAATCGCTGTTCAATTTCACTTGGAACAGGAAGACGAGAACCAATTTGAATAAACTTTCGATCGTGGTCGAGTGCATCTGAATACGCTCGCGTGACCGCTTCAACTTCAGTTTCACCATTTTGAGGTTTGACATAGCCTAATGTTAAAGAGTTTTTCGGATAGTCAGTTCCGATGAACCAGAAATCATCACCAATAAGAATATTTCCGCCTTGAAAATATAGATTGGTCTGACTTTGTATGATTGAGCTCTTAGAAGCGACGAGATCTGCTATCAGAGCGTCATCTCCGCGCCTAAAAGACGCTGGCTCTACAAAAAAGGTTTCGGAATCACTTAGATCATTTGACATGGCGTAGGCGTCTTCAGCCCAGACAGAGTGTTTTAAGCCGTCTGGTGCGGAAATGATCTTGGAAGAATCTTTGCGACCTACTTGCTTTAAAATGGCTTCGAGCCTTTTGACCGGCGAAAAAACTAGAGTTCCCGAGTTCATCACATTTTCCGTTGTCAGAAATGTTATCTCCGTCCCTGAAGGTAGATCCTTAATGATACTAAATAGAGTGTCGCGCTCAATTTTTATTTTTGCAATTTCAGTATCGGCAAAATCTATTGGGTCAAAATCCCCCTTTTCAATGAACAACCACCAAGGAGGTGTCATCAAAATGCCCGTAATCTTTCCATGTGCGCTCGAAATCAAAGAAGGCTTTTCAAGTTTCTCTATTGATTTTTCAGGCAATAGAGAGAATGTGATAGCCCGGTCACGCAATGTCTTTTCAGTTACCCATGAATCTGTTTGAGTGCGCGGTTCTAAAAATCGGGAAGAGGCTCCATTGGAAATTTCTTTTGGTTCAGACATAGATGAACTCCAATCGCTTATTAGAAAAAGTTTGCAACTTGAAATCTGCGATCACTTTCTCGCCTTTTTATATCCCAGTAGTTTTGATGTCATATCCACCTTCTGGCTTCAATTTCCACCATTTTGATACGGCAAATGGCTTCCTGAGCGCATTAGTGCCGCAATGCACCTCTCCACTTTTTTCATGGTAAGAGTACCAATCGTCGATGAAGATCATGCGACGATCCGGTAGTGCATCTTCGAATGCCTCTTCAAATGCACACTTGCCATCAATTATTGGACCATATGGTTTTGGTACAATACTCAGGTCCTTGTGTACCAAATGGTTAACCATATCTGGGAAAAAAGCCAAAGTTCTTCTTAGATTGTTCTGGTCATCCCGCAAATCTTGGAAGCAAACGGGAATCTCTACAATATCGGCTTCAGCAAGACCGAGTTCTTTCTGGAGAATTGCAACATTGTCATCCATGTAGCCTTGGAAAACCTCATTTGCTTTCCAAAACTCTTTATCCGCAAGTAGTTGATCAACGGATACTTCAGCAGTGTGCCCGGTAACACTTTCTCTCTTTTTTCCGGCAAAAAGAATCTCGCTTCCATAGCCATTTGTTGAAAGATCCTCGAGTATGGAGAGGGTTTTTCGGGGACTAGCTACAAGCGTCTTGAACCCCTGAGCCGCAGTTTCGTTCTCAACAAAACAGACAATCTCATCCACATGGGCAACTTGCAACCAATCAGTAAACAATTCAAAGGGAAACTGTACTTTCTGCGCATAAAGAAACTGCCGAATTTCAGCCATCATCTGCCTAGAAGAGTGGGAAAAATCTGCATCTTTTCGACCACCCACAATAACTCTACCCAGCGGAAAAACCTCCCCGGCAACAACCACTGGGGGAGAAACTTCTAAGTTTCCGAAAGAATCCAGGGAATTTTCAACCCCTCCGCCCACGACAAAGTGGCCGAAATCTGGGCCAAGCATTTTCATTTCAGGGTAGTCATCTAGTCCACGATCTCTCGGACTATCAAAAACAACGGGCAAGCTTCCTCGATGATTTTCAGTGTAACCGATCTCGATCTCATCTTGAATCCAACGATCACCGCGATGATCTTTCTCTTGAATCACTTCCAAAACTAATCCCTCTGCCGCTACAGCAGATTTCAACCCCTTCAGGAATTTCGAATTATCTCCATTTTTCGTTATCTCAGTTGTATAGATTTTTACCGCTGGTTGAGTGTTCGGTGTCATAATCCATGGCGCAACACGCATCATTATCCGATCTTGGGCAAGAACCACTCTACTGCCACTGTTAAGGTCAACTAGTTCGAGATTGAGCAATATCAGTCCCTCAAAATATGGACCTGGATACTCATGTGCAGCGATATACAATTTTTCTCCGCTATAGCTTACTATTCCAGTAGTGAGTGTATCTTGAATTGGTTCGTTTGGTGCCCGACCGATAACCTTTTGAACTCCAACTCCATCCTTCCGAAAAATAGAGAATTTCATAGCGCCTTCAGCAGCCGTGCTAAGTTGGAGCTCAACTCCTTGAGGTAGCGATTTGATGCCCAGTGACCTAATTTCAATTGGCTCACGTTCGTCTAAATAGTTTGACCCGCCAACTAGTGGATCCCGATCATTATCGACCAGAACCATAGCGCCGCGACCTTCTTCGCCCCAGGTCCAATTAGCCTTACCCTCCTCATTTAGCCCTACCGTTCCATCTCGGTCCGCATCGCAATCCAGCATTAGAGTGGCAACGATAACCTTGAGTTTAAATGAATGATCGTTAGCCCCTGCTATGTGAGAAAATTCAATTTCGGCAACCGTCGGCTGACCTAATTTTGTTTGAACTACGAAATCTGTGGCAAAGTACAAATTTACATCAATTTTCTGTTTTTTAGGAAGCCGCTCGGGTTTTCCATCTGACCGGCGAATTGCAAGTATTTGAAAATCACCAGTAACATCGAATTCAAGTTGACCGGTCGCTGCTTCGAGCGAGAAATACTCATATTTTCCAGGGATACTCGTGATGTAAGTTACTTTTTCCATTCCCAATATTCCATTTGTTTCATTAATTGTTGATAATTCGAGCAATTGGCTCAATGCGGTTGCAATCTTCGCCCCGACAACCGCCAACGGGGCACACTAACGATGCAAAACAATCCCCTTGAGGAGCAAAATCCGTTTCACCTCGAACCAAGATCCCTTCGACGTCGTTCGTTTGTGCATTGAAAACGGGAGAGCCCGAATTGCCACCAAATGTATCTAAATTGGCAACGAAGAAATCATCTTGATCATTGATACGGACCTGCGCATTCCCAGCGAATTTTTTGGGAAGCCCCAGCGGATGACCGATCACGTAAAGTGGTGTACTATCAGGTACTCGCCCATTTTTGCGAAGCGTCAAAGGGATCCGACCTTCCACTGGTCGGTCGAGTTTAATTAGTGACCAGTCAGCTCCCATTTCAACATAATCCCCAGCCATGAATTCGGTGGCCGCATAAATGTTCTCCGCATCGACAAGACTTGGCGCGAGCCCAGAGGAATCAATTTCAAAATTGAAAATCAACCTTACACTCTCGATGTTTTGTTCATTTATGCAGTGGTGAGCGGTTGCAACGACATTTGGTTCAACCAGAAAAGCTGTCCCAATGGCACTTGAAGGTTGCTCTTTAAACGGTTCACGGCTGCACAGCGGTTTGCCCGCAAGAGCGCGTTTTACGCCCAGACTAGTAGAACCGATAGAGGATTGGGTATCACTGATGGCAACAATGTCGTTTTGTTTAATAACTGCAGCGACAGATCTTGCTGCTTCTCGATGAACTTCAGATATCACATCGACAATTTCGGTGCGATCATCTTCTCCATACAGGGCTTTCTGACGTTTGTGGAGATGACTGAAAATTACCTCCGTTGATATGCCGGGCATATCATCTTGGCCAATGGGAAGGCTTGTGAATACAGTATCTTCAATACCGCAAAACACGCCACTACTGTGGTCTTGATCTTTTTCAATCGACCAATCTACGGGATCATCAAATTTCCTATTATATCGCCTTGCATCAAGAATTGTACGCAATTCCTCGACACTAAATTTTTCTAGTGCTTGGCTCATGCAGACGTACCCCAACCAAACATCAGGCTATCACTCCAATTTCTTCATTCCCTAACTCATTGAAAGCGCTAGTCAATTCAGCGTAATAAGTTGATGCTGGCGCTTTTTGACATCTTCCACGAGCCGTTTCTATTCGCTCAATATGCCATCGGCTAAAGCTAAATTGATTGGAGTGCTGGCAGATATTACCCAAACTGAATCGGGAATCCAGGTCATAAGAGATTGGCAACAGATTTCCGGTTTCAGTGATTACCAAAGGAGATATCAAGTCGCCCTTTTTTGGGAGTGATAAATGAGCCAATTGCTCCGACGCAACGGCGTCACAATGAAAACTTACGTTAGGATACAATTCCTGGAAGATGCGAACGTTGATTAAGAGCGCAAGCAACTGATGCCCATCGAGATCTCGTAGGCCAGACTGGCCCGATGCGGCCCGTCCAGTCAATGCTAAAGGATGTAGCTGAATTCTATCAAGATCAGTCGCTGCAAGAACATCAACAAGATTGGGAATATGCTGAAGATTGTTGCCGCTGACGGATACAACGGCGCCGACTATTGTCTTAACATCCAAATATTCAGACACCGCCAGAATAGCTCGTTTAAATGAACCTAGTCGTCCCCTTATTTTATCATGCTGGACGGGAAGCCCATCAAAACTAACTGATATTTCATCAATCAGCCCGAGTTTGACTAAAGCCAAAAGTCGGCGTGTCTGCCAACCATTAGAGATCACAGAAATCCCATAGGATTGGTCCTTCAACCCTTTGCACAGCCTTTCGATTTCCGGATATACAGAGGGTTCACCACCCGATATACTAATCC
This sequence comes from Sphingorhabdus sp. Alg231-15, assembly GCF_900149705.1. Taxonomy (NCBI): domain Bacteria; kingdom Pseudomonadati; phylum Pseudomonadota; class Alphaproteobacteria; order Sphingomonadales; family Sphingorhabdaceae; genus Sphingorhabdus; species Sphingorhabdus sp. Alg231-15. Next base: position 2,680,641 of record NZ_LT703001.1, on the reverse strand, counting down.
TAGTATAACCCAGTGCCTTCAACTTGCTTGTGAATTGCAAAATTGTATTTGCAGGTAAAAAGGATTCTTGAAGGGGCCCTGACTGGGAGTAACAATGACTACAACGGAAATTACACATTCTTGTTGGGTGTATATGTATAATTTTTGATCGTACCAATGTCATCTAGAGGTTTTCGATGGACTTTGTAATTCGCACTCGTAGACGCTCAGGAAGAGTAATCCCGAGGGGGAAAATTTCTATATTTTGAATCTCTCCGGAAAATGGCTTCAGTACATTTTTCAGGTCAATCTCATCAATAGATTGCTCTAGTTCAACATCGATGCAAATTCCCATTTGGCAAATATCGATCCCAATCACCTCAGATTTTGAAGAATGAATTTCCTTACTCAGAGACTCGATTGTTTTTGTGGGGACCTTACCGGCCGCCAGCTTTGTAGAAATTTTGCGAAACACCGCTTCAACTTCAGGAGTGAGATTTGATGAAGTCATAGTTAAGCCCCCAAATGAATACATTTAAGAATGTCGAACTTGAATCCGACAAAGTATTCGTGATTAATCTCTCGTTTCTTCGAGGTTTTTTTAAAGCGACTCGCAATAACATTATTTCTAGATATTTTTGTAACAACTTGCAACGATATTCTAGTTGACTGTAAGGAATCGAGCATGCGCAAAATCAGGTATTTGTATTAAGCGATTCTACATCCAATAATATTTTAGTGAAATCATTAGACAACTTGTCTGTTTCTGCGGTTCGGCCATCACCCCCATGCGGTTCACCACCGAAGGTAAGCACCATATCTTCTATTCTCTTTACCCAATTTGAGGGTGCTAAATAGACGTCTTTTTCGATGACATGACGGTTCGACGATCCGATTTTGACCAATTGACGTTTCTGAGTCCGATTTGCCAAATCATATGCATTCCCAAGGCTTTTTGCGAGTTCGGCCACTTCTCGAATTTTTACCGCTTTCTGACGTAAATCAGAGGCCTTGGCTCGCTCCTGCTTCAGTTTAGTGATCTCAAACTGGATCTTCGTTTTTCGCTTAGAATAAGTTTCCTGGTCGATAAGACGATCGATCAATGCATCGGTTAAGCGTTCCATTTTGCTTTCAGCCTCTGCCAGTAAGATCGAATTCTTGGGATCAACAAACCCACTCGCCCGTTGGTTTACCCACGCATCCACCTGCTCCATGGTTCTATGAATCGCGTTTTCTTCCAATCGAATCTGTTCGAATAGTTTCCGAATTTGTTCTTCAATGATTTCCTCGCGGACCGAGGTTGTTACACATTCACGGCGTTTGCAGCGATAATAGACATGGCCTTTCTGAAGTTCAGGTACCATTGGTCCGGTGCATAAGCCGCAACGAAACAAACCTTGAAAGATGTGATTATGGCGCGTGACTTTCTTGCCGCATTTGTCCGATTTTAACTGCTGGACATGCTCAAAAAGCGACACAGGAATAATCGGTTCATGAACTCCGTCAAAAGTTTCTCCGGTGCTTCTTATTCTGATGATACCGCAGTAGAAGGGGTTATTGATGATCGTCTCAAGTCCGCGCATTGACAGTTTGACATTTTGGCGACCGCTCAGACCGCGTTTGCGCATTTCAAGAAGCAAGCTGTTAAACGAATGTTCTCCAGTTGCGTAAAGCTCGAACGCTTCACGAATTAACTGTGCGGTCTTGGGATCAAGAGTCTTTGGCTTGCCTCCACCATTGTTCAAGTAGCCGATCGGCGCAGGCCATGGATAAAGCCCCTGTTTGAGGCGGCCGTTTATACCCTTCCGGATTTCATCTTTGAGATTTCGAATATAATCAGCGGCAATGACCGCCTGGATATCGGCTGTGAGACGTCCGCCGCGTGAGCGCATGTCCATATCTTCGTGGGCAAAACGTACATCAATTCCGGCATCGATCAAATCACCTACTTTTCCCCAATCAGTGAAGTTACGAGCAGAGCGATCAATCTTGTGGAAAATCACGGCGTCTGCTTTGCCTCGGCGCAAGGCGGCAAGCATCGCATTGAAACGCGGACGGCCTCGCTTGGCGGCAGTTTCAGTTTCTTTGAACCATTCGATAATGTCAAAACCATTGCGGCGGGCAAAGTCGCTGATCGCTTCTTTTTGTGCGTCTAGAGAAACTCCTTCCCCCTGTTTGACAGTGGAGACGCGGACATAACCGTAGCATCGTTTCATAGTTCATTTTGCTATATTTCGGACTCTATCAAATTTTCAGATTCTGTCGAATCGTCATCTGCCCATGGCCACGTTCCTTCGGCTTCCATGCGCTCGTAGATTGCTTTGCAGATTTTGAGATATTCCTCGAATTGATCATCTTCGTTCATGTCCTCATTATGCCGCTTCTAAAGCTTGGGACGTAGGGGCGCTGATATCGGTATCCCCGAAATCTAGAATGACGTCCGGGCAGAAAATATCCGGCTCTTTTGACCGCCAACCATCAACTGCACGGAACAGTGATAGTTTGGCATTCTCTGCAAATTGATTGGCGACAGACCATCCAGTTGCTTGGCAAGAACTCCTGCATCTCTCGCTCCCACCCGAAAAGCCATGATGCTGCCGACATTGCCGATAATCGCATCAAAAATATCGCGATCGGTCTGTCCAATATGCTGGTGAGATAAAACTAGACCCAGCGCATATTTACGGGCTTCGGGAAGCAGATCGGCGAAGGCGGTGGAAGTAAGCGAGTGAAATTCATCGACGTAAAGAAAGAAAGGTCGGCGCTGGCTTTCGGCTATGTCATGGCGTGAGAAAGCGGCATGCATTATGTTAGCGGCGATGAGACCACCGAGCACATTGGCGCTGCTTGCTCCAATTTTGCCTTTTGCGAGATTGACGATCAGCGCCTGACCATCGTCCATAATCTTTCGAAATCGCAGCGGTTTTTCAGGCGTACATAAAGCGCGGCGGATGCGAGGATTGGCAAGAAAAGCGCCAAGCTTGTTCGCAATTGGTGAGACACCATCGATGGAAGTAGCATAGTTCATTTTGGGATATTCTTGGGTCCAGAAAGCACGGACTTGCTCGTCAGTAACCTTTGCCACAACGGAGCGCCGAAAATCCTTATCAACGAATAGCGGTACGATTTCGCTGATGTCTGCGCTGGGCTGTTCCAGAAGCGCCAGTGCGGCATAGCGCAATAGGTGCTCCATGCGCGCACCCCAACTATCGGCCCATTGCTTCTTGAGGGTTTCGATCAATCCCGCAGCGATTAGCGGGCGCAATTGAGCCGACGAACGAGTGAGCGGATTATAGCCATAGGGTGAATTTTCATCGGCAATAGACCAGTAAATAGCATGATCGCCTAATTCGTCTGCCAGCGCCGATGCCAAATCGCCATGCGGGTCGATCAGGCAAAAGCCGTGCTGCTGGCTCACATCCTGACGCACCAGATTGCCGAGCAAAGTGGATTTTCCGGTTCCAGTCTGGCCAATGATATAAAGATGATGAAGCCGGTCGGCTTGATAGATACCAAAGCGGCGATCACCATAGCGATGATAGGCGAGACCAAGCTGCGTCACCGTATTGGGTTTATGATGCATGCCGATATTGTGAGGCGGAGAGTCCGTTTTCTGTAGAGGCGCGCATATCGGTGTCACCGATATGCTGCCCCCTATGGCCGCTATCTTGCTTTGCTATTCTGAGCGTAGAAGAGTTCCATGGTTGAAGCGTCCTTTTTCAGGGGATGCGCCTGAAATGGTTTTGGCGCATCCAATGGAAAGGGACGCTCATGACTGAAACAGATGAAGATCATAAAACAGCCAAGATCAGACGGCTCAATGACCGACTGCGCTGCCATGGACTTGGCCAAGGATCGGTTTTCGTAACCAACGGCATTCAAGATCGGGGCTACGAATTTGGCGTCAAAGCGCTGCAACAGGTGCGCGACTTTGATCGCTTCACGGATGACAATGATCCGCATGGTGAGCATGATTTTGGCGCGTTCGACTTGGATGGCCAGCGATTGTTTTGGAAGATCGACTATTACGATCCCAGCCTACAAAACGCCTCGAATGATCCAGCATGCGAAACGGAGACACATCGCGTGCTCACGATCATGCTGGCAAGTGAATATTAGATTGCGGCCACTCCCGAAAAAGGAGTGGCCGATTTTGTATTCAGCTTTCGTTTTGCTCTCGTTCTTTGATAGCGCGCAATACCATGCGTCCACGCATCGGAACTGCGTGGCAGATGACAGAAAAGCCAAGGCCGTCTTTATTCGGCCAGGCAGCACCAATGTCGGTCCAATTGGCGTTCTCGCCATCCCCATCAACGCGGTAAAGACGATGCGAAGGCATGCCGGTAGTAGATTGAGATTGATTGGTCATGAAAAGCTCCTGAAAAATTGATACCGCGAGACCATCCCGCGGCTTCATGGGAGCCAAAAAGGCCAAGCGAAAAGTGGCTAGTCACACCGCGCGACATGCGCCCGTAAGGGCCTGGAGCTGCACAAGCAACGCGCGGAAGCGAAGGCGGTTGACAAGGCGCGCAGCTGGGCCAAAAGCGAACCCAAGAACCCGCAAAGATCGATATCGCGTTTCCACCGATCAGCGCTTTGCACATAGTCTGTAAGATTGCGCGCGATGCTGTGTCATAATGAGTTAATGCTAGGGAACGATCGATATGCTGCCCTCTAGCTTTAAGCCGAGAATTTGCGATTATCTGTTCATCTGACACACTGGGCGACCGCCGCCGCCGAGAAGAACCACCAGCGCGCTCGAAGTAGATCCGAAAAGGTTTCTACCTTTTCGGCCTCTCGCATCCATCGAGACGCGCTGGTTTTTTTCATATTGAGGGGGCGGCGGTCGAAATCGGTCATACCGATATGCTGTCCCCTATGGCGGGACCTGTAATCATCCTAAACTGGATGGGTTAGTCGATAAGTTCATTCACATATGTCAAAACAATTTGCTTTTGATCTGCGTCTTGCGCGCAAAAAATCCGGGTTGATGCAGCGTGACGTCGCGCAGCTTTTAGGCGTTGCCCAAGCCACCTTATCTGATCTTGAAAATGGTCGCTACCGGCCAAGTATCGAACATATTTGCACGCTTTCTCTAATCTATGGCCGCAATTTTGAACAATTTTTTGCCGAAATACTCGGTGAAGCACGCGAGCAGCTCCGGGGACGTATTACAGAAATTTCGCATATCGGAAGTCAGGGAGCCGACGGTTTGAGAAGAGAGGCAACGCTTCAGAAACTAGAAGAGCGATTAGCCGCTGAAGAAGGATCGGATGAAATGGGATAGAATGACGGCGATTGCTTCGCGATCTGGACAATTGGGTACTGTCTGTCTGATAAGACACGATTTGCTCCATTGGGAGATGAGCGTCAAATATGCACGGTCACCGGAACTCGCCGCGACATATGCGAAGAAGATGATCGACAGGTTCGAACCAGATATTTTTGTATGCGAAAATCTTACAACTGCGCATAGGAAATCATCACGCACGAAAGGAATTTTGAAATCACTTTCTGAGGTCGCCGAAACCAGCAAAACGCAGGCGGTGACCATTGGTCGCATCCAGCGCCACCCAAGCAAGCAAGTCGAAGCTGTTCATATTGCAAAGCGGCATCCTGCTCTCGCGCGATATGTGCCGCCACCCCGACGCGTTTTTGATGATGAGCCCAGAGCCTATGTCCTATTTGAAGCGATTGCATTGGCTGAAGAAGCGGCGCTGATGCAGTGAGCGAGAAATTTCGCATGTTTAAAGATAAACACTAAAACGAAAAAGGGCGCCAATATCGGCGCCCTTTTGTCGTTAAAATTTGATTGCTGCAGGCTCAGCGATAACGGCGGGGACGTTTTGGCTTGCCGCTCATGATATCGGTAGTACTCACGAATTCACGTTTTGCTGTTGAACCGACTGCTGCAAATTCCTGAAGCACGCCCCAGCTCAATTCATCGATCAATCCACGCTGCTTTTCCTTCTTTTTCCGTGCCATGATATTATCTCCATTGTTTCCGCCAGCATCTGTGATGGCATCTAAAGATATACCCTAAAGCATTGATATTAAACATATTAAATATAGACTCACATAGCTGAACATATCGGTATTGCGCGATTTTGGAGTCCAAAATAAATACCCGATTCGATATTCATCGAATGCGGGTTTTATCTTCCAAGCCATACCAATATCCTTCGAGAAGGGTCGATTTTGGATGGGGCGGGCGAATTGGCCCACCGAAATCTTCCCAGCATTGAAATAGTTGATAGCTGTTCCCGTGCGGAAAATATTCTGCAGTCAGCGCCAACATGCGTTCCAATCGAGCTTCGCTTGTCACAACGTTCAGAACCATCATGGGGGCTGTGAGATTTAGATGATCTTGATAGCCTCCGCACTCTATGTAATCCTCATATTGCTGCAAATGCCGTATGAAGCTCTTTCGATGAATCTGAGCCGAGCGCAATGGTTCTGTTGATCTATCCGCTTCCAATGTGAAAAACCGATATCTCTTTCCTGCAGGCATCAAATATTCCAATCCAAACACCGCGTCGGGCAGAAGTTCTTTCTTATATGTCGCACCGCTATCCGGATCACATATAGATGTCGCCCAACGCAGTGGTTGATCAGCTCTGTCTAGTATTTTTGATTGTGGGATGTAATTGATGTCCTGTCGGTCGATGCAGGCCAAATCTACAGAAGCGGTGATAGAGCTCACCATCAGGCTATGCTGCCAAGGACCGGATCGCCTGGGGTTTAACGAGCAGCCAGATTTGCGCAGCGCGGCAATAGATGCAGGTGACAGTTCGTAGACGAGCTGATTGTAGCGCGCGTCAATCGTACGAAATTGCTGCAAGGGTCGCGTGAGATATGTGCCTTTGTCCGGTGTGTTCTCCTCATTAAAGAGATCGGTTAGTCGTTCCTTGGCGCGCTTTTCTGATTTGTGGGTGCGCTTTCCATATTCAAGCAAAAAGGATGATGGAAGAGGGCCATGTTCGGCCAATTTTTCGAGCCAAAGAAGATCGCGGGGTTGAAGCGAAACTCGCTTTCCAGTTGAAGAGGGTTTTATTCGGGTGCGACGTCCAATCTTGTCATATTTGTGGTTCATAGCTCGACCTTTGATAAATGGATGAACCATTTAATGCACAATCAAAGCCCTGTAACCGTGCGGTATTTTCAGGGGGGCTCAGGCTTGCAAGGCTATGAGATGATATGCGACGTGGCATTTTTTTGTCGGTTTATGATTCGATTGACAAAAGGCCAGTAGTGACCTTATTTGTCCTCAGTCCTAGGACAGCGGACGAATAAGTAGGGTTGTGATGAAAAGCCAAGATATTGTTATATTGTTCAAGCTCTTGAGCTTAGAAGAACAAGAAAAATTCGGTTCTCCTAACGGCTATGGGGAATTGTCTAGCAGTGTAGACCCTTATGCTGTTCGCAGTCTAGAAGCGTCATTGGGCATCAGCAAAACAGAAATAAGTGCTTCGCTCAAGCGAAGTATTGGATCAAAACTAGCTGCAAAATTGCAGGGAATCACGAGAGCCAACCGACGTAATCTTGCTGAGTTTGTTATGCATGGGCTGAAATATGCATTCCCTGTAAAACCAAGCGCACCGCAACGAGGCATACCGACGGCATTTGCCGCGCCGATGCTAAAAGGGCAACTAGTCAGTGCGGGAGAAGAAATTTATGTATGGCCTTATCCCGAAGGTCAGAAGCGAGGATTAGCAGTAAAACCATTGTTTCGATCTGTGCCGAAAGCTGCGCTCGCAGATGAACGGCTATATGAATATCTTGCTCTCGCCGATGCCTTAAGACTTGGCGGACCGAGAGAGTCCGGGCTGGCGAAAGAAATGCTGGAAACTAGGATAATCGGGCAATGACAATTCAGGGCCAGCTTCTGGAAATGCTTGAAACTGTATCCGAGGCGCTTGGCGACGAGATGCTAAGTCAAATGGTTTTCGTTGGCGGCTGTTCAACGGCGGTCCTCATCACCGATGAAATAACACTGCAAGAGGTTCGAGCAACTGATGACGTAGATTTGATCGTCACCCTTGAGGGAATGACCGAATGGTATCAGTTAGAGCAAAAACTCCGCGAACAAGGATTTACCATCTCTTCGCAAGATGAGGTTCTCTGTCGCATGCGGCTTGGCAACCTCAAGGTCGATTTTATGCCAGATGATCCGGAAATTCTTGGATTCACGAACCGCTGGTATGAAAGGGGCATCCAGACATCAGTCAAATATGCTCTACCAAGCGGACGAACAATCAAGCATCTTACGTCCCCGCTATTCCTCGCTACCAAATTCGAGGCTTATAATGGCCGAGGGAACGACGATCCGCTTGGCAGCCACGATTTGGAAGATGTCGTAATCCTTGTTGACGGTCGCCCGGCACTTGGTGAAGAGGTTGCCACTGCAGATGAAGACGTTCGTCAATATATAGCCGAGCAGTTTTTCGCTCTAAAAAATCACCGCGATTTTGACCATTTTCTCTACGGCAATATCAACGAGGAAGATGGACGAGTTGACATTGTGCGCGACCGTATCGAAGCGATCATTGCCATTGTGCCTCCAGAAGAGGGAAAAGGCCAATAATGTGAGGCGACAAAATAGTTAGCAAACACTTGGCCCACAGGCTTTTTGAATGAGAACTACCACTTGTCAGCCGGCTCAGTATCTACTTGCCCCTGAGAGGCATCACCCTTTGGCTTTCTACTAGTGGCACTTTGATTGGAGCCGTCTGGATTGCCTCCGTTATCTGGACCGCCGCCGCCGCCATCTGGCCCATTTTCGGGCGTATCGCTATCGCTTTCATCACCGTCTTCTTCTTCATGTCCCAATTCTGAATGATGAACTGCATAGCGGTCGCGCATTGTCTCACGCTGTTCCCTGCGATCTGCTTCGCCCATCTGCTCCATATCTTCCAGATATCCGAAAGGAAATTGAAGTGGCACGGCATTTTTGGTGACACCTCTGATGTGGGTTGCAAAACTACCTTTACCTTGAGATTCGATAAATTCTGCTTGGGTGTAGAGCATAGGTGCAAGCGCGCGCGCATCTTTTGCTGAAACGCCGCCCGCAAACTTAATTGCGGTGTTGGCGGCGAAGGCTTCCTGAAGTTTGGGTTCGAGTTGACCAAGATATTGATGAGCTAGAACCATGCCGACATTATATTTGCGCGCCTGCGCCAATATGATGCCGATATTGCGATCAAAATAATCTTGTGCTTCATCAATATAGACCATGGTTGGAACGCGTTTGTTCGCTGGTAACGTTGCTCGTTCTTGAGCCGCTTGGGCGATCATAGCGATAAAGAAGCGACCGAATATTTCGGTACCTTGCTCCTTGAGCAAATCTTTCGCTGTATTGATCAGAATGACTTTCCCAGCGTTCATCTCAGAAAATAGATCAAGCTTGGAGCGAGGATGCGAGAACATGCGTTCAAATGTCTGGTTTTCCAAAATGCCCCAAAGACGGCGCAAGACTTGCTTCTTTGTTTGCTCAAACTCGCGGCCTGCAAATTCCGTTTCGAAAAAATGCTTTGGGGTGCCGGATAGCTTGGCGATATGCTCGGAAAACTTCTTTTCGCTTTCCGGCTCCATCAATTCACGGAGCGTGTGAATGGTTGCATCGGGAATATGGAGCATCAACCGTGTGACGTATCGAAAGATGACATTTTGCTTTTGCGTCATCTGCGCATCGAGCAATGTGCCCAGAACAAAATCATACAGCTCCAGGATTGAATTGGTGAGACGCTCGCGTTCCAGCGCTTCATATTTCTCAAGCCGTTCCTGACCGACATCAAAGAGGTTTAACGAAACGGGATATTCAACATCGCTTGGGTCAATGATGACAAGCTTGTCGCGCAGCGTTCCATCTGGTCCAAAATGCGCCAATTTGGCGATATTTTTGATAAGGTCTCCCTGACTATCCAAAACGATGATGGAACGCTTCTCACGCTCCATTTTGGCTAGATCCTGGGCAATCAGATATTGAAGCGTTTGCGTTTTTCCGTGGCCGGAACCGGCAACGATGTGATGATGCTCGAATCTTGATTTTGTAGGGATGCAAAACTCAAGGCTCTGGTCAAACAAATGAACCAGCGGGGTTCCACCAAAATAGGTTTCTACCATTTGCTCGGGCGTTTTGGCATCAAATTGGGTCGGTTTTTTGGGTGCACGTTTGAAGCTAGCAGGATCGGCAGGGTTGCCGCCAGATGCAGCAATGATATTGTACTCCAATTGTGCATGGAGTCGAGGTAGCTGGCCACCTTCAACTAACTCATCTGATAGACCAACGCTGAGAAGTGTTTCTGCGACCTCGCCAATATCGCCCAAGCTACGTAAAAGGTCCGTCGCAACGGCAATTGCGTCATCATCGCCGTCATCTTCGAGCAAGGCTGGGCATGCTTCGTAGATGGGTTTTAAAAATGCGATAATGGCAAGCGTCAGCAGCTCAACATTGGCATCGAAATTTTGCACCAAATCATATTGCCGGGAAAGCTCTTCTCTGATTTCCCACAGCTCAGCGACTGTGCGCTCGCGATCCCAATCTATGTTCGGCAGGATGTACAAATTGTCATTTTCGAAAAGTTGTTCGACAAGCCCTTGGATCACTGCCTTTTGCTGATCAGAATTGGCGGCAGACAAATTACCCTGCGCTTGGCGCGCAATGGACGTGATCAACCGTTTGCGATCACTGTCAGATCCAATGTCAGCTTCTTCAAAGCGGCTTGAAACCTCATTCCATTTTTGTTGGACAAGTTGCTTTTCGCTAGGCCGAAAAAGCCCGTGGATAAAACTATGAAACCAGGCGCCAAAGTTGCCGGTCATATCAGGCGAACTTTACGACGACGTCTTTTGCCTCTTCTCGTGGCAATGATGGAACAGGCACGGTTTCGACGCCATCCCAATGCTTGGCGGTCTCTAATACCTGACGCAGCACGATGCATGCGTTGTCGAGAAGCGCTTCCTTTTTGGCCAGTTCAACAATGCTGCCGCATTTGAAACGCCGCCCATGAATGAGATCACGCATGAATATGGTCTCACGCTTTTCGTTAAACCACCAAAAACCCGCAACCACGCTTGCCAGAACACCTGCTGCCAGTCCGGCAAATACGTTTTCAGAGTTTGCTCCAACGAATGTACCAGCGACAAGGAAGGCAATAAAACCGATCGCAAAGGACCATTTGAGAATATCTTCATCATCACTGATGAGAACGATTGATTTACCCAGTTGATATCGCTCGGCGAGGTCACGTTCGTCTTCGGTCATTTCTGTCATCGACCACAGACGAAAAACAACTCGTCCTCTCCAATTTCGATTTTGTTCTCTTTTAAAAAGCAGATCCATTTATGCCCTCCTATTTTGCCTGTTTTGTATTCTGCGTTCACGAATGGACAGACAGCCTTTCTGATAAAATTGTGTCAGTAATTAAAACCTAATGAAATAAGGCTTGCTCGCGAATTCTTAGAGAATGAGCGAGCTATTATCTTGAAGTCATTCTGTATCCCCATTTGTAGATGATTAGCCATGTTCCTCAATGAGCAGCAGTGGATGGGGACCCGAAAATTGTTTGATGGGGATAGAAGGATCATGGCTCGTATCCCTATCGCGACATGCGTTCGGCGATTGCCAAAACCTCGGAACAAGGCAAGTCGCTGCGAAAGTATCGATAAGCTTTTTCCGTTAGATCGGAATCATAGCTAATCCAAATCACCGGCCAGCGCGCGTCTTCTTGCACTGTCAGCCCGGAACCTTCTAGGCTATTGTTTCCACTTTCAGCGAGCTGATATCCCGGGAGTTCATTCCCCGCGCTCAATATGTTTACTAGATCATATCGCGTAGCACCGAAGTCGATTTTAGTTTCTGAAATCGAAAACAATGTGTCTCTGCCAACGTCCGCACATGAATTCTTGTTTGACCATTGGCCTTGCAAAGAACTCGGGAAAGTATAGCCAGCCTCATGTGCGATTTGATCATCGCTCAATAGATTGCCGCCCCAGACATAGCCGCCGTTCGCTAGCTTGAACCATTGAGACGATGGGTCAAACGCTTTTACTTCGCGGGCAAGTATCGTTTCACCACCGGCGAGAGTTTTTATGACCTGCGTCCCTTGGCTGGTTGGATAGTCACGGACATTCGCCTTTCCCATGACGAAAAATTCTTTCTCTTCGGAGAGAAAAATATCTGCATAATTTGCAAAGTCCGGCAATCCGTCATCAGTCAGTTCGAGTTCTGGTTCTTCGGCTTCGAATAGCCCCGCTATCTCATTGGAGATTGGATTTTCCGTCAACGCAATTAGCAGGAAGGCGAAGACCACGCCTCCGCCGATCATTTTATTGCGATTTGTTTCCTCCGTAACAAAGTCCATCGCTGCGTTAACAACCTTGCCCAGTCCTTCTCCAAGCTGGAATAGAGCATTTGCTATTTTTTGGTTTAACGGTTGCCCGGACAGCGTAACCTCGCCACATTTTGGACAAAAAGCGGCACGATGATCAATTGATACTCCACATGATGTACAGTCCATAATTGCTTCCCCCAAAGCAAAATTCGCTATTTTAGGCCCGATAAAAAACCACTAACCGATGCCGAATCGTTTGCCTAATAACAAAATGGGTGACCGGGTTTGCAAACCCGATCACCCGCTCCTTTAGCAGGAGTGTCGGCTTGGTTCTTCGCGGCCTTCCAGTCTTATGGTTAGCCAGTCCAGCACCTCATCCTCAACCCAACCCACTCTGTTAGGGCCAAGTTGTACCCGCTTGGGGAATTGACCGGCCTTTTCGAGTCGTGCGATGTGTTGCGGCGAGTATAAGACTAGCTCCTTCAACTGATGCTTTGAAAGTATCCTCATCACGATTTCTCCTATGAAAGAGAGCATCGCGATGCCCCGGTTACGACAATACCCCGAGGTTCGATCAATCTAACATTGATTCCTGCATTCCCCAAATTGGTAAGTTAGCCAATTAATTGCACTAGTTGATACCGAGGATCTGTGCTGCAAGTTCACCAGATATTTCGGTGCCGGGCTCCACATCGTGCCGGCGAACCGCGCGTTCGAAGACCCTTTTGCACTGAATAAACAAACTCCGAGGAGTGATGGAGACTTCATTTCCGATGATGACATTAATTGCATCGCTAGAAAATGGATAAGTTGTCCCCATATATTGGGATTCATCGACTCTATAGTGGTCAAGTTGATTTTGGAAAAATTCGCGCGCCATGACATCGTCTAACAAAGGGAACTCAATGTAAGCGCGCGTCATTCTCTTTATAAGGTGACCAGACATTATTGCTTCAATTAAAGCTGCCGATGCGGTGAAGCTCAGTAACAGTCCAAATTTGTATGGCAGAGAATTCAACAATTCACGTAGCCCCGTAAACACTAGCTCACTCTCCGCCGTTTTCATGTCAGCGAGCATTTCACACTCATCAATAAAGATATAAACCGATTCCAAAATTTGATCTTCATTGGGAAATACCAAAGTAAGCACACGAAAAAAGTCACCGAGCACTTTGGCGGCTGCATAGTCCGAATTTATCTTCCCTTCGTACTCTGGTCCATCGCATGGTTTGGTACCTGTGAAGAAATCAAAAATATCGGCATCGGGGTCTGTTCCGCGAGCCAATAGCTGGATCATCGATCGATCTCGTTCTTGGAAATTTGCATCGACCTGATGATAAAATGTGCTTTTGTCAGGAACTTCACCCATCCCAGCTGCGTCCGCTGCTTCGTCGACAATTGCAGTTCTAATTTCAGCCACTTTGCCGCAATAGATAGCTATTCTCTCACGGCCAATGGCGGCGAAGATATGATGGACGATACTTGAGAAGTTTACTTTATCGCTCAATCTCGGTCGATCTAAGAGAATTGCAAGTGAATTGAAGTGATCTTGATTTTCATTGATGAACGTTTGGAGATATCTAAGGGCATGACTTTTCCCAGTACCATACTCACCGTAGAGCACAGCAAACTCGCTAACTCCAATATCTCGGGATCGAACCCCTTTGACCAAGTCGACTAAGTCTTCGCGAAGCTCTTGACCACCCGCCCAGTTGTGGACACTGTTTTCAGGGGCTATCGGAAACGGGTCCTGTACAAGATCGAAATCCTCAAATTTCATGTTACCTCCTCGGCCCCTTCAGGGCGTTCTCGGTTTATCCAGGCTTGATATGTAAGCGCTCCAGGCCCGGTCAGGCGCGCGACTTCTCGATCACACGGAGTTTTCGGGCCGATTCCCTCAAGCTCTGCCATTAACTCCTGGTTTTTTTCAAGTCCACCTAACGTGAAGTTCGAAGAACCCACGAAAGATCGAAAATGACCTCGCTGATAGCAAATGTGGTAAAGTTTCGAATGTAAATAGGGATTAGGTCTCACTAAAAATTCCACTCCATCTCTGTCCAGGGCTCTCGCCATTTCCAGTGAGATAGCATTTTGGTCAATGGCCGGTGGTCGTGTGATTATGGTAATATGTGGCTCGGATCGACGCCGAAGAAACTCGCAAAAACCTACCACGTTTTCAAACGGCTTAGGTAGTTTGTGGAAATAAGGAGAGCAAATTGTTATCGAACTTATTTCTTCAGTCAACGAGGCGCAAAAGCGTTTAAAAAATTCGCGTGTAGCAAGAACGTTCTGGAACGTAACTTGACCATTGGTTGCTGACAATTAAACTACTCCGCCCCTGATTTCACACTATAAAATCCCATATTTCCTCTTAACGCCGAGAGGCGCTCCAGTCTATCTTTGTTTGTTCTAAAGAGTGTATCGAATATTTGAGTTTGATCATAAGCTATACCATCTTTTTGAGATTGATATCTAACAAACTCTGTTGGTAACTCCATTGATGCTTGCGATGCATGTTGAAGTTTGGCGAACGGGAACGCATCAATCATAGTGGCAAGTAATTTTTCGATTAGCTTGCTACTCTGCTCTTCGGTCGGTGAAAGCTCTGATTGGTTGAATTTGATTTCATCAACAAAAGGGCCGACAGCTAGATCTTCTGTACTTATTCCTAATGCTTCCTGCGTCCCCGCCTGAGGTCCAAGCCAAAAATAGCTGCCGCTAGGCATTAATGCAGATGCAACCTGTCGGCCTTTGGCCGATATGCGCATGGTCTCATTGTTTTCATTGCCGTCAATTTCTGTGAGAGCCAGCATTCGAAGCCAACCCCGTCTAGGCGTCATGTGATGACGAGCTGTATTCTTCGAGGGAATTTCTATCTTCGGCTTGCCAAATCCATCATTGTTCACTTTAAGCCAAGAAATTTTTTGCTCGATCCGGGCTCTCAGCACTCTTTCTGGTATTGCTTGAACTAACCATTCGTAACGATGTTGGCGAATGGCGGTAACGAAAGAAATGTAGAATTCTTCAATGTTTGTATCAGGTTTGTCAAAAATGTATTTGAGTAATGCTGCTATAGAATCGGCGTCTGATAAGAGCACGACTCGAAGTACAAAATACTCATGAAACTCTGCATCAGAAAGTTTGCTGCTTGCAAAGAGTGCACGACCAAGCTCTGTAGGGGAATACCGACTCATTCGTGCATCTCGTCCGGATATTTGTTGGATGATGCCAAATGCTATCGCAAAATTTATGATTTCTCTTCGATATTTTCGCTCTAATGGCCGTTCCTCAACATTCTTGCCCAAGAAATCTATGATTTCTTCTTCATAAACAGATGGCTGGTCCGCAAAGACAGTAAGAACCGATAATATGCGATCAATGTCATACGCACCTGATGTGTAACCAATATGCCGCGACAATGCAGCGGCCAGTTCGGCTTCTAATTCTTCTCGATTGCCCAGTGTGCTCACTCTGGCGTCGTACCTCCGTGCGCAGAGCTACGTGGCCTCACTCTGGCAACAAATATGCGAGTGCTGGCACTATCCGCAATGACACATTCTCCAGGTTGCAAACTTCGTATCAAATCACTTGTGTTTGCTCCGTCGTGGCCATCAATTTCATAACTGAAGGCTTTTCGAGTTGGCATTCTGGCGCTTGCCGCATTCAAATCAGTATCGAAGCCCAACGTGTGAGTTATAGTAAGATCTACTTGGCTCATTAGCTTCGAATCAACTGCAGAAGGCTGTTGCGTCGCGAAAATTAATGAAAGTCCTGCGTCGCGTCCACGTTTGACATAATCGATTAATGGTTCCGTTGCTGCAGTGGAACCCTCTGCAGGAATCAGGACATGTGCTTCATCTAAGACCATCCACAGCCGCCGCGCCAAATTCTCATTATCATGACTGATCGTTGATTTAGCGCGGGCGCTCACTTTTCGTTCTTGTTGCACGCGCCCCATTTTGTCCAACGATAGACGTGTGATTACACCTACGATCAATCCTCTAAGTGCTTCGGAGAGATTACGCATCAGGATAACTGTAAGTGCACCTTTTGATAATAGTTCGTCGACAGATATTCCGTCCGGTCCAATGATCTCGGCGTCATCAAGACTTTCCAGTCGCCAACGCAGTCCGTCGATTGTGCTTTGTTGGTGTGAGGATAAAGGTCCCTTGATATTGCAGTGATCAGCCAATTCAGTGGGCGTTAGCTTCTTGGTTTGGTTGAGCAGAGTTTGTAGAGCTTGACCCATCGGAGAGAATCTTTCCAATTCAAGAATTGCCAACCAATCCGAGAAAGTTAACTGAGAGGATGACAGAGTGAACGGAATTGCGCCCGGAACTTGTGTGTCACTTGATGCAGGAATCCAAACTTTAACATCTTTTAAACAGTCCCCTTGCAGCCCCCAGCGCGTAATTTCTTCGCATTGGCTTTGGTCCCCCGGAACATTTTTGTTCGGTTTGTAAGCCAACGTCCAAAACTGATCCTGAATATCAAACACAATCGCAGACCCGTCAGAATCGAGATCGTTGGGCGGAATCAATCCCTCTAGTAAGACGCCTAGGTCATAGGATTTTCCGCTTCCTCTGCTACCGAATATTCCGATTACATGTGGAAATGAAACATCTACAAATACATTGTGATCCAGCAAAGACCCGGTTCTACTTTGCTCTAGGACCTTTCCAAAAAATGCCGATTGGTTCGGGTTAGCATTGCGCGAACCAACTATTAGTGCCTTGCTTTTCGGATCGACGTTAAATGAGTTCTGGGCGTTCGTTCGAAATCTAGTTTCGGTAAGGACCTTTCTGTATTTCACATCTAACCTTAGCTGATTGTTGGTTGGGCTCCACGCCTTAGCATAACAATCTGTTGAGGGTGCAGAAAATCTTCCAAACGCTCATGTGCGGCGGTGGCGGCAACTGTTGTGAAACCAAGGTTATTTGAGAGAGATTTCAAGCCCTTGCAGACCGCCCTCATGCTGAATCGATCAAGAGGCTCACAAAAATTGTCGATCAACAATACGTCAGGCCGCCGACATGCGGCGATGGCGATTTGCAGTCGATAACGTTGCCCGGAACTAAGGCTCGAAATCGGTCGTACTAATAGCTGAGGCTCAGCAAGGCCGCAGCGACCAGCTATCTCCAGAAAACAATCAAGTGTATTCTTTCCAATATAATCAAGTGGCGCCTTGCTAAAATCGAGATTCGGTAGTGTCTCCACGAGCCCCTTTGCATCCACTTCGCCGCCGAAAACAACGCTGCTCGGAGCAGCGACTGGATTGTCGCTAAAACTATGACGAATGGCTTCCAAAAGGAGCGATTTTCCAGACCCGCTACCACCGCAGATCAGTGTCAAATTGCCCTGGCGGAGCGATAGTGTTGATGGAAGTTGAACGTCACTTTCTAAGTGTGACCCGACAAATCCGAAGGCATCCTGGATTAACCGCCCTTCGTTGGTTTGGAGTATATTTGATGTAGTTTTCACACCTATGTTCGATAAGTTATAGACCTGATCCTTCGATCGCATGTGACTATATGGAGTATCAGAACGGCAAGCGAGCGCACGTTTTTTGACGTATTTAGCTGCCGACGGAGTGACGCCTGCTATGTAACATGGCTTAGGCCGCCTATTCAGCTTGTAGAGCGCTTCCCATGCATCTTGATCAAGTTGGCTAGGATCATATTGCAACTGCTCGATCGCCTCCTCAAGGCTTGCTCCAGCAGCTTGCATATGATCAATCATTGTCATCGCATAGCTCCTCTGGAGTGTCATGATTCCTCCTCCACCTTGCGGCATTGCGGTTTTACCTTGTGGGGAAAGCGCCTTCTTCACAAGATAGTTCATATCCTTTTTTACTCGATGCTGGTTGCCTTCTGTTTCTCCAGCGTATTGGAATTCACCATTGAGAAAGGGATAATATCGGAGCATTTCTGCTGTGATTTCGAGAAATCGAGCCCTTCTGCCGCCGTAGTGCCACTTCGATCCCGCAAAGCTTCGCGCAGCATCTGAAAAGGGTCTCGCGAGGCCTAGGCCTCTAAGCTCGGGATGGATCACAAACCGAGAAATCCTACAAATCAAACTGCAATATTTCCGGGAGGATTCAGAGTCCCACTCATGCCATGATATACCCTGCTTTTCGCGGTATGGCCCAGCGAAAAGGCGTTTGCGGGCGGTGTTAGCAATCATGCTAGAAGTTAGCTCAATAAATCCAATGACATTGGGTAAGTCAGGTAGGTTTGTAGTTGCGATGATTGGAACACTGCGCCCAGCTCCACCTGCTCCGCGATAGTGAAACTTTCTCAATTCGCGAAACTGAGCCAATTCAGAATCAGTTTCTATCTCTTTGAAGGTTACTGATAAATTCACGCCTCCTAAGTCCAACTGTTCGGATTTTTTCCAGGGATTTGCAATATCTATCCATTGTTTGTCTTGCCTGATGAAAACGGACAAACCTTCTCCTTGGATCTTTACTTCGTCGTTTTTGCCAATCGGTAAATATCTGCGCCCAATAAATTCTTGGTTGTTAGACAATTCCAGTAGGACCTTGTCATTCCATATTTTCCGTTTGGATACTGTTAGGCTTTGGGATTCGTTCAAACGCGGCCTTCTTTCTCGTCTGTTTTGTTTGGAGAAACATTCTTGTTTTTCCATCGATAGGCAGCATAGCACCGTTCGTATGTGAAGGCCAGGTCAAAAGCAGTCAGATGACGAGTGCGGGAGTTGGAGTTCAGAGAGCTACTCAAAATCACCTGCCCGTTAGATGAACATACAGACTCATTACAACTCAGATTGAGGGGTGGTCTATAAGGTGGGCCATATTTCTAGATCAAATTAAATGCATCTATATCAGTGTATTACTCAAGTATCTGGTGCCCAGAAGAGGACTCGAACCTCCACATCCTTGCGAATACTAGCACCTGAAGCTAGCGCGTCTACCAATTCCGCCATCTGGGCACGGGGTAGGCGATGCGCTTAGCGGTAATTCGAGATGCTTGTCAATGCCGGTTTACTGCTCTTTTCACCCAAATTTTTACCCTGTGCTGATCCAATGACAAAGCCGCACAAATCTAGCCATATTCTTTCAATCCGGTGGCGGTGAATTCGGCGAAATTTGGGGACAGGCTCCTTGGGCGAGGCTGAAACCTGCTCCGCGTCAATAGCAAAAACAGAAAACCCCGCACGAGGCGGGGCTTGTTGTTGGTTGCGGGAGTAGGATTTGAACCTACGACCTTCAGGTTATGAGCCTGACGAGCTACCGGACTGCTCCATCCCGCGCCACCAATGGTAGTCATATTGCAATGACTGCCAAAACTAAAAAAGCGGCCGGCCCAATCAATGGACAGGCCGCTTTTTGAAAAAGTGAATGGGTTATTTCCTCGTAACTACATCTCCATGCGCCTGCTGCAATGCCTGGCGACGACCTACTCTTCCATGCCTTAAGACAAAGTACCATCGGCGCAATCTGGTTTCACGGCCGAGTTCGAGATGGGATCGGGTGGGGCACAGATGCTATGGCCACCAAGCAATGAAGCAAGCGCATAAGCTGTAATCACGGGTCTTTTAATCGATAGTTCGTTGGTAAGATATGCATGTTTAAATCCATGCACATATTACCGTGGGCTGAGCTTATAATGTCCAGCATCAACGACATTGTCTTCCAACATTGTTGTTGATGGCGGGATTCTACAAGCGCGAATTGAGTAATTAGGACTGGTTAGCTTCATGCATTACTGCACTTCCACACCCAGCCTATCAACGTGGTGGTCTTCCACGACTCTATGATAACTTATCTCGAGGGAGGCTTCCCGCTTAGATGCTTTCAGCGGTTATCCCGTCCATACATAGCTACCCAGCAGCACGCCTGGCGGCATGACTGGTACACCAGAGGTATGTTCAACCCGGTCCTCTCGTACTAGGGTCAACTCCTCTCAATTATCGACGCCCACGGCAGATAGGGACCAAACTGTCTCGCGACGTTCTGAACCCAGCTCACGTACCACTTTAATTGGCGAACAGCCAAACCCTTGGGACCTGCTCCAGCCCCAGGATGTGATGAGCCGACATCGAGGTGCCAAACGATTCCGTCGATATGAGCTCTTGGGAATCATCAGCCTGTTATCCCCGGCGTACCTTTTATCCGTTGAGCGATGGCCCTTCCACGAGGGACCACCGGATCACTATGACCGACTTTCGTCTCTGCTCGACTTGTCAGTCTCGCAGTCAGGCGGGCTTATGCCATTGCACTCTAACAGACGGTTTCCAACCGTCCTGAGCCCACCATCGCGCGCCTCCGTTACTCTTTAGGAGGCGACCGCCCCAGTCAAACTACCCGC